>NZ_MUXZ01000008.1 GCF_002015075.1 Canicola haemoglobinophilus
CGCCACCTTACGGACAAGACGGTCTTTAGGCACGAGTTGTTCGAGACTTATCATCTCGAGCTCATATTGGGGAGAGGTGGTATTTTTGAGCATAGGCATTTCCTTTTTTGAGATGCCTATTAGATCAAACCTCTAGAAAGATGTCTAGAGGTTTGTCAATGGTCTGAGATAAACCGCACTTTTAAAGTGCGGTTTATTTTTTATGTTTTTATGAAACTCGAAATTAGTAGAGGCTAAAGGCTTTAATATAAGGTAGTTTTCCTCTTTTAAGCATATCCTCTATACCACTTTTGTGGTCTGTTGGGGATAGACCACGTAATTCAAAGTTGACACTAAAGCTATTATCATAAAGTACTTCATCGGCACTTTGATTAGCTTTACTTGTTACATATCGTCTAGCGCCAACACCAACAGACCAACAGCAAGTGTTGTATTGAACACCTAAGTATTGCTCAACTGGTTTTTTGAGAGCCAAGTCTTGGTAATAACGACCCACTACAGCCCAATTATTATTTAATTCCCAAGCCGCAGCTATTCCTAACTGTTTGATGCTTTGACCATAAGTGTTTTTGCCAGCCAGGTTTTGATCAATATAATCTTGGCTTACATAACGATAACTTAGTTGTACTAAGTTATTATTTTCTGGATTATATTCTAGAACAGTATTTGCCAAAGAAGTTTTGTTTAAGCGAGTATCATATTGATAGCTTCCACGCCAGTTCCATTTCTTATTAATTCGCCAGTTACTTTCTAATGCCCAAGATGATGAGCTTCCTTGTGTACTATTTTGTTGGTTATTATCGATACGTGAATTTGTGATGTAATAGATCTGACCAATGGATAAATTGAAACGTTCGTTACTCTTTTCATCATAGAATCTGGTTGTTCCCCCAATGGTAAATTGATTAGCAGATGCAATACGATCTAAACCACTATAGCGACGATCACGGAATAACGAGAAGTAATCCTGTTGTAATAAGGTTGAGTCATAACCAAAACCTAAATAATCATTATTATTTTGTTTTATACCTATATCTGATTGATCTTTATAAGGGCGGTATAAATATTGAAGTCTTGGCTCTAATGTTTGTGTATAGCCATCGATAAAGCTCTGTTTATTGGCTAAGACAGTTTGAAAATCAAGTTTAACTTGTGGTAGTACACGATTAACTTTTTTCTTCACATCTTCTGCATTCTCGCCCTTACCGCGTTTTTGCTGATAGCGAGTAGCATAAAGTTTAGTTTCAATATTTAAACTACCATAGCGATTAGCAAGTGGTAAGGATAAGCTTGGTTCTATATGGAAACGCCAAGCAGTAGGCATTAATGCACTGTCATTATCAAAATGAACGGCTTGTGAAAATAGACTAAAGTCAATTGGGCTATTCAGTATTTCATTGCGATGATAATTAAAGTCAATTTGTGGTAATGCACGATAAGGTCCAACATCTACTTCATCAAAAACTTGGAATTGTTTTACTGCAATAGAAATATTGTAGTTAGGCTGGTAATAAGCAATACGTGCATTTTGATCTGCATAGCCATCTGTACTATTCCCATATCTAGAGTCAAAATCATTGAAGTAACGTTTATCGCTTACTTTCGTATAGTTTACATTTAAACGCCAATCTTTTAGGAAACTAGAATTATGCTCCCAGTACAATAGATGACGATCTCTATCTGTCTCTAAATAATCGGAATAGCGATCCGTGTTTAAATATTCAGCTGCGATTTTACCTTCAACAATACGAGTTAAATAACGCGTTTCTGCATTTAATTGCCAGCCACGATGAGACATATATTTTGGCGTAAATGTAGCATCAAAGTTCGGTGCAATATTCCAATAAAATGGTTGAGCATACCAATAGCCATCACGACTAGAAATTCCTGCATTTGGAATAAGCAATCCAGAACGACGGCGATCGCCTATTGGTAATTGTAAATAAGGTGTGTAGAAAACAGGAACACCAGCGATTTTAAAGCGAGCATGCCACATTTCAGCGTACTCTTCTTTGATATATTGGCGCATTTCTTTGGCATCAATAGACCAAGAATTATCATTTGGTAAACAAGATGTGAAAGTGGCATTTTTCATTAAACGATAATTTTCTCGTAACTCAACTTCTTTTGCAGTACCTCGACCTTGTCGTCCAACTAATTGATAGTTTGCATCTTGAATATTGGCATCTTTACTATTTAGATGGATCTTCGCATTGTTTCCATCTAAATTAATTAAATTGTCTTTATAGTCAAAGCCATTTTTTGCATAAGCATAACGTTGAGTGCTTTTGTCTTTACCTGCTTGCTCAATTTCAATCATACCTGCTGTTAGATGACGATTGCCTTGTTTTACATTTACATCGCCTTCGTAGCGAGCTACGCTCGATTGTTCGAGCTCAGCCTTATCAGCTTCAATATAAACAGGCAAATCATTGGGATTGCCCTGAATGATTTCACCATTGAAATGAGGCACGCCTACTAAGCATTGTTGTTGTAAACTTGCTTGGGAAGATAAGCTATAAAGTGCGGTAAAAATTGAGAGAGAAAGTAGGGTATAAGTCTTTTTCATTGTTGTGCTATTTTGTTTGCCGAAAATTAGCCAAGATTATAAATAAAATTGCGCTAAAAAGCATTATAAATAAGGCGAAGAATGTGCTTATTCTTATTTTAAACTCTGCTTTTAAAATCAAAATAATGATTTCATAATTTCCAAGATATGCTATTGTATGCCAGTTCAATTCTGTATAGATAAACAAAAGGAAAAACTATGACAACACAATTAGATGCTTTACGCGAAATGACAGTAGTCGTTGCAGATACAGGTGATATTGAAGCAATTAAAAAATATCAACCACAAGATGCAACCACAAATCCATCTCTAATTTTAAGTGCATCATCATTACCACAATATGCATCGTTAATTGATGAGGCAATTGCGTATGCAAAAGCAAAAAGTGCGGATAAAGCACAGCAACTAATTGATGCTGAAGATAAATTAGCGGTAAATATTGGTTTAGAAATTTTAAAAATTGTACCGGGACGTATTTCAACTGAAGTGGATGCGCGCCTTTCTTATAATACACAAGCTACTGTAGAAAAAGCACGTAAACTTATCGCACTGTATAACGAAGCAGGTATTAGTAATGATCGTATTTTGATCAAAATCGCATCAACTTGGCAAGGTATTCGCGCAGCAGAAATTTTGGAAAAAGAGGGCATTAATTGTAACTTAACCTTGTTATTCTCCGAAGCTCAGGCTCGTGCTTGTGCAGAAGCTGGCGTTTACTTAATTTCTCCTTTCGTTGGTCGTATTCTTGACTGGTACAAAGCAAATAGCGATAAGAAAGAATATGCACCAGCTGAAGATCCGGGCGTGATTTCTGTAACGAAAATCTATAATTACTACAAACAATATGGTTATAACACCGTGGTAATGGGCGCAAGTTTCCGTAATGTTGGCGAAATTACTGAGTTAGCAGGTTGCGATCGTTTAACTATTGCTCCAGCGCTATTAAAAGAATTACAAGAAAATACCACCGCACTTGTGCGCAAATTGGAATTCAAAGGCGAGGTTCAAGAAAAACCACAAGCATTAACTGAAAGTGAATTCTATTGGCAACACAATAGCGATCCAATGGCAGTGGAAAAATTAGCAGACGGTATCCGTAAATTTGCCGCTGACCAAGAAAAATTAGAAGCGATGTTGCTAGCAAAATTCTAGTTTAGTATTAAATAAAATTAAGGACGAAAATTTTCGTCCTTATTTTTTGAGCTTAATTTGTTGTTCACAATTGTATTGAATTTATTATCCCCTTGGATGAAATCTTGCATGTAAATGTTTTAATCGCTCTTTTGCCACATGAGTATAAATTTGCGTAGTGGATAAATCGCTGTGTCCCAACAACATTTGCACCACACGCAAATCTGCGCCGTGATTGACTAAATGGGTGGCAAAGGCATGGCGTAAAACATGGGGCGAAAGTGCGGCGGTATCAATTTCAGCCAATACCGCATAATATTTCACTCGATGCCAAAAAGTTTGGCGGGTCATTTGTGTACCTCGGCGACTTGGAAAGACCACATCAGAACTTTGCCCATCTAACAGAAAAGCACGCCCATATAAGACAAATTGGCGAACCCAATAGCTCGCCTCCTCTCCCATAGGCACAATACGCTCTTTATTGCCTTTACCGATAACTCGTACAACACCCTGATTGATATTGATACTATCAATAGTCAAGCTGACCAATTCTGTGACACGCAAACCCGTAGCGTACAATAATTCCAACATGGCTTTATCTCTTAACTCTAAGGGAATTTCTGTGTTTGGCGTATTGAGCAAGTCGGTTACCTGTTGTTCCGTGAGATATTTGGGTAAGCGACTTGGTAATTTAGGCGAACTTAGCACCGCACTTGGATCATCTATACGATATTTTTCCCGATACAAATATTGAAACAGTTTGCGCAAGGCGCTTAACATTCTGGCGGTGCTGGTAGCTTTATAACCTTGAACTAAACGCTCGCCTAAAAATGTTTGTAAATCCACTGCATCAAGGGTTTCAAAGCCCAGCCCTTGAGGTTCTAGCCATTGCGAAAGTGCGGTCAGATCCAAGCGATAAGATTGGATTGTATTTTCAGATAATCCCTTTTCTAACCATAATTCATTTAAGAAAAGCTCGATTAATGCGTTGTCTTTCATTCTTCAACTCTAGTGATAACGGTTTGACGAAATGCACTGATATTTCTTGGAATAATCGGGATAGCCAGCACTGCAATAAGCATCATAGTTAAGAAAGTATAAAACGGCGAAATTGGGTAAATTAAGCTCGATAGTCCAGCTAACAAACCAATCGCAATACAGGCTGCCAGACTGTTATATAAGCCTTGTAACTTGGCAATAGCTTGATGCGGCTGAGTTGAAATATAGCGGATCATGGCATAATGACTAGTGGCAAAAGTGATGCTATGTAAAAGTTGGATAAAAGCAATCATGGCGATATTGTCCGCAATACTTAAACCGCCCCAGCGCACAACCGCCCCTACAGCAGCGAGGTAAAATAATGAGCTTACTTTCCAATTACTAAACCATTTGGACGAAAAGAAAAAGAGTACAATTTCTGCCACAATACTTAATGCCCAAAGGCTGCCAATGGCTTGTAGCGGAATATTCAATTCTTGCCAGTATAAAACGCTGTAAGAATAATAAGCCGCATGAGAACCATGAATAAGTGAAATGGCAATAAGCAAGCGTAATGTTACTTTGTTTTTTAGTAATTGCGCAAAACTAAAATGGGCATTTTCTATATCTGTATTTTCTTGTTGGGTTGGCTTAATCGGATCCACTGGTGGATGGGTTGGAATTGCCATTTGCCCCAATGCATAAAGGACTAAAAGTGCGGTCAAAATCCACACAATATTTTCCGCATCAATCATTTCAATCACATAGCCGAAAATCACCACACCAGCGGCAAAAGCAATGGAGCCAATCATACGTGCTTTACCATAATCAACGCCTTGTTGTTGCTGCCAAGTGGTAGAAAGGGTATCCATTAAAGGTATGCCCCCTGAATTTGCCATGGAAAAAAGCCCGACTAAGATACAAAGTAACCAAAAATGCGGTGCAATAAAGCCTGCGATAAACATCAAAGCACAAGTTGCCCAAGCTAAATAGCGTAAACCGCTAATGAGTTGCGAAGGAAGTTTAACTAAAGAAGAAAACCAAATTCCGCCTAAGGCACGGAAAAAGTAAGCGCTAGCTAAGATTAAACCAATGGTGGTTTCATCGTATGACTGAGATTTTAGCCACACGGGAAAATAAGGCACAAAAACGCCGTAAGCAAAGAAATAGCCAAATAAACAAATAGCCAACCAGCTAAAAGGTGAAACTCTCATTAAAATAAACTCTCCATTTCTTGTGAACGTTGCACGCAGGCTTGCATTGCTTGCTTGATTGTTTGTGTCATATTTTTTTGCTCAAAAACCGCTAAGGCAGCCGCGGTTGTTCCGCCTTTTGATGTGACATTTTCTCTCAGAGCTGATAAGGCTGTCTGTGGATTGTCAATCACCATTTGTGCTGCCCCTAATGCAGATTGTTGTACTAATAAGCGAGCGGTTTGCGGATCTAGATCCATTTCTACTAAGGCTTGTTGCATAGCTTCCATAAATAAAAAGAAATAAGCTGGGCTACTTCCTGAGCCTGCGGTCACTGAGTGCATGTCTTGCTCTTGTTCAAGCCAACAGATTTTTCCTACCGCACTTAATAAGTCTTGAGCAAATTGTTTTAATGCGGTTGGTACTTGCTCCGTAGCAAATAAGCCAGCCATGCCTTGTGAAACTAATGCTGGCGTATTTGGCATAACACGAATAATATTTTTTGCGCTTGGTAAAAGCGCAGTTAATCTTGCGGTAGAAATCCCTGCCGCAATGGAAATCACTAATTTATTGGAAAAATCCACCGCACTTAATGGCGCACAAACGTCAGCCATAATTTGCGGTTTGACTGCGAGTAAAATAACTTCAGCATCTTGTATGGCTTTAACATTATCATCACTCACTTGTGTTCCTTGCGCACTGAATAAATCTCGGCGATGCTGGTTTGGATCACAAACACAAATAAGCTCGGCAGGATAGCCCTGTTTTAATAAGCCAAAAACAATAGCTTGCGCCATATTTCCGCCACCAATAAAGCTAATTAATTTATGTTGCATATTTTTATCTCGAATAAGTTACAATAACGCCATATTGTACATGAAAACCCTTGAGGAAGAACGATGTTTTGGTTTAAAAATGCCCTAGTTTATCGCTTGACGAAATCTCTTGATTGGTCAGCAGAAAATTTACAATCCCAGTTGCTACAATGTGCATATCATCCTTGCCAGCAATCCGATATGAGTAAATTTGGTTGGTCTGAGCCTTTGCGTGAAAGTGAGTTATTATATTTTTCTGTTGGCAAGCAAATATTGCTCGTTGCGCATAAAGAAGAAAAGATTTTGCCCGCACAAGTCATTAAACGTGAGTTGGATGAACGTATTGAGCAACTTGAACAAAAAGAAAATCGAAAGCTGAAAAAAATTGAAAAGCAGGCATTAAAAGATGATGTGATAGCCACTTTATTGCCACGGGCATTTAGTAAAAATCAGCACACTGCTATGTGGATTGATGCGGAAAAAAACTTAATTTACATTGATACCGCCTCAAGCAAACGAGCCGAAGATTGTTTAGCTTTGCTGAGAAAATCTCTAGGTTCTTTGCCTGTTGTTCCTTTGGCTTTTGCTAATGAACCAAGTTTGATTATGACCGATTGGGTCAAGGGAAATGAACCTCAATGGCTGACCGTATTGGAAGATGCAGAATTGCAAGGCAGTCAAGATCAAGCGGTAATTCGTTGTAAACAGCAAACCCTTGATAGTGAAGAAATTTTAGGCTTATTAAATTCAGGCAAATATGTGACCAAATTATCACTGGATTGGGACGAGCATTTGAGTTTTACCCTGAATGAAGATGCAAGTTTAAAACGCTTAAAATTTGCTGATCAAATTCGTGAACAAAATGATGATATTTTGAAAGAAGATTTTGCTCAACGCTTTGATGCGGATTTTGTCTTGATGACGGGCATACTGGCTAAATTAACCGACAATCTTTTAGATGAATTTGGTGGAGAAAAAGAGCGGTTGTAAAAGAGAAAATTTTGCTCTAAAAAAACGGCGTAACTAAAAATTACGCCGTTTTGTCATTTATAGGTTGATATAACTTAAATGAAACTCATGGGATAAAATCCGTTTTGTCCTACAGTTTCGTAATAGTGACGAGCTATTACTGATTATATTCAACGTTCATATACAAAAGGGTATCCGTATATGAAAAACAATGATAAAAAATAATAATAAAAATAAAATGAGGAACTGGATTATAACTTCTTTTTACCAATTGCGATACAATTTTTCACATATTACCTGCCCTACAGTATATAGTGGCGAGTGTTTTGCTATTGCTGTTGGTTGCGTTGGTTGTGCTTGTTTTATTGTCGATAAACCCTCTCCCCAAAATTCAGAATAAAAAGTTTGTTGATTGTGAATCAAAATATAATTTTCACAGTTAAGTGTTTTATGCTTACGGAGAGATTTTGCGTAGGTATCAGGTTGCTCTTTGTAAACAAAAGCTGCTGTTGATAAATTCGTTACAACATCGAGATGAACTAAGCGTTTATTTGATTTATCTACCTGTACTGAATTTGTATCAATATATTCTTGGCTATTTTGATATAAAGGAATAAGGCCAGATTTAATTATATCTGGAGGGGATAATTTGAGATCATTTGTCGTTTGTTGGGCGCAAGCCGATAATAAAATAGCGCTAAAAATAAGGCCTAGTTTTTTCACTTTTAACTCCTTGAATTTTGGATACTTTAGCGACGAATTATTTTGTCACAATTTTTCTTGAAGATCTAATTCCATCATAAAAATAAATGAAATAAAATTTCTTTATAAAATCTATCGCAAACGATTGCGTGAGCGTGTTACAATAGCGCCCGTTTTCATTAACAATACTAATTTTTAGGATACAATCGTGAGTAAACAATCATTAAGTTATAAAGACGCAGGTGTAGATATCAATGCTGGAAATGCATTAGTGGAACGCATTAAATCTGATGTAAAGCGCACAACTAGACCAGAGGTTATTGGTGGTTTAGGCGGTTTTGGTGCTTTGTGTGCTTTGCCAACGAAATATAAAGAGCCTGTGCTTGTGTCTGGCACTGATGGTGTTGGGACTAAATTACGTCTTGCGATTGACTTGAAAAAACATGACACCATTGGGATTGATTTAGTGGCTATGTGCGTAAATGATCTTGTGGTGCAAGGTGCAGAACCGTTATTTTTCTTAGATTACTATGCAACAGGAAAATTAGAAGTGGATGTTGCCGCTGATGTGATTAAAGGGATTGCCGATGGTTGCGTACAATCTGGTTGTGCCCTAGTTGGTGGTGAAACTGCAGAAATGCCGGGAATGTATCATGCTGGAGATTATGATTTAGCTGGTTTCTGTGTCGGTGTTGTTGAGAAATCCGAAATTATTGATGGCTCCAACGTTAAAGTGGGAGATGCGTTAATTGCCCTCGCTTCAAGTGGACCTCATTCTAATGGTTATTCCCTAATTCGCAAAGTGATTGATGTGGCTGGAATTGATCCTGCAACAGAACAATTAGCTGGTCGCCCATTAGCAGAGCAAGCCCTTGCGCCAACCAAAATTTATGTGAAATCCGTTTTACAATTAATTAAGCATGCTGATGTTCATGCTATTTGTCATTTAACCGGTGGCGGTTTCTGGGAAAATATCCCTCGTGTGTTACCAGCTTCGGTTAAGGCTGTGATTGATGAGAAAAGTTGGGAATGGCAGCCTATTTTTAAATGGTTGCAAGAGCAAGGCAATATTGACCGTCATGAAATGTATAGAACCTTTAACTGCGGTGTCGGTATGATTATTGCTCTTCCACAAGAAGATGTGGAAACAGCATTAGCATTATTGCAGCAAGCCGGTGAAACCGCATGGGTAATTGGTAAAATTGAGCATGCTAATGCCGATGAAGAACAAGTTGTGATTGGCTAATGAAAAAGATCGTTGTTTTAATTTCTGGTGAAGGATTGACATTACAGGCATTGATTGATGCCTGTAAGTGCGGTCGCATTTCAGCTGAAATTTGCGCCGTAATAAGTAATAAATCCTCTGCATTTGGTTTACAAAGAGCAAAACTAGAAAATATTCCTACCCAAACATTCTTACGCAAAAATTTTGTCGATAATCAGGCAATGGATCAAGCGATTGGCGATTATATCCAATCGATTAATGCTGATTTAATTGTTTTGGCTGGTTATATGAAAATTCTAACTGCAGAATTTACTCAGCGTTTTGTGGGGAAAATTTTGAATATTCATCCTTCTTTGTTGCCTAAATTTCCTGGTTTAAATACTTATCAACAGGCATTGGATGCTGGTGAAACTGAGCATGGTACAACCGTGCATTTTGTGAATGAAGAAGTTGACGCAGGTGCGGTGGTATTACAAGCTAAAGTACCTGTTTTCCCTGCAGATACTGTGACAGATATTGAGCAACGAGTGAAAACGCAAGAATTACGCATTTATCCTTTAGTGGTGCAATGGTTTGTCAGTGATAGGCTCAAATTAATTAACGGAAGTGCTTATTTAGACGGAGAACAATTACCATCACATGGCGCAAGTTATTGATTCAAGGGGCTTTCGCCCCTTTAAACTAAAGAGAATTGATAAAAATAACTAAGATAATGATAGGGATAATATACTTCACATAGTTAAACCAAATATTAGTGAATTTTTCACCTGCTCCTAATTCTTTTTTCGCTTCATCTTTTAATACAAATCCAACGAAAATAGCGCTACCAAGTGCGGTTAAAATAAATAAAATATTTCCACTCACATAATCGAAAGCATCGAAAATACTCATTCCCATAATAGAGACATTGCGCCAAACGTTATCTCCTAAAGTAGAGGGGACATTGCCTAATATAAAGATTGCGCCCAGAGTTAACGCAATAGCTTGTTTACGGTTTAGTTTGGTTTTTTCTTGTAATGCTGTGATTAACACTTCATAAATAGTCAAGGACGTTGTTAAGGCTGCAATCACTAATAAACTAAAGAAAATCGTCGCAAAAACACCACCAGCCCACATATGTGAAAACACAATAGGTAAGCTTTGGAATACAAGAGTTGGTCCTGAGTTTGGTGATACATTGAAAGTAAATAATGATGGGAAAATCATAAAGCCTGCTGCTAAAGCAATCAGCGTATTGACAACGCCTGTAATAGTTGCTGTTTTGACTAAATTCTCTTTTTTATCTAAATAACTAGACAATGTGATTAAAACACCGAAACCTAAGCTTAATGCAAAGAAAACTTGACCTAATACAAAGACAAAAAGCTTACCTGTGATTTTTGAAAAATCAGGAATCAGGTAGAATTTAATTCCTTCCATTGCTCCCGGTAAAGTTATATTTCTAACGATCATCACTAATAGAAATATAAATAATAATGGCATCAAATATTTAACCGATCGTTCAATTCCATTGACAACGCCTTTGACCAAAATAATGTAGTTTGCTAACACAAAAAGTGCGGTATAAATCAGAATAAGCGTCGGGTTATTTTGAATATTGTCAGTAAAAAATTGTGATGTTGTATCAATTGTTACAGGATTAGAAAGATCAAGATTACCAGAAATAAGACTACCGATATAGGTTAATACCCAACCCCCTAGAACCATGTAATAAGCAAGAATACCAAAAGATCCTAGTAGTCCCATGTAACCAAGAAGTTTCCAAGTACGGTTGATTTTTTTGCCATTTGCACTCCCTCCAAAAGCATCCACGCTATTGATTTGCATACGACGACCAATCACATTTTCTACCAAAATCATGGGGATACCAATAACGATCATGGCAAGGCAAAACAGTAAAACATATGCCCCACCACCATTTTCTCCCACGAGATAAGGGAATCGCCAAGTTGCACCAAAACCAATCGTCGCACCAGCTACAGTAAGAACATAAGCCAGTCGACTTGACCAAGACTGTCGTTTTTCTTTTGTTGTCATAATTACCTCAGAATAGTTAAGCACAATCTTGCTAAAACCCTTCTAGGCTTTAGCAAGATTTAGTGGGTGGATAATACTGAAAAAGAAACCATTAAGCTAGTACAACTTCAGGTGGGGTATATTCTAGTCCAAATGCTTCGCTTACACCTTTGAAAGTACATTTACCATTATAAGTATTTAAACCTTGCAATAGTGCTGGATCTGATAAACATGCTTCTTTTACACCTAGTTTAGCGATTTTAAGTCCATAACTGAGCGTTGAATCTGTAAGTCCTAATGTTGATGTACGAGCAACACAACCGGGCATATTGGCAACACAGTAATGGATGACTCCATCGATTTCATAAGTAGGATTATTGTGTGTGGTTGGCTTTGAAGTTTCAAAACAGCCACCTTGATCAATAGCAACATCCACCAAAACAGAACCTTTTTTCATCAATTTTAGGTCTTCACGGCGTAATAAGTGCGGTGCTTTTGCGCCAGGGATTAATACTGCACCAATTACAACATCTGCTTCAGGTAATAAATCTAAGATATTACCTCTTGAACTAGTGCGAGTTTTAATTTTCATTCCGAAGATTTGATCTATATAAGCTAGGCGTTCCGCATTAATGTCTAGAATAGTTACATCTGCGCCAATGCCAACGGCAACTTGTGCCGCATTCAATCCTACCACACCAGCACCAAGAATCACGATTTTGGCTTTAGGTGTGCCAGCGGTTCCACTCAATAATATACCCGCTCCACCAAAAGTTTTTTGGATATATTTTGCTGATTCAAGAGTCGCTAAGCGACCTGCAATAGCGCTCATTGGTGCTAGGCAAGGTAAGCCAGTTGGGGTTTTAATGGTTTCGTAAGCAATGGATTGAATTTTTTTATTCAGAAGCATTTCAGTGAGAGGTTTATCTGCAGCAAGATGAAGATAAGTATAAAGTGATTGGTTTTCTCGGAAATAATGGTATTCTTCCTCAATAGGCTCCTTAACCTTAATAATTAAATCACTTTTAGCAAAAAGTGTTTCTTTGTCTGCAATAAGCGCACCAGCCTTTTGATAGGCTTCATCGCTAAAACCAATTTCTGCACCAGCATGGGTTTCAATATAAACAGTATGCCCAGCCTCCACATAGGATTGAACATTGGCAGGAGTTAGACCTACACGATACTCTTGAACTTTAATTTCTTTTGGACAACCAATAATCATTTTATTTTCTCCTGAGTATGTTTGAATTGACCATTTTTGTAACCAAAAATGATGTAAATTGTTACAATATATTTCAAATGTTAACAACTTATTAACATTGTATTGTTTTTAAAAGATTAAAAATGCGAAATGCTTCACACTTTTAGCAAAAATATCTAGTTGTTCGAAATGGTGACATTTACATTGCACTTTCTTTTACAAAAAGTGCGGTAATTTTTCTGCGAGTTTTTAGATTTGTTTGCTATAGTAAGCACAATTTTTTGATGAGCGTTTTAGGATAAAAAATGGCAGAAAAAATCATTATTGCTGAAAGTCAATTCATGCGCACAATTTCTCGCATTTCCCATGAAATTATTGAAAAGCATCAATCTTTAGATGATGTGATAATTGTTGGGATTAAGCGTAGAGGTGCTGAAATCGCAGAATTACTAAAGCGAAGAATTGCTGAGTTGAGTAACATTGAGTTGCCTTCTATTGATTTGGATATTACTTTTTATCGTGATGATTTAGAGTATGCAGACCAACAACACCAATTGCCCGTTTATAGTGGCGCATCAAATTATATTAATATCCAAAATAAAACCTTGATTTTAGTGGATGATGTATTGTTTACGGGGCGCACAATTCGCGCCGCACTTGATGCTTTGGTTGATTTTGGTCGGGCTGCGAAAGTGGAGCTAGTGATTTTTGTTGATCGTGGGCACAGAGAATTACCTATTCGAGCCGATTATGTTGGGAAAAATATTCCAACCAGTCGCAGTGAACAAGTGCAAGTTCGCACAATGCAATTTGATGGGCGTTACGAAGTAGCATTATTGACAAAATAAGGTTTGTGAACCTTTTGTAAAATTGCTACTCTAAGGAACGGTTTTACAAACTTATCGTGGAATAACAAAGCGGAATAAAAAATGAAAGTATTCAATTTAAAAACAGTTTTATTTTCAATCGTTGGATTATTTAGTGTTGCAACAACTGCACAAGCACGTGAAAGAGTTGTGGCTGCAGTGGATGGCAATCCAATTTTAGAAAGCCAAGTGAAAAGAGCATTGGGCAAACGTGCAAATAACGAAGCTAATCGTCAAGCAGCTTTAGAGAGCGTCATTGATGATTTATTGGTACAAAAAGCGATTCAGCAATCAGCTGTAAAGGTAAGCCAAGCTCATATTGACCAAATTATTGAAGGGATTGCTGCTCAAAATGGCTTAACTTTCGGACAGCTTCTTGATGCTTTAGATTATCAAGGCATTAATTATCAGGCTTATCGCAAACAAATTGCTAATCAAATCATCATGGGTGAAGTTCGTAATCAAGCAATTGGAAGCAGCGTTGATGTCACTCGTGAAGAAGTTCAGGCTCTAGGAAAACAGCTACTTGAGCAAGCTAAGTCACAAGGAAAAGAGAAAAAAGTAACCGCACCTGAATACAATGTGCGCCATATTTTATTGAAATTAAATCCGTTGTTAAATGATGCACAAGCGAAAGCACAATTGACACAAATTCGCTCAGATATTTTGGCAAACAAAATTTCTTTTGCGGATGCTGCGTTAAAATATTCTAAAGATTACCTTTCTGGTGCAAATGGTGGAAGTTTAGGTTTTATGTTCCCTGATGCGTATGCGCCACAATTTGCAAAAACTATCCAATCTACTAAAAAAGGCGTGATTTCTGCACCATTTAAAACTGAGTTCGGTTGGCATATTTTAGAAGTGACAGATGTGCGTGATGGCGATAGAACTCAAGATGCTTATATGCAAGAAGCATATCAGCAAATTGTCAATCAACAATTAAAAGAAGCATCTGGCGACTGGGTAAAAGCCCTACGTAAACGTGCTAATATTCAATATTTCAATTAATCATCAGATCCCGGCGCAAAGTCGGGATTTTTGTTTTATAATACCGCCAATTTTTACCATTCAAATTTTCACTTATGAATTCAAAAAAACATTTAGGACATACCGCGCGTAAGCGTTTTGGGCAAAATTTCTTGCATGATAATAATGTTATCCAAAATATTGTGATGGCAATTTATCCACAAAAAGATCAATTTTTACTTGAGATTGGACCGGGTTTAGGGGCATTGACAGAACCAGTGGCAGAAAAAGTAGAGCGCTTAACTGTTGTTGAACTGGATCGTGATCTTGCTGAACGTTTACGTCATCATCCATTTTTACATCAAAAGCTCAATGTCATTGAACATGATGCGATGCAATTTAATTTTGAACAGCTTTATATTGATGAAAAACTCGCTGAGAAAAATCAGAAATTGCGTGTTTTTGGTAACTTGCCTTACAACATTTCCACACCTTTAATGTTTCATTTATTCAAGTACCATGCAATTATTCAAGATATGCACTTTATGTTGCAAAAAGAAGTGGTAAAACGCCTTTGTGCTGCTCCTAATAGTAAAGCCTATGGACGCTTAACTATTATGGCGCAATATTTTTGCCAAGTATTACCAGTGTTAGAAGTGCCACCAAGTGCCTTTAAACCAGCGCCTAAAGTGGATTCAGCGGTTGTACGTCTTGTGCCACATAAAGAATTGCCACATCCTGTAAAAGATTTGTATTGGTTAAATCGAGTGACTACCCAAGCCTTTAACCAGCGCCGAAAAACCTTACGCAATGCCTTATCAACTTTATTTTCCGCTGAACAATTGACCACACTTGATATTGATTTAAATGCACGAGCAGAAAACCTCTCTATTGCTGATTATGCAAAATTGGCTAATTATCTCGCTGATAATCCGCCAGCAGACAAGCAAGAGATAGGCGAAGATGAGATTTTGTTAGATTTAGAATAACCAATAAATAGCAACATTATGGCAACTTATTTAGTCGGTGATTTACAAGGCTGCTATGACGAATTACAGCTTTTATTAGAGCAAGTTCAATTCAATCCTAAACAAGATAAGCTTTATCTGGTAGGCGATTTAGTTGCTCGTGGGGATAAATCTTTGGACTGTTTGCGCTTGGTAAAATCCTTAGGAACATCAGCACAAACTGTTTTAGGCAACCATGATTTGCATTTAATTTCCACCGCACTTGGTATCAAAAAAATTAAGCCTAAAGATCGGGTCGATGAGATTTTTGCTGCCCCAGATTTTGCCGAACTTATTGATTGGTTGCGTCAGCAGCCATTACTGGTTCATGATGAAAAATGTGATTTTGTCATGACTCACGCAGGCATTTCGCCAGATTGGGATTTAGCTACTGCGAAAGCTTGTGCTAAAGAAGTAGAAAATGAATTACAAAATGGCGATTATCATTATTTAATCAGTAATATGTATGACAATCAGCCTGATCGTTGGTCTACGGATTTACAAGGATTAGCACGCTTACGTTATAGCATTAATGCTTTTACGCGTATGCGTTTTTGCTATTGGGATCATCGTTTAGATTTTGATTGCAAAGCTCCTGTGGATCAAGCACCACAAGAACTTACTCCTTGGTTTAATTTGAATAATCCATTATTTAAAACACAAAATCTCGTTTTTGGGCATTGGGCGAGTTTAGTGGATACGCCAACACCTAGCAATATTTATGCGCTCGATACGGGCTGTGTTTGGGGCAATCGTATGACAATGTTGCGTTGGGAAGATAAGCAATATTTTGTACAAAGAGCGGTAAAAAATTATGCTGAATAGTAAGGTACAACTTATTGCACCTTACAATCTATTGATTAAAGATAATGACTGCGAAAGTCTTCAATTTGTTTTCCTATATTTTCAAAATGTGTTTTATCTAGGCGTTGAAGACAGCGAACAATGAGTTTTTTTCCTTCTGTGACTGCTAAAGCGTAGTTATCAGCTTGCCATTGCTCTTTAGTAAAGCCGCTCACTTCTTCTTGACACTGAAAATCAGTATTTTGAAAATAGAATTGGGAGCTGTCTTTCAAATTGTCCTTTTGGAAACGTACAGCAATAGCGAATTGTACCGCTAATTTATAATGCTCATTATCATAAACAAGATAATTATCGCCATGAACGAAATAGAGTGGAATTTGACTGTAATTTATTGGCTTACTGAAAACAATATTTTGCTTTAATAATTCCTTATATTTTGGATAAGCATAGCTGATACTGATATTTTGAATTGGCGTAATTTCGCCCATTAAATCTTCTTTTGAATGAGTATAAATCTTGGCTCTACAAGCTCCAATTAAGTTAAAAAGTGAGAAAGGGTTACAAAGAATTGTTTCCGCAACATCGCCAGCTACCGCACTTGCATTATGCCCTCTTGTAATAATGCGAAGATTTTCGACTCGTTTTGGTTTAAGTTTCAATGATGTTAATTGAAATGTACTGTGATTAGCCAAAGTAATGGTATCTTCAATACCAACAACTTCCTTTGAACTTGATGAACAAGCGGTTAAAACAACCGTTGCTAACATTGTCAAAAATATATTTTTTGCCATTTAGATTATCCTTTAATAAAGTTGATATCCTTGTTTTTGCAATGCATCAACTTTTTCTTGCCATGCTTTTTTGTCTTCTGGATAAACTTGCCAGCGGAAACCATCAGCGATCATACAGCTATGGATTAATGAGATTTCCCCTGAGGGATCAACTTTATTCATTCCAACATCATATTTGCATTTTGCCAATTTTGTGCTTGCATCTCGTGCGGTTGCTCCTTCTTTATACCAGTATGGCTCAGGTTGAGGAGGATAAGGTCGCATCATTAAGCAGCCAGCTAAGCGAAAAGATAGGCTAAGTAGTACAAATCTTTTCATTTTAATTCCCTTTTGAGTTGTAAATTATAGTTGATACTCATTAGTTGAGTATATTTTGAAATATACAACATCAAAACAATCAACTCAAGAGTATAAATGGGAAAAATATCATTCATTGAATATTTTTACGGGTAAGAGAATGAGTAGATTTGTTGCTGTTGAAGTAGATGTTGCTATTGGAAGAAAAATTCAACAAAGAAGAAAAGAATTAGGTTTAACCGCAGAAAATTTAGCAGAGCAAATTGGCGTTTCTCAACAACAATTTTCGCGTTATGAACGTGGTGCGACAAAAATTAATGTTGCTCATTTGGTCAATATTGCCGTGATTTTGGATACCCCAATTAGCTGGTTTTTTGCAGATAGCAAAGCAGATAATTTAACTTTTTCTTCGCAAGAAACCTATGTTCCATTAAGGAATGACGCACTAAAATCTAGATTGGATTATCATTGGGCAAAACTATCTAATGAACAACGTAGAAATTTAATTAATTTTTTAGACGTAATGAATAAATAATTCACTGACGAGTTCCATTGAGTCAACAGTGTTATCAATAATTTTCCTATCAATTTTAGCCATTTTCGGCTATCCTATACCACATTTTCTATCTTCAATTTAGACCGCACTTTTTACTTCTTTTGAGGCATTCCACACCAAAAGTGCGGTAGGTTTTCATATAAAAGGTAATATTATGCAAGAACAATACCGTCCTGATCTTATTGAATCAGAAGTACAAAAATATTGGGCTGAAAATAAAACATTCAAAGCTATCAAAGATCCTTCCAAAGAAAAATATTATTGTCTCTCGATGTTCCCTTATCCCTCTGGTCGTTTACACATGGGACACGTTCGTAACTATACCATTGGCGATGTAATCTCTCGTTATCAACGTATGAATGGTAAAAACGTGTTACAACCAATGGGGTGGGATGCTTTTGGTTTGCCTGCGGAAGGGGCTGCGGTGAAGAATAAAACTGCACCAGCAAAATGGACTTATGAAAATATCGAATACATGAAAAATCAGCTCAAAATTTTGGGTTTTGGTTTTGATTGGGATCGTGAAATTGCAACTTGCAAACCTGAATATTATAAATGGGAACAATGGTTCTTTACTGAGTTGTACAAAAAAGATTTAGTGTATAAAAAAACCTCAACAGTAAACTGGTGTCCGAATGATGAAACTGTATTAGCGAATGAGCAAGTTCATGAAGGTTGCTGCTGGCGTTGTGATACACCTGTGGAACAAAAAGAAATCCCTCAATGGTTTATTAAAATTACCGATTATGCGGAACAATTATTAGGTGGCTTAGACCAACTTCCTGAATGGCCAGATATGGTAAAAACCATGCAACGTAACTGGATTGGTCGTTCTGAAGGGGTTGAGATTACTTTTAAAGTCGATAACTCAGACCAAAACTTAACTGTTTACACCACTCGTCCAGATACATTCTATGGTGTTTCTTATCTAGCGGTTGCCGCTGCACACCCATTAGCTGAAAGTGTGGCTCAAAATAATCCAGAATTAGCAGCCTTTATTCAAGAGGCTAAAAATACCAAAGTGGCTGAAGCTGAACTTGCTACCATGGAGAAAAAAGGCATGGCAACAGGTTTGTATGCTGTTCATCCAATTACGGGAAAATTGTTGCCGATTTGGGTGGCAAACTTCGTATTAATGCATTACGGCACAGGTGCAGTAATGGCAGTTCCAGCTCATGACCAACGTGATTATGAATTTGCACAAAAATATCAATTGCCTTTATTCCCTGTGATTAAACCAGCGGATAATTCTGAATTAGATCTTTCTAAACAAGCTTATACTGAATATGGCATTACGATTAACTCAGGTGAATTTGATGGTCTAGATTTTGACCGCACTTTTAATGGCATTGCCGATAAACTTGAGCAAATGGGCGTAGGAAAACGCCAAGTCAATTATCGTTTGCGTGACTGGGGGGTTTCTCGTCAACGTTATTGGGGAGCACCAATTCCAATGTTGACCTTAGAAAATGGCGATGTGGTGCCAGCACCATTACAAGATTTGCCAATTGTATTACCTGAAGATGTGGTCATGGACGGTGTGAAAAGTCCAATTAAAGCCGATCCTGAATGGGCAAAAACCACTTATAACGGTCAACCAGCACTAAAAGAAACGGATACTTTTGATACCTTTATGGAATCTTCTTGGTATTACGCTCGCTATACTTCGCCACAATTCCAACAAGGTATGTTAGATGCTGACGAAGCAAATTATTGGTTGCCAGTGGATCAATATATCGGCGGAATTGAGCATGCAACCATGCACTTATTGTATTTCCGCTTCTTCCACAAATTGTTGCGTGATGCAGGCTTTGTGACTTCTGATGAGCCAAGCAAAAAATTGTTGTGTCAAGGAATGGTGCTTGCAGATGCATTCTATTACACCAGTCCAACTAATGAACGTATTTGGGTATCGCCAACCAAAGTGACTTTAGAACGTGATGAAAAAGGGCGTATTATCAAAGCTGTTGATGATGAAGGGCATGAGCTTGTACATAGCGGTATGACCAAAATGTCTAAATCTAAAAACAACGGTATTGACCCACAAGAAATGGTGGAAAAATATGGTGCGGATACCGTGCGTTTATTTATGATGTTCGCTTCGCCAGCAGAAATGACCTTGGAATGGCAAGAATCTGGCGTTGAAGGGGCAAACCGTTTCTTACGCCGTTTATGGAATTTAGTGTTTGAATACAATAAAAATCCAGCGGAAACTGCCCTAAATCCAACCGCACTTTCAGCAGCACAAAAGGCTTTACGCCGTGATGTACACAAAACTATTGCTAAAGTGAGTGATGATATTGGCCGCCGTCAAACCTTCAACACTGCGATTGCGGCTGTGATGGAGTTAATGAACAAACTGACTAAAGCACCGCTTGCGGAAGAACAAGACCGTGCAATTATGGCAGAGGCATTGAGTGCAGTTGTGCGTATGCTTTACCCAATTACACCACACATTTGTTTCCAACTTTGGCAAGATTTAGGCAACGAAGGTGCTATTGATTTCGCCCCTTGGGTTGTAGCTGATGCAGATGCAATGATCGAAAATGAAAAATTAGTGGTGGTGCAAGTGAATGGTAAAGTTCGCAGTAAAATTACCGTACCTGCTGATATGGCTGAAGAAGACATTAAGCAAGTGGCTTTAGCTGAAGAAAATGTACAAAAATTCTTAAATGGTTTAACCGTCGTTAAAACCATTTATGTACCGGGTAAATTATTTAGCTTTGTGGCGAAATAAGATAAAAATACAACCGCACTTGTAAAAGTGCGGTTCAATTTAAGGGAATTTTTATGTTCAAAAAAATTAAAACGGTTTTACTTGGTGCAAGTATTTTGGCTATTAGCGCCTGTGGATTTCATTTTCAAAATGGTGAGTTAATCCCAAATGAACTCAGAACACTTGTGTTAGAAAGTAGCGATCCTCATAGCGATATGTCAATTGCACTACGTCGCCAATTACAAGCTAATAACGTGAATATTGTTGAAAGCCAATCGAATATCACTGTTTTACGCTTAAATAGCACTAAAATGAGCGATCAAGTTGTGTCTATTTTCAAACGAGGTCATGAGGCAGAGAAAATTTTAATGTTAGAAGTGCAGGCGACAGTACGTTTGCCAAACAAACAAAGTTATCCAATTAGTGCAAATGTGAACCACACTTTCTTTGATAACTCTCGTGCTGCATTAGCAAAATCTGTGGAAAAAGAGGTTATTTGGAATGATATGCGTGAACAAGCAGCACGCCAATTAATCAGCCAAATGATTGCATTACAAGCGCAGTTACAAGGTAAATAATGAACCGTATTTTTACGGAGCAACTTCCAACGTCACTCAGTAAAAACTTGTCTTCCATTTATTATTTAGTAGGGCAAGATCCTTTGTTGCTGGTGGAAAGCCGTGATGCCGTTGTACAAGCAGCAGCATCACAAGGATTTGACGAAAAGTTAGAAATCAATGTAGATAATTCTACTGACTGGGAAGCTATTCTAGAACAAGCTCAATCCATGGGCTTGTTTTTTCAACGCCAAATCTTAGTGCTAAATTTACCTGAAAATCTGACCGCACTTATCCAAAAAAACTTACAAGAACTTATCTCTTTACTTCATTCTGACCTGCTTTTGATTTTACAATTAGCCAAACTCACTAAACCAATGGAAAAGCAGGCTTGGTTTGAGTTAGCTAATCAACAAAATCCTCATGCTGTGTTAGTGAATTGCCAGACCCCAACCCTTGAGCAATTGCCTCGTTGGATAACACAACGGGCGTACAATATGAAATTAGAGATTGCGCCAGAAGCAATAAATTTACTTTGTTATAGCTATGAAAATAATTTGCTTGCGCTAAAACAGGTGTTGCAATTGCTGGATTTGCTTTATCCAGATCATAAGTTGACCTTAAATCGAGTAAATTCTGTGGTTGAGCAGTCTTCTGTTTTCACTGTATTTCAATGGGTAGATGCCTTATTAGAAGGAAAATTAGGACGAGCAGAGCGAATTTTACAAGGCTTAAAAGCTGAGGACGTACAACCCATCATCTTATTACGCACCTTGCAACGAGAGCTGCTGACTATCTTGCAACTGACCCAGCAACAGCAGCGTATTGAGAATATTGATATTCCCTTACCAAGTGCGCAATTAAAAGATCAATTTGATCGCCTCAAAGTATGGCAAAACCGCCGCACTTTTTTTGTGCAAGCGATACAGCGCATGACTTACCGAAAATTATATTCAATTATTCAACAACTTGCCGATCTTGAGCGCATGGTTAAATTAGAATTTAGTGATAATGTTTGGGATAAATTGACAGACTTATCAGCAAAAATTTGCCACTAAGATTTTTTCTCAGTGGCAATTTTTCGATATTATATAGCAATGTATTTGTAGGGACGCCACGCTGGCGTCCGAATAAAGATTTTAAAATTCTCTGTAAAATCAAGCAATTGTACTGATATTTAAAACGGATGCCAGCGTGGCGTCCCTACTTTTCTTATCTCTTTAAGGTTTTGTGCATTTGCTACATAATGTCGCAATTTTTTATCTTAATTTTTCCCTTAATTCTTCCGCACTTTGACAAGTTTTAATGTGTTCAAAAAGTGCGGTGGCTTCTGAGTATTCTTTTTTCAAATATTGTAGCCATTGTTTAATTCGAGCGATGTGATAAAAACCACTATCGAATTCGTTTTCAACATAAGCATATTTATACAAAATTGGCATTACGCCTTGTTGCCAATCAAGTTTTTCAGCATTGAATTTGATCACATGGCTTAAATTAGGAATATTTAACGCTCCTCGCCCGATCATTAAATCTTGGCAACCCGTAATCGCTAAACAATTTTGCCCATCTTGCCAATGCCAAATTTCACCATTAGCGATCACAGGAATACGCAATTTCTTTCTCACTTCAGCGATTTTATGCCAATTAATCCGATCTGCACGATAACCATCCATTTTGGTACGTCCATGAATAGTGATTTCCGTCGCGCCTCCTTGTTGCACAGCGTCCGCAATTTCAAAGGCTTGTTCAACATTGTCCCAACCTAACCGCACTTTTACGCTAACAGGCTGCGCCTTAGGAACCGCTTGGCGAATAGCTTTAGTGGCTTGATAGATCAGCTCTGGTTGTTTTAATAAAGAAGCGCCGCCATGACTTCCATTGACGGTTTTGGAAGGACAACCACAATTCAAATCAACCCCCTGAGAACCTAATTCAATGGCGCGTTGTGCATTTTCTGCAAGCCATTGTGGATATTGTCCCAAAAGTTGTACACGAACAGGCGTACCAGAAGAAGTAAAGCCCTGATTGTGCAATTCAGGGCATAAACGATAAAAAACTTTGCTTGGTAGAAGTTGATCAACAACGCGTACAAACTCAGAAATACAGAGGTCGTATTCATTGACCTCTGTTAACAATTGACGCACAAAAGGATCAAGCACGCCTTGCATTGGCGCTAAAATAACTCGCATTAGGTTATTTCCAGCCTTTCGCTTTGCAAATTAAATCATAAGCGGCTTGAATTTGTTGTGCTTTTTCTTTTGCCATTTCGAGCATTTCGGGTGGTAAGCCTTTAGAAACCAATTTATCTGGATGATTTTCGTTCATCAAACGGCGATAGGCACGTTTGACGGTTTGTTGCTCATCAGTGGCAGACACACCAAGGACTTTATAAGCATCATCTAAAGTTGGGCCTGATTGCTGATAGCTATTTTGATATTGTCCTTGCTGTTGGTAGCCTTGATAGCTCCCTTGTTGATAAGAACCACTTTGTTGATAAAAACCACCACGACTAAAGTGGCGAGCAGCTAATTCCATAGCGAGCATTTGCTCAAATTGGAAACGAGATAATCCCAATTCTTCTGCGACAATTTGTAAGACCTCTTTTTCTGCCATTTGCAGTTCATTGTCCATAAAAGCTGCTTTGACTTGTACGCTTAAAAACATGCGTAATAGATCCGCTCTTTGTCCACAGCCTAAACGGAATTCACGAATAACTTGGCGTAAAGGGAAATCCGCTTGTTTACCACGATTAAAGGCTTCTTGTGCTAAACGTCTGCCAGCATCATCGAGATTGAGCTGTTGCATGAGGCTTGTAGCTAATGCAATATCGTCTTCAGTAACTCGCCCTTTGGCTTTGCTTAGATGGCCTAATACCGCAAAAGTGGTTTGCATAAAGAGTGATTGGCGAGTCAGTTTATTTTTGAAAAAAGTGGAGTTCACACTGCCTAGCTCATAGAGCTTTTTATCGGCAAGGTGCCCTAAAATTAAACCAGCAATGGCGCCAAAAAAACCGCCAAAACGCCAGCCAACAATAAAACCGATCATTTTTCCGAAAAAGTTCATTTTAGCTCCTGTAGTTAAACACCATATTCATCACGATATTGCTGCATGGCAGGAATATATTGATTGTATTGGGGATCTTGCTTGATAAATTGCATGAGGTCATCTAAATCAATAATGGATAAAACGTGGCATTGATAATCTCGTTCCACTTCCTGAATTGCAGAAAGTTCACTTCTTCCACGCTCTTTACGATTTAACGCAATAACCACCGCACTTAATTGGGCGTTATTAGCTGAAATCAAGTCCATTGCCTCACGAATAGCCGTCCCAGCGGTAATCACATCATCTACAAGTAATACTTTATTTTGCAATGGGCTACCAATTAAATTTCCACCTTCGCCATGATCTTTGACTTCTTTGCGATTAAAACAAACTGGCTTATCTAAGTTAAAACGGTTAAATAGGGCAATTGATACCGCACTTCCAATTGGAATGCCTTTGTACGCAGGGCCAAATATCACATCATAATCCAGTTGATTGGCTTGAATGGCTTGCGCATAAAAATCGCCTAAACGTGCTAAATCTGCTCCCGTATTAAACAGCCCTGCATTGAAAAAATAAGGGCTTTTACGGCCTGATTTTAGAGTGAACTCACCGAATTTTAGCACTCCGCGACTAAGTGCAAATTGAATAAATTCAATTTTGTAATCTTGCATAAATGCTCCTTATTCCGCTAATGCGGCACGTTGCGCTACAAATATTTGTTCACAACCTTGTTTAGCCAGATCTAATAAAGTCAGTAGTTCTGCGTGACTAAATGGTTCGCCTTCTGCGGTGCCTTGTACTTCAATCATGCGACCATCTTCCATCATCACCACATTCATGTCGGTTTCCGCAGCACTGTCTTCGACATATTCTAAATCACATACCGCTTCGCCATTGACGATGCCAACAGAAATCGCCGCAACTAATGATTTAATTGGATTGGTTTTCAATGTACCGTTTTGCATTAGCACATTAATTGCATCAATTAATGCCACACAAGCACCTGTGATTGATGCAGTTCTTGTTCCGCCATCCGCTTGAATAACATCGCAGTCTAAAGTAATTGCACGCTCGCCTAAGGCATCAAGATCAACCATCGCACGCAATGAACGAGCGATTAAGCGTTGAATTTCCATCGTGCGACCGCCTTGTTTGCCTTTTGCTGCTTCACGTTGCATACGACTATGAGTTGAACGAGGAAGCATGCCATATTCCGCAGTTACCCAGCCTTTGCCTTGACCTTTTAAAAAGCGTGGTACGCTATCTTCAACCGTTGCCGTACAGATAACTTTAGTGTCGCCAAACTCCACTAACACTGAACCTTCAGCATGTTTGGTGTAATGGCGAGTGATTTTAATTGGGCGTGGTTGGTTGATTGCTCTTGCATTTGGACGCATGACATATTCCTTCAAATTAAGTTAAAAAAGTGCGGTCATTTTATCACGCAAACTGACATAAACGAAATTTAACAGTACAATAGCGGCGGTAAATTGATATAGAAGATGAGGATAAAAATATGATTTACAGTATGACTGCTTTCGCTCGTGTTGAAATTAAAAAAGAATGGGGCGATGCTGTATGGGAAATTCGTTCCGTTAATCAGCGTTATTTAGAAAATTTTTTTCGTTTGCCTGAGCAATTTCGCGGCTTAGAAAATACCTTGCGTGAGAAATTAAGACAAAAGCTCACCCGTGGCAAAATTGAATGTAGTTTGCGTATTGATACAAAAAAACAAACGGCAACGAGCTTAAATCTTAATCAAGAGTTAGCCAAACAAGTGATCCAATCTTTGCAATGGGTCAAAGAGCAAGCGGGCGAAGGCGAAATCAATCTTATGGATATTTTGCGCTATCCAGGCGTTGTAGAAACGCCAGAGCAAGATTTAGATAGTATTAGCCAAGATTTATTACAAGCATTTGATGATTTACTTGTTGAATTTATTGCGATGCGTGCGCGTGAAGGTGCAAAAGTACAGGAGTTAATTGAACAACGCCTTGTGGCAATTGCTACCGAAGAGCAAAAAGTGCGGTCTTATATGCCAGAGGTTTTACAATGGCAACGTGATCGTTTGCGACAGCGTTTTGATGAAATTCAATTACAAGCGGATCCACAACGTCTTGAACAAGAAATGGTGCTGTTAGCACAACGTATTGATGTGGCGGAAGAATTAGATCGTTTGCAATTACACGTCAAAGAAACCCAAGCTATTTTACGCAAAGGCGGAGCGGTTGGGCGCAAACTTGATTTTATGATGCAAGAACTTAATCGTGAGAGTAATACCCTTGCTTCCAAATCGATCAATGCCGATATTACTGCATCTGCTGTTGAGTTAAAGGTGTTAATTGAACAAATGCGTGAGCAAATTCAAAATCTTGAATAAGGACAAAACATGTTAATTAATCTTCAACAATATCGCCTTGTTTGTGTAGAGGGCGTTGATGCCGAGAAATTCTTACAGGGGCAATTAACCTGTGATGTGACTAAATTAGCCATTGGCGCATCAACTTTAACCGCACATTGTGATCCGAAAGGCAAGGTCAATTCCCTATTCCGTTTATTCCGCCAAGCGGAGCAACAATTTTATCTCTTAATCCGCCAAGATTTAGTTGAAAACGGTTTAGCTCAGTTAAAAAAATATGCGGTGTTCTCTAAAGTCACTTTTAGCGAAAAAAATTGGACAATTGTCGGTGTGGCTGAAAATGCACTTGAAAAGTGCGGTGCAATTTCGCCACAAATTCGCATGGATTTAGGCGAACGCCAGATTTTATGTTTGGAACAAAATGTTGAGTTGGACTATACGCAAAGTGCGCAATATTGGGATTACTTGGATATGCAACAAGGTTTACCCATTTTAAGTGCAGCAGGACAGGGCGAATTTATTCCACAAGCACTGAATTTACAAGACATCGAACAAGCGATTTCTTTCCAAAAGGGTTGTTACATCGGACAAGAAACCGTTGCTAGAGCCAAATATCGTGGTATCAATAAACGAGCGATGTATTTATTACAGGCAAACACCACTGCACTTGTGGAAATCGGCACTGAAATTGAAATGCAATTAGAAAATACTTGGCGTAAAACGGGCCATGTTTTAAGTGCGGTCAATTTTGGCGAAGTTTTATATTTGCAAGTTGTGATGAGCAATCAGTTAGAAGAAAATCAACGCTTTAGATTGCCTGTTGAAGAAAGTGAGTTGGTGATTATATAAGCCGAGTTTTTCACTTTTGTATTTGAACAACAATGTTTGAGAATTAAAAATATTATAAAAAAGGACGCCAAAGTGGCGTCCTGACAATCTTTAGATTTTATTGTTTAAAGAATATCCAACAATTCCACTTCAAATACTAATGTGCTAAATGGTGGAATTGATGCGCCAGCACCACGTTCGCCATAAGCTAAGTTATGTGGGATAGTTAATTTCCATTTTGAGCCAACCGGCATCATAGATAATGCTTCAACCCAACCAGCAATTACACCACTTACTGGGAATTCCGCAGGTTGTCCACGTTTTACTGAGCTATCAAATACAGTACCGTCAATTAAAGTACCTGTATAATGAACTCGCACTTGGTCTTGGCGAGTTGGAACTGCACCAGTTCCCTCTGCTAATACTTCATATTGCAAGCCTGTTTCAGTGACTTTTACGCCTTCTTTTTGCGCATTTTCTGCAAGGTATTTTTTGCCTTCTTCTTCAATTTGTTTAAATTGAGCTTGTGCTGCTTCCGCAGCTTGTTGCTGTAATTCTTGTAATGCTTGCGCAACTTCATTTAACTCTAACGCAGGTGGATTTTGATTAAGCGCATCATAAATCCCTTTGGCAACAGCTTCAGCTTTTACTGCTAATTTGCTATCAACTAATTGTTTACCAATTTGTAAACCAATCCCGTAACTGCCTTTCGCAGAAACATCATCTAATGCAATTTGTTCAAAAAATTGTTTTGTCATTGTTTTTCCTTTGTTTTGGTTGAAAATTATTTTTTATAAGCTAACACTTCGCCAACACGCACAGGCACATCAACGGCTAAATGGCTAGCAAGCTCGACTTTATTTGCTGGGAATAAATTAATCACAGTCGAACCTAGTTGGAAAGCGCCCATTTCTTGTCCTTTGCGTAATTGCACCGCACTTTCGCCACTATAAGTCCATTCTTTTACTTCTTTGCTACGAGGTGGATTAATCACGCCAGCCCAAACTGTGCTCATACTTGCGGTAATGGTTGCGCCTACTAAAATCTGCACCATAGTGCCAAATTCTGTGTCAAACACACAAATCACTCGTTCATTGCGTGCCAATAAGTTTGGGATATGTTCATTTAAAAATGGATTAACGGAAAATAAATCGCCCGGTACATAAATCATCTTACGCAATGTGGCATCGCAAGGCATATGCACACGATGATAATCACGCGGGGAAAGATAAGTAGTGGCAAATTCGCCATTTTCAAATTCTTTGGCTAATTCCACATCGCCAGCTAATAAATCCACTAGGCTAAAACTATGGCCTTTGGCTTGTAACAAGGTTTGTTGTTCAATATGGCCACATTGGCTAATCCGCCCGTCCGCAGGCAAGCAAAGTGCGGTAGGATTTTCATCAATTTTTCTCGCTTCCGCTTTTAATGGACGAATAAAAAACTCATTAAAACTAGCGTAATCTTTAAATTCTGTTTTCTCCGCTTCTTGCATATTCACATTATATTTTTTGGCAAAAAGTTTGATGATGAAATGGGTTACTACGCCCCATTGTTGCTTCGCCAGCCAGCCAGCCGCTAAGGTTAAATAAAGTTGCGGCATCGCATATTGAAAAGCAATTTTCAAACGTTGCCAATAAGTTGGTTGTTTCTTTTCAGAATTGTACATAACACTTTCCTTTATAAAAATTGAGCGAAGGATTATAGCAAGTTATTTGGGTTGTGTAATCAGCAGATCTTTTTTAGTTGCCATTCTGGAGCCATTCCATTTCTATTTTGGTTTATACAAATAATATAGAACAGCAACTTAAGAAAGGATATGAAGTGACTTAAAGGCGACTACTACACAACTTGTGTCATATTTAATCCTATTGTGGAATAAGCTCATATAATAGCTTAGTTAACGGTCGGGTATATTTGTTATGTTAAGCATGCGAGCGCTAAAAGTCCTTACTCAAGGAAATATAGAGTCTCAATTTAATTTAGTTTTGATGTACGACAAAAGGAGAGGTTATTCCTCAAAATATTGGAAAAGCAAAATGAGGTTTAACAAAGCTTGTTATGAAGTTTTTCAGTAGGATTGTGATATATCATCAATTGTATTCAAAGGCTAAAAGGCGGTGTTTCCACCGCTTTTTTGTTAGCATTAGAAAATAATACGATCTCGATTTTTTTCTAATGTTGCTTTGCCAATTCCTTTGACTTCAAGCAACTGCTCAGCGGACGTGAAATTGCCGAATTTCTCACGATATTCAACAATTGCCTCTGCTTTTTTACTACCAATTCCCACTAAAGCCTGTTTAATTTCCTCCGCTGTTGCCGTATTAATATTGAGTTTATCGCTAATAATCACTGGCTCCACTTGTTGCGTAGCTTGGGGTGGGGTGGTAGGTTGCGTTGGCGTTTCAGCCAAGGCATTAAAGGCGCTGAGCGCCGTACTTAACATCAACAAAGATTTGAAAAAAGAGGTTAATTTTTTCATTTTGTTTTCCTTACATTAAATTACACTAAGAGTTGAATAATTGAGCTAAACTGTTGAACTTGAGTCAACAATGGCTATTTTGCCAAAACAAGGAAAACTCTTGAAAAAATCACCGCACTTTTACGATCAAGATCGCAAAAATAATAAAATGTTTGAGTAAAAGGGGAGTTTTTTCAATGAAAAAACGAGTATCAACCCAAAAGCTCATACTTGTTTAAAATTAGTAATTATTTACGCACAGCAATAGCTTCGATTTCAATACCCACATCTTTTGGTAAACGAGCCACTTCAACACAAGAACGTGCAGGGAAATTTGGATGATTGTTTTCAACAAAGAAACGTTCATATTCAGCATTAACTGTAGCAAATTGATTTAAGTCTTTGACAAAAACCGTTGTTTTCACAATATCCGCAACTGTTAAACCCGCTTGTTCAAGAATTGCTTTCACATTTTCTAAAGATTGGCGAGCTTGTGCCACAATATCAGCTGGCACTTCACCTGTTGCAGGATTTACTGGAATTTGACCTGAAGTTAACACCAAGTTGCCTAAATCTACAGCTTGAACATAAGGGCCAATTGCTGCAGGTGCTTTTTCTGTGTGAATAATTTTTGTCATTTTTTTCTCCTTATTCAGTGACATTATCACGCCAAATATTGTACGCCTTTAAAAATAAACTTAAAGCCCATTCATTGCATTTATCAAACGAATTTCTTCATATTGCGCGAGATCATCGAATAAAATTTCCCTTGCGATAATTTTCTTTTCTAACAGTAGTTTCGCTCGTTGAGTCCCTTCTAATAAAGGCTCAATTGGCGTGAACCATTGATTATTTTGCCGAAAAATTAAATTACCAATGGAGCAATCTGTTACTTTACCTTGACGAATAATCATAATCTCATCACATTCGGCTTTTTGTTCCAATAGCTGATTGAGCAAAGTGCGGTCTGTAAATTTCAAACTGTAATCAATATGGTCACAAAAAACGGGCTGAAAAGTTCGATAGATTTTACGTTGGTAAGGAAAACATTGGATAGCATAATTTTGCTGATCATAGTCAATACGGCAACGAATTAACGGCTCTGAGGTGTAAAGTGCGGTATGTTTTGCCAAAATTTCCGCCAAGTTAAATGTTGTTACCTTTAAATGAGGATAAAACTTCAACAGTGTTTTTTCATAACGTTGTTGGTGATAAGACAAATTTTTAGCCAATCCTTTCTCCACGCAAATGGTTTCAAATAAAGGGAATTGCTGCATTTCATTCACCTATTTGATTAGAGGTAAATACACTTTGGCACAAAGTTCATCATATTCATCTTGCACATCACTTTGAATGGTAATGCCGCCACCACTACGAAAATAATAGTTATCGCCTTGTTTTTCAATAAAACGAATAGCCACCGCACTTTGTAATGTTTCGCCATTAAAAATACCAAAGATCCCTGTATAGTAACCCCGAGGTTGTTGTTCTGCTTGCTGAATAATTTCCACCGTTTTTTCTTTTGGTGCACCACTAATTGAACCTGCTGGCAACAGTGCAGCTAAAATATCCCCAATATTACTTTGCCAATTTTCTGCCAACTCCCCACAAATCTCTGAGCTAGTTTGTAAAATTGCCCCTTTTTCTGTGTGAATTTTTTCAACATAGCGAAAACGCTTCACTTCAATATTTTTAGCCACAATTGCCAAATCATTACGCATTAAATCGACAATAGTGTAATGTTCACGCAGTTCTTTTTGTGAATTGAGTAATGTTTGCTCAGCATTTTCTATATTCGCATCTATCGTGCCTTTCATTGGATAGGTATAAATTTTATTCTCATAAATTTGAATAAAAGACTCAGGAGAAAAACAAACAAATTCATTCTTAAACAATAACTTATAACTGGCTTTCGTTTGTTGAAATAATTGCATTAAATTGTAATTTGTTTGAATTTTACTTGGATAAGTGAGATTTAATAAATAGGAATTGCCCTTTTGTAATTCATCCTTAACCAAATTAAATCCTCGTTGATAATCCTCGAATTTCATCGGTTCAGAAGAAAAATGGCAATTTTCTGTTGGTAAATTAACAGACCAATTTACATTACTTTTAGTACCTTGCGGTTGCGAAATTGCAAAAAAGATCTGTTCTTTTTCAGCTTGTTCAATAGGCAAAATAATTGGCTTTTGCTGCTCAAAATCAATGAGAAAGAAAAAAGGTTCTTTATGTTGACCAAAATGATTTGCTTGCTGGATAAAATCGAGGAATTGGCTTGGGTTATTCAATGACATCATGATGAGAAATCTAGTAATATATGCAATCCGCTGATTTTAGCCTAAGATGAAATATGAATACAAATTTATTGATTATCAATAATCATGACTCTTTTACTTATAACCTTGTGGATCTTATTCGACGTTTAGACGTTAACTTTACAGTGATTAATGTTGAAGATTTATCTCATGTGGAAATCGAACATTTTTCTCATCTGCTCATTTCTCCCGGCCCTGATGTTCCTGAAGCCTATCCCCAACTTTTTGCCATGCTAGAAAAATATCATCAATCTAAATCTATTTTAGGAGTTTGTTTGGGACATCAAACGTTATGCCAATTTTTTGGTGGCAAACTATATAACTTGCCAAAGGTTCGCCATGGGCAAGCAAAACAATTAAAAGTGCGGTCGAATTCAAAATTATTTCACAACTTACCCTCCAGTTTTCAAATTGGGCTTTATCATTCTTGGGCTGTTAGCTTAGAACACTTTCCTGAATGTCTTGAAATTACAGCAGTTTGTGAGGATGAAGTCATTATGGCAATGCAACATAAAACCTTGCCTATTTACAGCGTACAATTCCACCCTGAATCTTATATTTCAGAGTTTGGTAAGCAGCTCATACAAAACTGGCTAAGCTAATTGATAATAATTTTCAATTTGGAAAATCTATCAAGATTTATGTTTTAATAGTTTTTAACGATTGATTTTATCAAAAATATCCATTTTATTTGTACGGGATTTTTGTTTATCATATAACCAACAAAAACATCAACAAACATAAATAGGAGAAAACGTATGACTACAACTATTGGCTTAGATCGCAATACATCAGAACAATTAGCAACAGAATTAAATAATTTATTAGCGACTTATCAAGTATTCTATATGAATGTGCGTGGTTATCATTGGAATATTAAAGGAGTTAACTTCTTTGAGTTACATGCCAAATTTGAAGAAATTTATGATGACTTAGTTGTAAAAGTAGATGAAATTGCAGAACGTATTTTAACTTTAGGTTACACCCCAAGTAATGCCTTCAGTGAATATTTGAAAAAATCGTTAATTCAAGAACATGTTAATGCCACTAAAGCACAAGATTGTTTAAATGGCACATTACAAGGCTTTAAAACCCTATTAAAACAACAACGTGATATTCTTGCGATTGCCTCAGATGCAAATGATGAAGGTACTGCATCACAAATGAGTGATTATATTAAAGAACAAGAAAAATTAATTTGGATGTTCAGCGCTGCTTGTGAAACTTGCCACGCTTAATTTATTTAAATATTTAATAATTTTTTAACCTAAGGAACTAACAAAAAACCTCTAGCACTCACTAGAGGTTTTTTATTGGTCAAAATTCAGTAATATTTTTACTTACCAATACAGAAAGAACTGAAAATATTGCCTAACAAATCATCGGAAGTAAACTGTCCAGTAATTTCGCTGAGATGATTTTGTACCATACGTAATTCTTCAGCAAGTAATTCTCCAGCATAAAACTCTGTTAATTGAATTAACCCAGCTTGTAAATGAATATCAGCTTGTTCTAAGGCCTCTAAATGCCGGCGGCGAGCTAAAAATCCGCCTTCAGTTCCAGCTTGATAGCCCATAGATGCTTTTAAATGTTCACGTAATAAATCAACGCCTTTTTGTGTTTTGGCAGATAAAGAAATCACTGTTAAACCATTTTGTTCATTAAGAACTTCAGCCTCGCCACTTAAATCCGCTTTATTTCTGACAATAGTTAAAGGAATATTGGTTGGTAATTTTGCCATAAATTCAGACCGCACTTTTTCCAATTCAGTAGGCTCTTCTGTACTGTCCAACATTAATAAAATTCGATCCGCTTGTTCAATTTCATCCCAAGCACGACGAATACCTATCTTCTCAACTTCATCCGTTGCATCTCGTAAACCTGCCGTATCAATAATATGCAAAGGCATGCCATCAATATGAATATGTTCACGTAAAACATCACGAGTTGTACCAGCAATGTCAGTAACAATTGCAGCTTCACGTCCAGCTAGCGCATTTAGCAAACTTGATTTTCCAGCGTTTGGGCGGCCAGCAATAACAACCTTCATTCCTTCACGCAAAATCGAACCTTGTTTTGCTTCGCTTTTTACTTTTGCCAATTGCGCAATAATATCACGCAAGTGAGTTTCTATTTTGCCATCTGCCAGAAAATCAATTTCTTCGTCAGGAAAGTCAATTGCTGCCTCTACATAAGTACGCAAATAAATAACTGAATCTACTAATTGATTGATTTTATTTGAAAATTCACCTTGTAAAGATTTTAATGCGGAACGTGCAGCCTGTTCAGAACTTGCATCAATTAAATCTGCAATAGCCTCAGCTTGAGCCAAATCTAGTTTATCATTAAGAAAAGCTTGTTCAGAAAATTCTCCTGGTCTAGCTAAACGTACTCCATCAACTTGCAGAATTCGTTTGAGCAAGAGATCCAGAATAATTTGCCCACCATGTCCCTGTAACTCCAGCACATCTTCACCAGTAAAGGAATTTGGCGCTTTAAAATAGAGCGCAATACCTTGATCTAAAACAGTCCCATCAAGATCTTTAAACGGAAGATAATTTGCCATTCTAGGCGTTAATGTTTTGCCGAGCACTTGTTCAGCTACTTGTTGAGCTAAAGGCCCTGACACACGTAAAATTCCAACGCCACCGCGCCCGATAGGTGTGGCTTGAGCGACAATAGTATCTTTAATCATAATTTGTTCCCAAAAGTGCGGTCAAAAATTGCGGAGAATTATAACAAAAAAGGCATCATTGAAGATGCCTTTCTTTTTTATTTATTAAGGGTTATTTTTTCACTCTGGTATGTAAGCCTTTCTTCTCTAAGCCACGGTAAATCAACCATTGTTGTGCAATAGTAATAAGGTTAGACACTAACCAATATAGCACTAGACCAGCCGGGAAGAATAAGAAGAACACCATGAAAATTAATGGCATAAATGTCATAACTTTTTGTTGCATTGGGTCTGCAACTGGGGTTGGTGACATTTTTTGCAACAAGAACATGGAAGCGCCCATTAAGATCGGTAAAATGAAATACGGATCTTGAGCAGATAAGTCTTGTACCCAACCGAAGAATGGCGCATGACGTAATTCAACCGCTTCCATGAAAGTCCAATATAAAGCGATGAAAATTGGCATTTGTAGAAGAATTGGTAAACAACCACCAAGTGGGTTTACTTTTTCTTCTTTATACAGTTTCATCATTTCTTGGCTCATACGTTGACGATCTTCGCCAAAACGCTCACGCATTTCTTGCAATTTCGGTTGCAACATACGCATTTTCGCCATTGAAGTGTATTGTGCTTTTGTTAATGGATATAAAATTGCTTTTACGACTAAAGTTACCCCAATAATTGCTAGACCCCAGTTTTGTACTAGAGATTGAATTAAAGTAAGTAATTTAAATAGCGGTTTTGCAATAAACCAAGCCCAGCCATAATCAACAGTTAAATCTAAGTGATTAGCAACTTCTGCCATTTGATCCTGTAATTTAGGACCAGTCCATAATTGAGTATGAATAGTTTCACTTGCACCACTTGCCACCATCACTGGAGCAGAACGATAACCAATAGAACCTAAACGTTTTTTAGTATCAGTTAAGGTATATAGTGTATTATCTCCATCTTGGTTAGGAACCCAAGCAGAAACGAAATAATGTTGTAATAGAGCCACCCAACCAGCTTTAGTATTAATATCTAAATTTGCTTTTTCCATATCTTCAAAACTATATTTTTTGTAGTTTGTTTCTGAAGAAGAATAAGCACCACCAGTATAAGTTGGCATCGCCATGCTACCTGAGCTTTCAACTAAGGTGTGAGTTAATTGCGCATAAGGGGCAACTTCAACCGCTTGTGAACTTTGGTTATCAATTTCAAAGTTTACATCTAATGCATAAGAACCTGCTTTTAACACAAAGACTTTACGATAGATCACACCATCTTGTTCAAAAGTTAAAGGTACGCGTAATTCTTGTTGACCTTCTGCTAACTTAAATACATCGCCTTCCACTTGGTAATTTGCACGACCAGCACGGCTATCAATACCATTTTTTCCGACCAAGCCACTTTGTGCAATATACACTTTATCCGCACTATTCTGTAACAATGCGAAAGGTGTTGAAGAATTTAATTCTGCATCATATTTCAATAATTCAGAACTAATCACATCGCCGCCTAATGTATCTACTTTCAAACGAAATACATCATTTTCTAAAGTAATAACACGGCCTTTAACTTGTGTGTCATTAGCGATAGCTGATGTTGCTGAAAGTGCGGTTGATTGTACGTCTGAAACTTGAGCTTGTTCAGTTACTTCTGGCTTAGGCGTGTTATAGTCTAATTGCCATTGTTGATAAACAAGAAAGGAAATGAAAAGAAGTGCCATAAATAATAGGCTGCGTTTAGAATCCATTATTCGTTCTCTTTGTTGTTATTAATCTTTGGGGGTACAGGATCGTATCCACCCGCATTCAAAGGGTGACATTTTAATATACGTTTCACTGTAAGCCAACTACCTTTTACTGCACCATGGGTTTTTAATGCTTGAATACCATAACTAGAACAGGTTGGTGTAAAGCGACAACGAGGTCCAATCAATGGGCTAATAAAAAGTTGATAAAACCTAATTGCACCAATTAGGATTTTTGCGCTAAACGAATGTGGCGTTTCCATAGCTTATCCAAAGTTTGAAATAACTGTGCGTTATCTAAATTACCAATCCCTTTTTTTGCCACTATGACAAAATCATAGTTAGGTAATTGTGCCTGTAACAAACGGAAACTTTCACGAGAAATACGCTTAATGCGATTACGATCATGGGCTCGTTTTAAATGTTTTTTAGCAACAGTTAAACCAAGGCGAGAGTGTTCAAGGTTATTTTTGCGAGCAAGAATGGTAATTTCAGGGGTGCTAGCACATAGCGGGTCTTGAAAAACGTATTTGAAATGAATGGGAGTTAACAGACGTAACTCCCTAGAAAAGCCTAGCTTAATCACAGCAAATGGCTGGATTATGCTGATAAACTTTTACGACCTTTAGCACGACGACGAGCTAAAACTTGACGGCCGTTTTTAGTTGCCATACGAGCACGGAAACCATGAGTACGGCTACGTTTTAATACAGAAGGTTGAAATGTACGTTTCATTATAATCTACCTAAATCAAAAATTGTTACATCATTGCTTCTACAAAGCTGAAAAACAACGATCATTCAAACAAGGGTTACCAAAATAAGGAACGGAATTGTAATCTTAAATTCAACGTTCGTCAAACGAGAATAGGCAAAATTGAAGAATAAATCTTCTTTTTCCCAGTCAAAGAGCATAAAAGCGGTTCGGATTATACGTTTTTTTACAAAAATCTCAAGCAACCTTTTTCAGTTTTTTTGATCCTTTTCTAAAGATCTTTAAGACAGTTTATTGTAAAATTACCCCTCAATTTCTTACCGCACTTTTTAGATTATTTTTCAATTACTTGATTTATAAAAGATAAATAAAATGAGATCCACTATTTCAACCCTTTGGCAAGATTGCCTCTTACAATTACAAGATCAAGTATCTTCAAACGACTTTACGACTTGGCTACGCCCATTACAAGATGATGTTATTGATAACACCATGATCCTTTATGCGCCTAATGTCTTTATTAAAAGCTGGGTCGAAAATCATTATCTTGAACAAATAATGAAACTAAGCCAACAATTGTTAGGAAATGATCAGTTTGTGGTAAAAATACAAGAAGGGATTAGATCTTCTACTAATAGAACGGTAGAAAAAAATAAGAGTATTGTAAGAAATGAAACTTTCAGTGGCGCTGATGAAAATAACAATGATGAAATAAACTCTCAGCAAAACTACCGCACTTATCTTAACACAAACCATATTTTTGATAACTTTGTTGAGGGTAAATCAAATCAGCTTGCAAGAGCGGTAGCACAAAAAGTAGCGAAAAACCCAGGGGAGCAGAGTGCTAACCCATTGTTTTTATATGGAGGAACTGGTCTAGGTAAAACTCACTTATTACATGCCGTAGGAAATGGTATTTTGGCCAATAATCCTAATGCAAAAGTGATTTATATGCACGCAGAGCGCTTTATGCAATCTTATGTCAAAGCCTTAAAATCTGACAAAATGGATAGTTTCAAACGATTTTATCGTGCGGTTGATGCTTTACTTATTGATGATATTCAATTTTTTGCTGGTAAAGATGGTACACAGGAAGAATTTTTCCATATTTTTAATTCTTTGTTTGAACGTGGTCGCCAAATTATTTTAACCTCAGATCGCTATCCGAAAGAAATTGAAAAGATTGAGGATCGTTTGAAATCTCGTTTTGGTTGGGGAATAAGCGTTGCTATTGAACCACCAGAATTAGAAACAAGAGTGGCTATTTTGCTCAAAAAAGCAGAAGAAAAAAATATGCTTTTACCGCAAGAAGTGGCTTTATTTATCGGACAAAAACTCAGAACTAATGTTCGAGAGTTAGAGGGGGCGCTAAACCGAGTTCATGCGCATGCTGAATTTACCGGAAAAGCGATCACAATTGATTTTGTACGAGAAACCTTAAAAGATATGCTTGCACTGCAAGACAAGTTAGTAACGATTGAAAATATTCAAAAACTTGTTGCCGACTATTACCGCATTAAAGTATCAGACTTAAAATCCAAAAGTCGTTCACGCAATGTAACTAGACCTCGCCAACTAGCTATGGCGTTGGCAAAAGAACTGACTAATCGCAGCTTGCCAGAGATTGGTAAAAATTTTGGTGATCGTGATCACACAACGGTTCTGCACGCATGTAAAGCCATAGCAAAACTCAGAGAAGAAGATAATAGTATCCAAGAAGATTGGTCAAATTTAATCCGCACATTATCTGTATAAGGGAGCAGACTATGCAATTTATTGTTTCAAGAGAACATCTATTAAAACCATTACAACAAGTTTGTGGTGTATTAAGTAGTCGCCCAAATTTTCCTGTATTTAGCAATGTATTATTGCAAATTCAAGGCAATACTTTGCGTATTACAGGGACAGATCTTGAGGTTGAACTTTCAACTCAAGCACAATTAATTCAGTCTTCGCAAGACGGTAGCTATACTATTCCAGCAAAAAAATTCTTGGATATTTGCCGCAGTTTTCCTGATGATGCAGAAATTACTGTTACTTTTGAAGAAGAACGTGCTTTTGTGAGATCGGGACGCAGTAAATTTAATTTAACGACGTTACCAGCAGAGGAATATCCTAATTTAGCTGACTGGCAATCAGAAGTTGATTTTACTTTAGCCCAAAGCACATTACGTCGTTTAATTGACGCAACGCAATTTTCTATGGCAAATCAAGATGCCCGTTATTTCCTCAATGGCATGAAGTTTGAAACTGAGGGTAATTTACTACGAACAGTGGCAACCGATGGACATCGACTTGCAGTTTGTACAATTCCACTAGAACAAGATTTACACACACATTCCGTTATATTGCCACGAAAAGGTGTATTGGAATTAGCCAGATTACTAGAAAATAGCGATCACTCAGCCCAAGTGCAGATTGGTATAAATAATTTACGCATTGATCTAGGCCATATTGTCTTTACCTCAAAATTAATTGACGGACGTTTCCCTGATTACCGCAGAGTGCTACCAAGAAACGCAACACATATTATGGAAGGCAATTGGGAATTGCTCAAACAAGCCTTTGCTCGTATGGCGATCTTATCCAGTGACAAAGTTAAAACTGTCCGTTTGCAATTAACCACAAATCAGCTAACCATTACTGCAAGCAACCCAGAGCAAGAAGTTGCTGAAGAGATTTTAGATGTAGTGTATAACGGTGCTGATATGGAAATAGGTTTTAATGTCAGCTACATTTTAGATGTTCTGAATGCCTTGAAATGCCAACAAGTGCGGTTACGTCTTACAGATGCCTCATCAAGTTGCTTATTAGAAGATATTGATGATGAAAGTGCAGAATATGTCATCATGCCAATGCGTCTCTAAATAATGGCAATTTCACGCTTAATCATTGAAAATTTCCGCAATTTAACAGCCGTAGATCTTGAATTTGATCACGGCTTTAACTTTATTATTGGCAATAATGGAAGCGGCAAAACCAGCTTACTCGAAGCTATTTTTTATCTAGGTCATGGGCGCTCTTTTAAAAGTGCGGTAGCAAATAGAATAATTTCTTATGAGCAACCGCACTTTGTCTTGCATGGAAAAATTCAAGAGCAACAACATCAATGGTCAGTTGGCTTACAAAAACAGCGCCAAGGTAATACCCTGATGAAAATAAATGGCGAGGATGCGAATAAAATTTCTGACCTTGCTCATTTATTGCCAATGCAAATCATTACCCCTGAAGGTTTAACTCTATTAAATGGTGGCCCGAGTTATCGACGATCTTATTTAGATTGGGGATTATTTCATCATCATCCCTCTTTTTATAATGCTTGGAGTAATTTAAATCGCCTACTTAAACAACGAAACTCCGCTTTACAACAAGTACATTCTTATGCAGAATTGAAAATTTGGGATATTGAATTAACTAAATTAGCTTACCAAGTGAGCCAATGGCGAGAAGAATATGCGGAAGCCTTACGCCCAGAAATAGAACAAACTTGCCAGCTATTTTTACCTGAATTAGACATTTCTGTTAGCTTTCATCAAGGCTGGGATAAAAATACAGATTATGCCGACCTCTTACAGCAAAATTTTGAACGTGATCGTGCCTTAGGTTATACCTTTTCAGGTCCGCAAAAAGCGGATTTCCGTTTTAAAGCTAATAGTTTACCTGTTGAAGATATTTTATCTCGTGGACAATTAAAATTATTAATGTGTGCATTACGCTTGGCTCAAGGTGAGCATTTGATGCAACAAAAAAATCGTCATTGTATCTTTCTTATCGATGATTTTGCTTCCGAATTGGATCAATATAAACGTGCATTACTTGCAGAACGCTTACAAAAAAATGGCTCTCAAGTTTTTGTTACTGCAATAACGCAAGAGCAATTACAGCAAATGCAACCAGAAAAGCACCGCTCTTTTTATATAGAAAATGGTGTCATAAAATAATAGATAAAAAATAAGCCTGACGATTGTCAGGCTTATTGTAATTTAGTCTGCAACTACCTTGTTCCATATACAACAATGGTTTTTCCATGGGCAGAAATCAAATGCTGATCTTCTAACATCTTCAAAATACGTCCCACAGTTTCACGTGAGCAACCCACCATTTGACCAATTTCCTGACGGGTAATTTTAATTTGCATACCGTCTGGATGTGTCATTGCATCTGGCATTTTAGCTAAGTTTAATAACGTCTGAGCAATACGCCCTGTGACATCTAAAAATGCAAGATTACTCACTTGCTTAGAGGTATTTTGTAAGCGGCGTGCTAATTGTCCTGTCAGATACATCAAAATTTCTGGATTAACCTGAATTAATTGGCGAAATTTTTTATAAGAGATTTCAGCAATTTCACAAGATGTTTTAGCTTTAACCCAAGCTGAACGAGGTTGTGTTTCATCAAACAAACCAGCTTCGCCAAAGAAATCGCCTTGACTTAAATAGGTCAAAATCATTTCTTTGCCTTCCTCATCTTTTACCATTACAGCCACAGATCCCTTAATTAAGTAGTATAGGGTTTCAGCCTTTTCTCCGGCATGAATAAGGGAACTTTTCGCTGGGTATTTGTGAATATGGCAATGAGATAGGAACCACTCCAATGTCGGATCCATAGGTTGTGATTGCTGTCCTTGTTGTTCTAACATAAAATCCCCCGATTATTTTCCATTAAAAAAATCCATTTTATCTTTAATATCAATGGATTGATGTAACTCAGACCAAACGAGCACCGCCTTCCCTTGACGAATACTGTTGAATAGATTTTCTCTTTTTTCTGCTAAAGAAAGTTCAGTACTGCCATAATCTGTACCTTCACGCAAAATAAAACTTTCCAAAATATTAAATAAGGTTTGCTTTTCTAATTTTTCCCATGGAATAAGCATTTCAAATTTGCCCGATCTTACCTAAAATTTTTTATTATGCAAATAAACTTTCAATCAGTTTCCATTGCTGCTCAAAGCCTTGATTTGGTATATGTCTAAAATTAGTTCTCACATAACGCATAAACTGCCCTTCGCACATAGTGACTAAATGAGAAGCGATAATTTTTTCATCAAGATTAAAAGCTCGCCCTTCTCTTAATTTACGCATTTGTAGAATATTCACAAATTGTAATTCTAAACGATCAAAAAATTGAGCCACTCGTGCTTGTAATTGGCTATCTTCAAACATTAAAGCATGACCGGTTAAAATTCGAGTAAGCCCTGGATTTTTTCTCGCAAAATCAAAAATAGTTTGCAAAATATCTCGCACACGATTCATCGTATTAGTTTCGTTTTTAATCGAATGATTAATTCGACTGAACAAGGTACTCTCGATATTATCCAATAATGCTTCAAACATTTTGGTTTTACTCGGAAAATAGCGATAAAGTGCGGCTTCAGACACGCCCACTTCTTGTGCTAAACGAGCTGTTGTCATACGCTCCATTCCTCTTTCAGAATGTAACATATGAGTTAACACCGTTAAAACTTGCTGACGGCGCTCTTTTACTGTACGTTTTTCAATTTTTGGCGTTTTTTGTGTAGATTCCACAATCTCTACATCGCCAATATCTAATTGCTGTTGTTCCATTATTTCTTGCCCGAGTGCCCAAAACCACCTTCACCACGATCTGTCTGCACAAATTCTTCTACAATATTAAATTCAGCTTGTACCACTGGCACAAAAACCAACTGTGCAATACGATCACCCACTTCAATTTTAAAAGGCTTATCGCTTCTATTCCAAAGAGAAACCATAAGAGGCCCTTGGTAGTCTGAGTCGATTAACCCCACTAAATTTCCTAGCACAATCCCATTTTTATGACCTAAACCTGATCTTGGTAAAATTACCGCTGCTAAATTGGGATCAGCGATATAAATAGATAATCCCGTTGGAATAAGTTTGGTTTCGCCCGGCTGAACTTCAAATCCTTCTTCAACCAAAGCGCGTAAATCCAGTCCTGCTGAGCCTGTAGTTGCATAGTTTGGCAATGGAAATTCTGTTCCAATACGCTTATCTAAAATTTTAACATCGATTTTTTTCATTTTCTTTTCCTTCCAATTTCCATTTATAACGTCCAATGATTTTATCTACTAATTGCTTCGCTAAATCATGTTTCTGACTTAAGGCTAAACTATCTTGCCCATCTCGCCAAAACAGTTGTAAAGCATTTTGTTCCGCATTAAAGACTTGCTCACCTGAAACATCATTGGCACAGATCATATCCAAATTTTTACGCTGTAATTTGTCTTGTGCATATTGAGCTAAATTTTGTGTTTCCGCAGCAAAGCCTACAACAAAAGGGCGATTTTCCGTTAAATTAGCGACACTTGCAATAATGTCTGGATTTTTGACCAATTTTAATGTCATCTCATCCTTATCTGCGGTTTTCTTGATTTTTTGTTCGGCAATTTGCTCCACACGATAATCCGCCACCGCAGCACAGCCAATAAAAATCTGATTTTGTACCGCACTTTGCATAGCTTGCTCATACATTTCCTGAGCAGAAACCACATCAATACGTTGTACATTCTTTGGGGTCGCTAAATTAACAGGTCCACTAATTAAGGTTACTTTTGCACCTCGTTGAGCAAAAGCATCGGCAATAGCAAAGCCCATTTTACCTGAGCTGTGGTTACTAATATAACGTACAGGATCAATGGCTTCTCTGGTTGGTCCTGCGGTAATCACAACGCTTAAATCAAGCAGATCTTGTGAACGTAAAAAATACTGGCAAAGTGCGGTGACAATTTCGCTTGGTTCAGACATTCGCCCTGCGCCCACATCGCCACAAGCCTGTTCTCCGCTATTTGGACCGATGAATTGAATACCTCGAGCAATAAGTGCGGTGATATTTTGCTGAGTTATTTGTTGTGCATACATTTGTTGATTCATTGCGGGTGCAAGAAAAATCGGTGCGTTGGTAGTTAAACAGATAGTGGATAATAAGTCATTTGCCATACCTACTGTGATACGAGCCATGAAGTCCGCACTCGCTGGTGCAATCACAATAAGATCTGCCCATTTCGCCAGTTCAATATGCCCCATGGCTAATTCAGCTTGTGGATCTAATAAAGATTGTGATACGGCATTACCTGAAATGGCTTGCAAAGTTAGGGGAGTGACAAATTCCGCTGCCGCACTTGTGAGTACAACTCGAACTTCAGCTTGTGCTTTGCGCAATAAACGAATTAATTCAATGGTTTTGTATGCGGCAATACCACCAGTAATTCCAACGACAATACGTTTTCCTTGAACAAGATTTTGCATTGTTAGTCCTTAATCACAACAAAAAGTGCGGTCATTTTACTGCAATTTTTCAGAAGAAAAAGTTTTATTTTTCGATCTTGCTCGCAAATTAAAAAATATCGCATTCCAAATTTCAAGAAATTACTTCATCTTTATCGCAAGTGATTTTTCCGTCGTTAAAAATAGCCCTATGACAAAACAAAATTCGACTTTGATGCCAAGAGAAAAACTACTGCAATATGGCGCATCATCCCTTGACGATAAAGAACTTTTAGCCATTTTCTTACGTACAGGTATAAAAAATTGCCCTGTGATGCAATTGTCTGAGCAAGTACTTTCGCATTTTTCATCATTACGAGGCTTAATCAATGCTGATCAAGAGCACTTTTGCCAAATGAAAGGCTTAGGTATTACCCAATTTGTACAATTACAAGCCTGTACTGAAATGACTAAGCGTTATTTATTACAAGAATTACAGTTTGCTCAAGAATTTACCAGTCCTGACACGGTAAGAATGTATTTACAAACCGAATTAGAAAATAAGGATCGAGAAATTTTTATGGTGCTGTTTTTAGATAATCAGCATCGCTTAATCAAAAAAGAAGAAATGTTTTTAGGGACCATTAATCAGGCTAGCGTTTATCCCCGTGAAATTATTAAAACAGCATTGTTTTGTAATGCCGCCGCACTTATTCTTGCACATAATCATCCCTCTGGTGTTTCAACCCCAAGCGCATCAGATCGAAAACTCACAGATAATATCAAACAGTTGTCGGAATTAATGGAAATTCGAGTTTTAGATCACTTTGTGATTGGCAAAGGCAACTATTTTTCCTTTGCTGAGCAAGGTTGGATCTAGGATCCAGCAATAAATTTTTTGCATTATTTGCTTAATTTTTTATCATTTATTGAGGGAATTTATTTATTTAGGCTTGAGAATAAGAGATAAAGGTCGTATAATTCACGACCTTTAATATAGCGGGTCGGCTATGCGACCTGACGAGGTAGCCTTCAAAGTCCTTGATTTTGAAGTAGTCCGAACCCTAAGCTCGAGCTTATATTTTTTATTGGAGATTAATATGTCTAGAGTCTGTCAAGTAACAGGCAAGCGTCCAGCAGTTGGTAACAACCGTTCGCACGCATTGAATGCGACTCGTCGTCGTTTTCTTCCTAACTTACACACTCACCGTTTTTGGGTTGAGAGTGAAAACCGTTTCGTAACTTTACGCTTAACAGCGAAAGGTATGCGTATTATTGATAAAAAAGGCATTGATGCAGTATTAGCTGATATCCGTGCTCGTGGCGAGAAAATCTAAGGAGCTAAAAAATGGCAGCTAAAGGTGCTCGTGAAAAAATCCGTTTAGTATCAAGTGCTGAAACAGGTCACTTCTATACTACAACTAAAAACAAACGTAATATGCCAGAAAAAATGGAAATCAAAAAATTTGATCCAGTTGTGCGTAAACACGTTATCTATAAAGAAGCTAAAATCAAATAATTTAGTTTTCAATAAAAAAGCCCGACTTGTTCGGGTTTTTTTATTTCTCAAATATTACTTTTTACCATAAGATAGCCAAAGGAATTAATCTAGGAAAAAAGAAAAATATGCCTGAATTACCAGAAGTTGAAACAGCCCTAAAAGGTGTAAGTCCTTATTTAAAAGAATTTATCATTGAAAAAATTGTGGTGCGTAATCCTAAATTGCGTTGGGAAGTTAGCCCTGAACTTACCACATTTGAACAAGTTAAAATTATTGATTTAACTCGCCGTGCGAAATATCTCATTATCCACACAGAACAAGGCTACATTATCGGGCATTTAGGTATGTCTGGCTCAGTGCGTATTGTTCCACATGATAGCCCTATCGATAAACATGATCATCTCGATATTGTGATGAACAATGGTAAATTACTACGCTATAACGATCCTCGCCGCTTTGGTGCTTGGTTGTGGACAAATAATCTGAATGAATTTCATCTTTTTCTTAAGTTGGGGCCAGAGCCTTTATCGGAAGAATTTAACGCCACTTATTTATTTAAAAAATCTCGCCAAAAAACCACCGCACTTAAAACCTTCTTAATGGATAATTCTGTGGTTGTGGGTGTTGGCAATATTTACGCCAATGAAACGCTATTTCTCTGCGGGCTTCACCCACAAAAAAGAGCAAAAACCTTAACTAAGGCACAGGCAGAACAAGTTGTAGCAACAATTAAACAAGTGCTTACTACTGCGATTGCACAAGGTGGCACAACCCTTAAAGATTTCTTACAACCTGATGGGCGCCCAGGGTATTTTGCACAAGAGCTTTTAGTCTATGGCAACAAAGATAAACCTTGTTCAAAGTGCGGTAGTAAAATAGAAAGTATTATTATTGGACAAAGAAATAGCTTTTATTGTCCAACGTGCCAAAAAAAGTAAAAATAATTGCTTTTCTTTTCAAAAAAATATGCTATATCTCAATAAGTCTTTTTATTTTAACAATAAGCAAACACAAAGGAATATTTAATGAATGGAGCAAATTTAGTCGTAGAATGCTTAAAAGCTCACGGAGTGACTTCCTTATTTGGCTATCCCGGTGGGGCGATAATGCCAGTTTATGATGCAATTTATGATTCGGGTTTAGATCATTTGCTATGCCGTAATGAACAAGGTGTGGCAATGGCTGCTATTGGATATGCAAGATCAACGAATAAAGTGGGCGTCTGTATTGCCACTTCTGGACCGGGTGCAACAAACTTGGTGACAGGTTTAGGCGATGCCTTAATGGACTCTATTCCAATTGTCGCTATTACAGGGCAAGTTGCATCAAATTTTATTGGTACAGATGCTTTCCAAGAAGCTGATGTTTTGGGCTTATCTCTTGCTTGTACCAAACATAGTTTCATTGTGCAAAATATTGATGAATTGCCAGAAATCATTGGCAAAGCCTTCCAAATTGCACAAAGCGGTCGCCCAGGTCCAGTACTAGTGGATATACCAAAAGATGTACAATTTGCACCAACCTCATTAAAACCTGTTGTCTATCCAAAAGTTGCAGTTTCTCCACAAAATCCAACCGCACTTGAGCAAGCCAAAACGCTACTTTCTCAAGCGAAACGCCCTGTGCTTTATGTTGGTGGAGGTGTAGGCATGGCGCATGCGGTAAATGGTGTACAAGCAGTTCGTACTTTCCTCGACATCACCAATATACCCTCTGTATCCACATTAAAGGGCTTAGGCACAATTCCACCAAAACACCCTCTTTATATGGGCATGATTGGTATGCACGGTACAAAAGCGGCAAACTATGCGGTGCAAGAATGTGATTTACTTATCGCTTGTGGCGCAAGATTTGACGACCGAGTTACAGGGAAGTTAGATACTTTTGCACCACATGCCAAAGTCATTCATATTGACATTGATATTGCTGAAATTAATAAATTGCGCAAAGCAGATGTAGGCTTGCAAGGAGATCTAGCACAAGCAATCGCTAGCCTTGCGCAGCCATTAGATATTGATCCTTGGCGCAAAGATGTTGAGCAATTAAAAGTAAGTTTCGATTTCAGCTATGTTGAAAATAGTGAAGATAAAGAAATCGATCCATGGGCATTGCTTCATACTTTATCAGAACGCAAGCCAGAAAATGCGGTTGTCACAACAGATGTAGGACAACATCAAATGTGGTCAGCACAACATATGCAACATTATGCACCAGAAAATTACATTACTTCCGCAGGTTTCGGCACCATGGGATTTGGTTTGCCAGCTGCTGTTGGTGTTGCAAAAGCTCGTCCACAAGATCCTGTGATTTTAGTGACTGGCGACGGTTCATTAATGATGAACATTCAAGAGTTTGGTTCCATTAAACGTGGAAACTTGCCAATCAAAATTTTACTACTTGATAACCAACGTTTAGGGATGGTTCGTCAATGGCAATCACTCTTTTTCCATGGTCGCCACAGTCAAACCATTTTGGACGATAACCCTGATTTCGTCACTCTTGCTTCTGCCTTTGGTATTGCAGGTGAACGTATTGAAAAGGCTTGCGAAGTTTCCGATGCTATTGACCGCTTGTTAAATGCAAAAGATGCGTACTTGCTGCACGTTTGTATTCCTGATGAAGAAAATGTCTGGCCACTCGTACCACCAAATGCATGCAACAGCGATATGATTGAAGAAGATATTGGGGTGTAACAATGAAAACTTATTATTTAACTATTCAAGCCAACAAACGCCCTGAAACTTTAGAGCGTTTATTAAGAGTTATCCGCCATCGTGGCTTTGAAGCCATTGCATTAAATAGCGAAACCAAAGGCGATGTGATTGAGCTAAAAGCCACAGTTCAGAGTGAACGAGCCATTGAATTGTTGGTTCATCAGCTTGTGAAATTGCCTGATGTAGTTGAATTAAAGTAACAATCAATGCGTAGGGTGGCTTTAGCCCCCTACCATTTGTAAATGAGTTTATTAGTAGTAAGGCGACAGCCCATTGCCGTTTTTTGATACCGCACAACTTCACACTCAATTTGCGACTAACTTTATTCTTGGTAATTAATAACTTGTAATGAAGGCAAAACTATCCACTGTGCGGATAGAATTGGACTAAAAAATAAAAATTTTTAATAAGTGACTTATCTTTTAGGTGAAAATGAAAAATAAATTTTTTGAAATCAATCAATTAGCTGATATTGAAATACTGGTTGAATGTGAAGAAATTGAATTTAAACTTGCTTCAGGGAAAGAGGGGCAAGGGGAATTACCGAAAGATTTTTGGAAAACTTATTCAGCTATGGCAAATAGCAAAGGCGGTTGGGTTATTCTTGGTATTAAAGAAGAAAATAATCAATTTAAGATAGCTGGCATTAGTAACATTGAAAAAGTTAAACAAGATTTATTTAATTTATTAAATAACCGAGATCATATTAGCTGTAATTTACTTGTTTCAGAAGAGCATATTCAGTCGCTAATTATTGATGATAAAAATGTACTGGCAATCTATATTCCTGCTGCAACGCGTAAACAGAAACCTGTTCATTTGACTAAAAATCCCTTTGGACACACTTATTTTCGCTTATATGATGGTGATCGTTTGTGTGATGATGAACTAGTAAAGAAAATGTTAGCAGAACAAATCACGGATAGCTTTGATAACGAAATATTATCACCACATTTTACCTTTGATGATGATATTGAATTAGATAGTTTGAAAGCCTACCGAAATCGACTTTCGGCCCACAAACCGCATCACCCTTATTTAGATCTCGATCTCTTTTCTTTCTTTAAGAAAATTGGTGGTTGGAAAAAAGATCGAAGCTCTGGTAAAGAAGGGATAACAGTGGCGGGTTTATTAATGTTCGGCACATTTGACGCTATTATTTCACATTTTCCGCACTATTTTCTTGATTATCGTGAACCCTCTGATAATCGTTGGGAAGAACGCATTGTACCTGATGGCACTTGGTCAGGTAATCTTTATGACTTTTATCGAAAAGTTTACCTTCGTTTAGTAGAAAATTTAAAAATTCCTTTCAACTTAAAAGAAGATCAGCGTATTGATGAAACTGTGGCTCACGAGGCTTTGAGAGAAGCGCTAATCAATACCTTAGCACACGCTGATTATTCAGGTAGGACGCCAATTCTTATAGAAAAACATCCAGACAAGTTTTTATTTCGTAACCCAGGAAATTTACGTTTATCTAAAGACGAAATTTTGGAAGGTGGTGTACATGATTGTCGAAATTCATTGTTACATCAAATGTTTCTTTTAATTGGATTGGGGGAAAAGGCAGGATCTGGAATGCCCAAGATTTTAAAGGGCTGTCATTGGGCACATTGGGCAGAACCTAATCTAGAAGAAAAAGCTGAACTACCTCAGTTTGTTACACTCACAATTTTAACAAGCGCTTTAATTTCTGATGAAATCTATCAGCAGCTCTTACGAATTTATGATGATAAGCTAGAAAAGCTGTCATCTTTAGAGTTAGATATTCTTGCTACCATTTGTTTAGAAAATCAGGTGACTCATAAAAGGTGCAGTGAATTAACGAGTTTACATTCTCGAGATGTTACTCTTGCATTGCAACGGCTTTTGAAAAACGGCTTTATTGAATCCTACGGTGAAATGAAACAGAAAATTTATTTCATTCCTGATCAAATGGGATCAAGTCAGGAGCAAGCTAGGAGTAAGTTGGGACTAAGTCGGGACCAAGTAGGGTCTAAGTCAGAACTAGATTCTCAACAGCTTGATCATTCAGTTGAATTAACACAGGAACAACAACTTATTTTTACTCATTTATTACAAAAGACATTATCTATCACAGAAATGGTTCAACTGGTTGGCAGATCCAACCGCTCAAAATTTAGAGCGAACGTGCTTGCTCCTTTAATTGAATTCGGATTGGTTGAGATGACTATTCCTAATAAGCCGACGAGTTCAAAGCAGCGTTATCGGGTAGTAAAAAAATGATGTATATTTATAACCGCCACTCATTTTTCGGTAGTTTTTTAATCTATGCCACTTAATGACTACCACAAGCGGTCAGATTTTTCCTATTTTTTGCAAAAACAAATGATGAAATTGAATTCAGAACACACCGCCAGTATCGGTTTAGTTATTGGCTGTATTCTTTTTGGCTTAGGTAGTTTGATTGTGGCTTATGTGCCAGTTGGTGCCTATGCTATAGCCTTTTGGCGATTATTGGTGGCGGCAAGTATCTTTTATACCTTAGCTAAAATTTTTAAGCAGTCTTTCCCAAGTAATAAAAAAGCAACAATATATGCCCTCACTTCTGGCGCATTTTTAGGGTTAGATCTTGCCTTATGGCACGAAAGTATTTATGCCGTTGGCCCTAGGATTTCAACATTGCTCAATAGCCTACAGATTTTTTGGCTGTCAGCGATAGGTTTCTTCTGGTTTCACGAAAGACAAACTAAATTACAGATCTGTAGCCTGTGTCTTGCTATTGTTGGTGTTGCCTTAATTGCTAGTCCTGAGTTTGAATATAATAGCAATGCGGGTTGGGGCTTTATTTCAGGGATTGTTTCTAGCTTGATGCTAGCGTTGTCCATGATTTATATTCGCAAAACGCAACAAACCGTAGCAACTCCGATCTTTCCACTGATGTTTAAAATTAGCCTCGGTGGAGTGGCAATTTTAGTGCTTCCTGCCTTGTGGCTAAATAGCCATAATTTATACCCAACTAACTGGGAGCAGATCGGGCTAATCATCCTTTATGGGGCGGTAATGCAATGTTTTGCGTGGGGCTTGATTGCTTATTCTATTCCCTTGTTATCGCTCAGTTTGACAGGGCTTTTATTGCTTTCTGAGCCTGTTGCCGCACTTATAATCGACTATTTACTATTAGATAAGCAAATCAATCTAATGCAATGGATAGGGGCAATTTTAACTATGATAGCGATCTATTTAGGATCATTAAAAACAAAGAAATAAAAAGGATAAATTTATGACAAGTCAACAACAAAGAGCAGAACTCCAACGCCGTATTTGGCAAATCGCTAATGAAGTGCGTGGTAGCGTGGATGGTTGGGATTTTAAACAATATGTCTTAGGTACGCTGTTTTATCGGTTTATCAGTGAGAATTTTTCTGCTTATATTGAAACGGGGGATGAGAGTGTCAATTATGCCCAGTATGCCGATGACGACCCAATTTTGGAACATATTAAAATCGATACCATCAAAACCAAAGGCTATTTTATCTATCCAAGTCAGCTTTTTTCCAATGTTGTTAAAACCGCTAACACCAATGACAAACTAAATACCGATTTAAAAGAGATTTTTACCGCTATTGAAGCGTCCGCCAATGGTTATAAATCAGAACATCGCATCAAAGGCTTATTTGCTGATTTTGATACCACCTCTAGCCGTTTGGGTAATACCGTTACCGATAAAAACAAACGCTTGGCAGCAGTGCTAAAGGGCGTAGCAGAGTTGGATTTTGGGAAGTTTGAAGATAATCAAATTGATCTGTTTGGCGATGCGTATGAGTTTTTGATTTCCAACTATGCCGCCAATGCGGGCAAGTCAGGGGGAGAGTTTTTCACTCCACAAAATGTGTCCAAATTGATCGCCAAACTTGCCTTATATGGGCAAAGTGCGGTCAATAAAATCTACGATCCTGCTTGCGGTTCAGGTTCACTACTGTTACAAGCTAAAAAGCAGTTTGATGATCATATCATTGAAGGAGGTTTCTTCGGGCAAGAAATCAATCACACCACTTACAACCTTGCTCGTATGAATATGTTTTTGCACAATATCAATTATGCCGACTTCAACATTGAACTTGGTGATACCCTAATTGAGCCAAAACTTAAAGATGATAAGCCTTTTGATGCTATTGTTTCCAATCCGCCTTATTCGATTAAATGGATTGGTTCAGATGATCCAACTTTAATCAATGACGACCGTTTTGCCCCTGCTGGCGTACTTGCACCAAAATCTAAGGCGGACTTTGCCTTTATTATGCACACCCTTAATTACTTATCTGCCAAGGGACGAGCTGCTATTGTCACTTTCCCCGGCATTTTTTATCGTGGCGGAGCAGAGCAAAAAATCCGCCAATATCTGATTGATAATAACTATGTGGAAACGGTGATTTCTCTTGCCCCTAATCTATTTTTTGGTACGTCCATTGCGGTGAATATCTTAGTGCTATCAAAATCCAAAGCAGACAACAATACCCAGTTTATTGATGCCAGTGGTATTTTTAAGAAAGAAACCAATAACAACGTGCTGACCGATGAACATATCGCCGAGATTTTGAAACTCTTTGCCGATAAAACCGATGTAGAGCATCTAGTTAAAATGGTGGATAAAGAAACCATTGCAGAAAATGACTACAATCTGGCGGTGAGTTCTTATGTAGAAGCCAAAGACACCAGAGAAGTGATTGATATTGATGTGCTCAATGCCGATATTCGCCAAACTGTCGCCAAAATCGACCGCTTGCGAGCCGAGATTGATGATATCGTGGCGGAGATTGAGGGGTAATAAAAATGAATAAACCACCCAAAAGTATGGTTATTTTTAAATCTATCGATGGGCTAATTTCAGTTAATGTACAATTTGATGAGGATACGGCTTGGCTATCTTTAGATCAGATGGCAAGTTTATTTGATAGAGATAAATCAACGATTTCTCGTCATATTAACAACATTTTTCAAGATGGAGAATTAGAGAGAAATTCAGTTGTTGCAAAATTTGCAACAACTGCAGCAGATGGAAAAACGTATCAAGTTGATTATTTCAACTTAGATGTGATTATTTCTGTGGGTTATCGAGTGAAATCTTTACGTGGCACACAATTTCGTATTTGGGCAACCAAAGTGCTAAAAGAATATATGCTTAAAGGGTTTGCCTTAGACGATGAGCGTTTAAAACAAGGTAATCAGGTTTTTGGTAAGGATTATTTTCGTGAGCTTTTGGATCGAGTACGTTCTATTCGAGCAAGCGAAAGACGTATTTGGCAACAGATTACGGATATCTATGCCGAATGTAGTAGCGATTATGATCCCAATGCTGCGGTTACAAAAGCGTTTTATGCGATGGTGCAAAATAAATTTCATTTTGCAATTACAGGACAAACAGCGGCTGAAATCATTTATACCCACGCAGACCATCATCAGCAAAATATGGGGTTAAAAACGTGGAAAAATGCGCCTGATGGTAGAATTTTGAGCCAAGATGTTATGGTGGCAAAGAATTATTTAAATGAAAAACAAATCCGACAGTTAGAACGTGCCGTTACAGGTTATTTTGACTATATTGAAGACCTAATTGAACGTGAAAACTTATTTGATATGCAGCAGTTTGCCAACAGTGTCGATGAATTTTTGGCATTCCGCCGTTATGATATTTTGCCAGATAAAGGCAAAATTTCGAGTGAAGCAGCTAAAGAAAAAGCTAAAGCAGAATATGCAATTTTTAACCGCACTCAAAAAATTGTCTCTGATTTTGATAAAGTAATTCAGAAATTGAATGAGAAATAAAGATGAAAACCAATATTTTAAAAATGATTGAACAGGCGGAAGTGGAGTGGAAGCCGTTGGGGGAAGTGTGTTCTATGATTACAACGGGAAAATTGAATGCAAACGCAATGGAAGATGATGGTATATACCCCTTTTTTACTTGTAATGAAAACCCGTACAGAATAAATGAATATGCATTTGATATGGAGGCTATTCTTATTTCAGGGAATGGCAGTCAAGTTGGACATATTAATTACTATTCTGGGAAATTTAATGCATATCAGCGAACCTATGTATTAGGTCAGTTTATCTCAGAAATAAATATAATTTATCTAGTACATTATTTTAAATTTTGCTTGAAAGAATATATTTTAGTTAATTCTAAAAAAGGTTCTGTTCCTTATATTACCTTACCTATGCTCCAGAATTTTCAAATCCCAATCCCACCACTCGAATTACAAAAAGAAATTGTAAAAAGACTTGACATTTTGACAGAGCTGGAAGCTGCGCTGGAAGCTGCGCTGGAAGCTGCGCTGGAAGCTGAATTATCCCTGCGGAAAAAACAATATCAATATTATCGAGATTTGCTCTTGACCTTTGATGATATTTCCGATAGGGGGGGGGTACAAGACTAACCCATTCTTCAGCAAAGACGTGGTTTGGAAGAGTTTGGGAGAGGTTGCTAAAATACAACGAGGAGCATCTCCACGACCTATTTCACAATATCTAACAGATGATAAAGATGGAATTCCTTGGATTAAAATTGGTGATGTTGCTGTTGGTGCTAAATATGTGGATAAAACAGAGCAAAGAATAACTTATGAAGGTTCTCTAAAATCAAGAGTTCTTAAAAAAGGCGATTTTATAATGTCAAATTCAATGAGTTATGGCAGACCATATATTTTAAATATTGATGGAGCAATACACGATGGTTGGGCTTCAATTAGTGAATTTCAAGATAAAATAAATTCTGATTTTTTATACTATTATCTTTCATCTGACACAGTGCAGTCCTATTGGGCTGGAAAAATCAATAGTGGCTCAGTAAGTAATTTGAATTCAGATATAATAAAATCTTTATTAATCCCAATCCCCCCACTGGAAACCCAAGCCAAGATTGTCAAAATTTTGGATAAATTTGACCGCTTGACCAATTCCATCAGCGATGGCTTGCCAAAGGAAATTGAATTAAGACGTAAGCAGTATGAGTATTATCGGGAGCTGTTGTTGGGATTTGCTAGGGTCTAAGATGAGGTTTAAATGACGGATTTGATTATTTATAACACAGAAGACGGAAAGTCTAATGTTGCTTTATTGGTTTCTAATGGCGAGGCTTGGCTTACGCAAAATCAACTTGCAGAACTTTTTGACACCTCTGTAGCAAATATCGTCACGCATATAAAAAACATATTACAAGACAATGAGTTAGATGAAAATTCAGTTGTTAAGGATTATTTAATAACTGCCAAAGATGGGAAAAATTATCAAGTTAAACATTATTCTTTGGCGATGATTTTGGCGATTGGTTTTCGAGTTAGAAGCGTTCGTGGGGTACAGTTTCGAAAGTGGGCAAATACGACATTACAAACCTATTTAGAAAAAGGATTTCTGATAGATAGCGATAGATTAAAAAATCCACAAGGGCGGTTAGATTATTTTGATGAGTTACTTGAACAAATTCGAGAAATCCGAGCTAGTGAAATGCGTTTTTACCAGAAAGTTAGAGAGTTGTTTAGCTTGTCTAGCGATTATGATAAGTCTGATAAAGCGACACAGATGTTTTTTGCCGAAACTCAAAATAAATTAATCTATGCAATAACCCAACAAACTGCAGCAGAATTGATCGTTAAACGGGCTAAATCGTCGTTACCTAATATGGGATTAACCTCGTGGAAAGGTAAAGTTGTGCGTAAGGGGGATGTTGTTGTAGCAAAAAATTATCTTAATAATGATGAGCTTGATTCCCTTAATCGTTTGGTGATGATTTTTCTTGAAAGTGCGGAACTAAGAGTCAAAAAGCAAAAAGATTTAACCTTGGCATTTTGGCGAAATAATGTTGATAGCTTATTAGAGTTTAATGGTTTTCCTGTCCTTGAAGGTTTGGGAGATTATTCCCATAAACAAATGGAACAGCTTGCACATCAGGAATATGAACAATTTAATTATTCTCGAAAACAGCTAAAACAAATGCTTGCTGATGCGGAGGATTTGAAAGAGTTGGAGAGGCTAGAAATTAGTCTAAAAAATAACTCATAAAAACTCTAAAATATAGGAGAGAGTCACAATGATTATTGATCTTACTGGTAATGATTTATTCAACTTCAATGAAATCACATTTGACAAAAAAGTTAATTTTATTTTTGGTAAAAATGGTTGTGGGAAATCTACAATCACTAAATTAGTAAAAGAGCAATGCAATAACTATGATGTCAAAATATTTCAAGGATTTGAGAGTGTTGTTAGTGAAAATAATACTCTAGATACTGTTATTCTAGGAGAAGAAAATACTGAAATTAATCAAATAATATCCGAAGAAGAAAGTCGAATAAAGGAAATCGAAAAGAATATAGAATCCATCCAGAATAATCTCATTGATAATGGGACAGAAAATTTATGGAAAGAGCATGAGGTAAAAGAAAAAGATGTAGCAAATATAAAAAATGAGATTGATAATTTTTGTAGGAATAAAGCAAGAGAGATAAAAAATCGTGATTTGAAAATTTCTTCAACATCATATGATATTGGAGCATTTAAAAACGATATAATATGTGCTAAAGGCTTGGAAACACAAGAGATTGAAAAACTTGAATCATTACTGAGGTCTGAAGTCAAGTCAGCTCAAATAATAAATAAGCTAAACATCAATCTAAAAAATGAAGTAACGGATGTTAATACCTTACTTCAACGAAAAGTTGTAGAAAGAACGAGGTTAAGCCGTTTAGATGACAACTCTGCTAAAAGAGATTTTGCCGAAAAAGGATTGGTCCTACATCAAGAAGGAGAACATTGTGCCTTTTGTAATCATATTGTTTCAAAAGAAACATTAGCAGAACTAGAGAATTATTTTTCAGCAGATGAAGTGAGAAATTTTAAATACGAGATAAAAAATAAAATTGGAAAATTAAAATCTTATATCACCGATATTCAAAACATCAGTATAGATAGCTCCAACTTTTATGCTGACTATCAATCTAAAATTGATGAAATCAATCCTACTTTAGAAAATGCAAAAAACGAATATCAAAAATTTTTAAATGAATTAATTTCCAAATTAGAGAATAAGTTGGCTTATCTATTTGAAGAGTGTGAAAAACTCACTCTGTCTTGTACTAATGATATTGATTCCATTATTGATTATTACAATCAGATTGTAGATGACAATAACCGTAGCGACTTAACAAAAAAACAAAATGATGCTCGTGATGCCCTACGTTATCACTTTGTGAAAGAGTATTGTGATGGATTTCAATACGAAGTGAGAAAGTCTAACTTGGAAGTACATCAGAAACTACTTCAAGATTTAAAAAATAAAGTTGATGATGAAAAATCAAAAATTAAAATATATCAAAATAATATTAACCAAATTGAAGAAAATATCAAAAAATTATTGGAAAGTACAAAAAATGAAAAGATTCTGGTTGAGAGAATCAATAAAAAATTAAAGCTTTATGCTAGTTTTGAGCTGATTCATCAGGAGATAAGTAATGATTATCAAATCAAGTGCTTAAGAACTTTAAATATAAGAAGTGTTCAAGAACTATCTACAGGGGAGAAAAATCTGATTGCTTTCTTATATTTTATTGAGAAATTAGATGAATTGAGTGATAACTCTAATTTAAATAAAAAGTGCATTATTTTTGATGATCCAATGAATTCCAATGATGATGCCGTTCAATATTTGATTATTGAAGAATTACAGAGATTAAAAGATAAGAATGTTCGTGATGATGAGAGATTTATTTTACTAACACACAATACTCATTTTTATTTAAATGTAAAATATGCTTGTAATTATAAAGGCAACAATTTTTATCATTTAAGAAAAGTTAAAAATAGTGTTAATTTACTTAAAATAACTAATCCAGAAGATGATTTTAAAACAAACTATGCCGCACTTTGGCAGGAGTTAAAGTTTCTTTTCAATCAAAATAATGTTAGTCCAAGTATGCTTTTAAATCCCATTAGGAGGATTATTGAAACTTATACTAAATTTAATGGATTGCATCAAAGTGATTTTTTTGAAAATATACCTGGTGCAAGAAAGTTATTTAATGTGAATTCCCATTCTATAGATGATTTAGAAGCTGAATTAAATGGAAAATCAAAACAAGAAATTATTGACTTATTTAAACGTTGTTTTGAACAAAATAATGCAATAGCACATTATAAGAAATTTTTCGGAGATAAATGATGAAAAATCAAACTACCCTCATCACCGAAACCAATCATTTTATCATTTTGGATAAATATACGCCCCTTGAGCAATCGGCGAATTATCAAACGGAAAGCGATTTGGAGCGTGAATTTATCCAAGATTTGACCAATCAAGGCTATGAATATCGCACTGATTTAAACAGCCAAGAGAAGCTACTTGCCAATGTGCGTGAGCAGTTGCAAAGGCTAAATCATGTGGTTTTTACCGATGGAGAATGGAGGCGTTTTGTTGAAGAATATTTGGATAAACCATCAGAGAATTTATTGGATAAAACCCGCAAAATTCATAATAACCATATTTATGATTTTGTGTTTGATACGGGGCGTATTCAAAATATTTATTTGCTTGATAAGAAAAATATTGCCAATAATAAATTACAAGTTATTAATCAATTTGAACAAACTGGCATACACGCCAATCGCTATGATGTCACTATTTTGGTCAATGGTTTGCCTTTGGTGCAGGTTGAATTGAAAAAACGTGGGGTGGCAATTCGTGAAGCCTTTAACCAAATTCATCGTTATAGCAAAGAAAGCTTTAATAGCGAAAATTCTTTGTTTAAGTATTTACAAGTTTTTGTCATCTCAAATGGCACAGACACTCGTTATTTTGCCAACACCACCAAGCGGGATAAAAACAGCTTTGATTTTACGATGAACTGGGCGAAATCCGATAACAGCTTGATTAAGGATTTAAAAGATTTTACCGCAACTTTTTTCCAAAAAAATACTTTGCTGAAAATCTTGATTGATTATTCGGTGTTTGATGTCAGCGATACTTTGCTGTTAATGCGTCCTTATCAGATTGCGGCGACCGAACGGATTTTATGGAAAATTCAAAGTGCTTATCTGAATAAAAACTGGAGCAATGTGGAGAGCGGTGGTTTTATTTGGCATACCACAGGTTCGGGCAAAACTTTAACCAGTTTTAAAGTGGCTCGTTTGGCGACCGAATTGCCTTTTATTGATAAGGTGTTTTTTGTGGTGGATAGAAAAGATTTGGACTATCAAACGATGAAAGAATATCAGCGTTTTTCCCCAGACAGCGTCAATGGTTCAGAAAGCACTGCAGGCTTAAAGCGTAATTTGGACAAAGAAGATAACAAAATCATTGTTACCACTATTCAAAAGCTCAACAATTTGATGAAATCGGAAGAGAATTTATCGATTTATCAAAAACAGGTGGTGTTTATTTTTGATGAATGTCATCGCTCTCAGTTTGGCGAAGCTCAAAAAAATCTCAAGAAAAAGTTTAAAAAGTTCTGCCAATTTGGTTTTACGGGGACACCAATTTTCCCTGAAAATGCTTTAGGCTCAGAAACTACTGCCAGCGTCTTTGGGCGAGAATTACATTCTTATGTGATTACCGATGCGATTCGTGATGAAAAAGTGCTGAAATTTAAGGTGGATTACAATGATGTACGTCCAACCTTTAAAGACATTGAGCAAGAAAAAGATTTAGAAAAACTGACCGCACTTGAAGCCAAACAAGCCTTTTCACACCCTGAGCGTATTCGAGAAATTACCCAATATATCTTGGATAATTTCAAATACAAAACTCACCGTATCAATGGGGGAAAGGGCTTTAATGCCATGTTTGCAGTCTCTAGTGTGGAAGCCGCTAAGCTGTATTACCAAGCCTTTAAACGACTACAGCAAGGGGTAGAAAAACCACTAAAAGTTGCCACTATTTTCTCGTTTACCGCCAATGAAGAGCAAAATGCGGTGGGCGATATTATCGATGAAAGTTTTGATACTGATGCCATGGACTTGACGGCTAAAGAGTTCTTGGCGCAAGCGATGGTAGATTATAACCAGCATTTTAAAAGTAACTTTGGCATTGAAAAATTCCAAGAATATTATCGTGATTTAGCTAAACGAGTGAAAAATCAAGAGATTGATTTACTGATTGTGGTGGGAATGTTTTTGACAGGCTTTGATGCCCCAAGATTGAACACGCTATTTGTGGATAAAAATTTGCGTTATCACGGCTTGCTACAAGCCTATTCTCGCACCAACCGTATTTTTGATGCGACTAAAACCTTTGGCAATATCGTTACTTTCCGAGATTTAGAGCAAGACACCATTGATGCCATTACCTTGTTCGGCAATAAAAACACCAAAAATGTGGTGCTAGAAAAAAGCTATCAAGAATATATGCAGGGCTATGAGGACAAACTAACTGGCGAATTTTGTCGAGGTTATTTGGCGGTGGTGAAAGAATTGCAGGAAAAATTCCCTGACCCAGCGAATATTGAAACCGAAAAAGACAAAAAAGCCTTTGTTAAACTTTTTGGCGAATATCTGCGTATTGATAATGTGCTACAAAATTATGATGAATATACCGAGCTAAAAAAACAGGTGGAAAACATACCGCACAATCAAGCTCAAGAACAAGCTGGGGAGTATAACGCCAAACCTATTTTAACCGAGCATAAAGTGCAGGATTATCGTTCAACCTATAATGATATTCGTGAATGGCTACGCCAACAAAAAGCAGGAAATGAGCCTAAAAAACTAACGATTGATTGGGATGATGTGGTGTTTGAGGTGGATCTTTTGAAATCTCAAGAGATCAACTTAGACTATATTTTAGAACTAATTTTTGAACAGAATAAAAAATCCAATAATAAAGAAGCTTTGATTGCAGATATTCGCCGCACCGTTCGGGCAAGCCTTGGTAATCGTGCCAAAGAAAGCTTAATTGTAGAATTTATTGAGCAAACGGATCTTAATCAATTTGAACATAAAGCGGATATTATCGAAGCCTTTTTCAAATATGCTCAAAACAAGCTACAAACAGAAGCCAACGCTTTGATTGATGAAGAAAAATTGAATGTGGAGGCCGCTAGACGATATATTAGCAATTCTTTAAAACGGGAATACGCTAGCGAAAATGGTACAGAGTTAAACGATATTCTGCCGAAAATGAGCCCACTTAATCCAAAATATTTAACCTTAAAACAAAGTGTTTTCCAAAAAGTGTCGGCTTTTGTGGAGAAGTTTAAGGGAATTGGACGTAATTTATAATTCTTTTAATATGCAGTTAAATTTCTATGGAAATTTGCAAAATTTTCTGAAAAACTAACCGCTCTTATAACAAACACAACATTATTTACTTGGAGAGATTATGCCTAAATTACGTTCAGCGACCAGCACACAAGGTCGTAATATGGCAGGCGCACGTGCTTTATGGCGTGCAACAGGAATGAAAGAAAATGATTTCGGTAAGCCGATTATTGCGGTGGTGAATTCATTTACCCAATTTGTACCGGGGCACGTTCACTTAAAAGATATGGGGCAATTAGTTGCTGCAGAAATTGAAAAAGCGGGTGGGGTGGCGAAAGAATTTAATACCATTGCCGTTGATGATGGCATTGCCATGGGGCATGGTGGCATGCTCTATTCTTTGCCAAGCCGTGATTTAATTGCCGATAGCGTGGAATATATGGTCAATGCACATTGTGCTGATGCCATGGTGTGTATTTCTAACTGTGACAAAATAACCCCGGGAATGTTAATGGCTGCATTGCGTTTGAACATTCCAACGGTGTTTGTGTCAGGTGGACCGATGGAAGCGGGCAAAACCAAGTTATCCGATCAAATCATCAAATTAGACTTGGTTGATGCGATGATCCAAGGGGCAAATCCGAATGTTTCAGACGAAGTAAGCCAACAAATTGAGCGTTCTGCTTGCCCAACTTGTGGTTCTTGCTCAGGTATGTTTACCGCTAACTCAATGAACTGTTTAACGGAAGCCCTTGGCTTGAGTTTACCGGGCAATGGGTCTTGCTTAGCCACCCACGCTGACCGCAAACAGCTTTTCTTAGATGCTGGCAAACAGATTGTTGAGCTGTGCAAACGTTATTATGAGCAAGATGATGCTTCTGTATTACCACGCTCAATTGCGACTAAAGACGCTTTCGACAATGCCATGAGTTTGGATATTGCTATGGGCGGTTCAACCAACACCGTTCTGCATTTATTAGCAGCCGCACAAGAAGCAGAAGTCGATTTCACTATGGCAGATATTGATCGCCTTTCTCGTGTTATGCCTTGCTTGAGTAAAGTGGCCCCAAATACGCAAAAATACCACATGGAAGATGTGCATCGTGCTGGCGGTATTATGGCGATTTTGGGTGAGTTAGATCGTGCAGGCTTGTTGAATAACCAAACTCGCACCATTTTAGGGATGAGTATTGGCGAACAGATTGCCAAATACGATATTAAATTGACTCAAGACGAAGCCGTTCACAAATTCTTCCGTGCTGGCCCTGCGGGTATTCGCACTACGCAAGCCTTCTCGCAAGATTGCCGTTGGGATAGCGTTGATGATGATCGTGAAAATGGTTGTATTCGTAGCAAAGAATTTGCTTATAGCCAAGACGGTGGCTTAGCCATGTTATCGGGCAATATCGCTTTAGATGGTTGTATCGTAAAAACTGCTGGGGTTGATGAAAGTATCTTAAAATTCAGCGGTAAAGCCATTGTGTTTGAAAGCCAAGAAGATGCCGTAGCTGGTATTTTAGGTGGCAAAGTACAAGCAGGGCACGTTGTGGTTATTCGCTACGAAGGTCCAAAAGGCGGACCAGGTATGCAAGAAATGCTCTATCCAACCAGTTATCTAAAATCTATGGGCTTAGGCAAAGCCTGTGCGTTATTGACAGATGGACGTTTCTCTGGTGGCACATCGGGTTTATCTATCGGACACTGCTCACCAGAAGCAGCCGCAGGTGGTTTAATTGGCGTGGTCAAAGACGGCGATACCATTGAGATCGATATTCCAAATCGTAAAATTGAATTGGTCGTGCCTGAAGCCGAATTAGCACAACGTCGGGCAGAGCAAGATAAGCGGGGTTGGAAACCTGCAAACCGTCAGCGTGAAGTTTCCTTTGCCTTAAAAGTTTATGGACATTTCGCCACTTCAGCGGACAAAGGGGCGGTAAGGGATAAAACGAAAATCTAAAGATGAAAAGTGCGGTGGTTTTTTACAGAGTTTTCTTTAAAATGCAAAACAATGATAAAAACAACCGCACTTTTGTTTATGGTGAATAATATGATGAATAACTTAACCAATCAGCCCACAGGCGCTGAATATCTTAAAGCAATTTTAAGCTCAAAAATCTATGAACTAGCGCAAGTCACTCCCTTGCAACCTATGGTCAAACTTTCCGAACGTTTGGGCAATACTGTTTTAGTTAAACGTGAAGATCGCCAGTTAGTACATAGTTTTAAATTACGTGGTGCCTATGCCATGATTGCTGGCCTTAGCCAAGCACAAAAAGATGCTGGTGTGATTACCGCATCGGCTGGAAATCATGCACAAGGGGTTGCACTCTCTGCGAAAAATCTAGGGCTTAAAGCCTTGATCGTGATGCCACAAAATACGCCGCGCATTAAAGTTGATGCCGTGCGTGGCTATGGTGGAGAAGTGCTTTTACATGGTGCAAATTTTGATGAAGCAAAGGCGAAAGCGATCGAACTTTCCGAAAACAAAAATATGACCTTTATTCCGCCTTTCGATCACCCCGCAGTGATTGCTGGTCAAGGTTCTTTAGCTATGGAACTCTTGCAGCAAAACAGTCACATTGATCGCATTTTCGTTCCCGTTGGTGGTGGCGGTCTTGCAGCTGGTGTAGCAGTTTTAATTAAGCAATTAATGCCTGAAATCAAAGTTATCGCCGTTGAAAGTAAAGATTCTGCTTGTTTGCATGCTGCCTTAAATGCAGGTCAGCCTGTGGATTTAGAGCGAGTGGGTTTATTTGCCGATGGTGTTGCGGTAAAACGTATTGGCAACGAAACTTTCCGTGTTTGTCAGCAATATATTGATGATGTTGTACTAGTGGATAGTGACGAAGTTTGTGCTGCAATGAAAGATATGTTTGAAAATGTGCGTGCTATTGCAGAGCCTTCTGGGGCGGTTTCATTAGCTGGTTTGAAAAAATATGTGAAAGAGCACAATATTCAAGGCGAAACTCTAGTGAATATTTTGTCTGGTGCAAATTTAAACTTCCATACCTTACGTTATGTTTCCGAACGTTGCGAAATTGGGGAAAAACATGAGGCTATTTTTGCGGTGACTATTCCTGAAGAAAAAGGCAGTTTCTTGCGTTTCTGTCATTTATTAGGGGAGCGTCCTGTAACCGAATTTAACTATCGCTATGCGGATAAAGAACAAGCCTGTATTTTTGTAGGTGTGAGAATTGGTAGCGAAGAGGAAAAATTAGAAATTATCCAACAGCTTGAGAAAAATAATTATAAAGTGATGGACCTCTCGGATGATGAAATAGCCAAAACCCATATTCGCTATATGATTGGTGGGCGTACTACGAGTAACAGCAAAGAGCGGTTATATAGTTTCGAGTTTCCTGAGCAAAAAGGCGCACTATTAAAATTCTTGATGATGTTAGGTACGCATTGGAATATTTCCTTATTCCATTATCGTGCTCATGGTGCAGATTACGGCAATGTTTTAGCTGGTTTCCAACTCGATGAACATGATGAAATTCGTTTCAATGGACACTTAGAGGAACTGGCTTATACTTATCAAGATGTGACAAATAGCCCTGCTTATAAATATTTCTTAGGATAATCATAAAATAGGATAATCATAAAAAATGCCACATCAACATGTGGCATTTTCTCTATTCAACCTCTTTAATTCGTAGCTCTTTCGGCACTTCAAAAACTGTATTTTCTTCGCAACCTTCAAGTTCTTCCACCTCATCAACGCCTAACTCTTTTAAGCGGGTAATTACCGATTGAACTAGCACTTCTGGCGCAGATGCACCAGCGGTTAAGCCAATAACTTTAACATTCTCTAACCAGCTCACATCAATATCATTAGCATCATCAATTAATTTCGCCGTCACTCCCATTCTGGAAGCTAATTCAGCTAAACGATTGGAATTAGAGGAATTTTTTGAACCTACAACAATCACTAAATCCGATTGTTCTGCTAGTTCACGAACTGCCTGTTGACGGTTAGTTGTGGCATAACAAATATCGTTTTTGCGAGGCCCTTGAATAGCAGGATATTTTTGTTTCAATGCCTCAATGACATCAGCCGTATCATCAATAGATAACGTGGTTTGAGTCATAAACGTAATATCTTCATCATCTCGCAAAGCAAGTTTGGCAATATCTTCCACATCTTCTACCAAATAAATACCGCCCTCATTGTTATCATATTGCCCCATTGTGCCAATCACTTCAGGGTGACCTTCATGGCCAATAAGAATAGCTTTGGTTCCTTTACGACTTGCACGAGCGACTTGCATGTGCACTTTGGTTACTAAAGGACAAGTGGCATCAAAGACTTTCAAATTACGATCTTTGGCTTCTTGGCGAACAGCTTGAGATACACCATGGGCAGAGAAAATCACAATAGCCCCGTTTGGTACTTCATCTAATTCCTCCACAAAAACCGCCCCACGCTCACGTAAACCGTTCACGACAAAACGATTATGTACGACTTCATGGCGGACATAAATTGGTGCGCCATGAATTTCTAAGGCAAGCTCCACAATGCTGATCGCACGATCTACACCAGCACAAAAACCACGTGGATTGGCTAAAATTATTTTCATATTAATTTAGATTCATCACTCATAAGCATCGCATAATAATTAGCGATTTTGTTTTTTAGGATCATTTTTGAAAGCATCTATTGCTAATAAAGTTGCACCAATACAAATAGCAATATCTGCAACATTAAAGATTGGATAATGCCAATCCTTCCAATAAAAATCAAAAAAATCTACTACAAATCCATGATAAGCACGATCTGCTGCATTGGCTAATGCCCCACCAATAATCATTGCATAAGCCGTATTTTGTAAACGTTGCACTATATTATTTTTGTATAGCGAATAAATGAGAAAGACAGAAATAAGTAAGGCTAAAACAATAAAAAAGTACTTCTGCCAGCCTGCATGATCGGCTAAAAAGCTAAATGCCGCACCAGTATTACGAGCATAGGTTAAGTTAAAGAAAGGTAAAATATTAATACTTTCGTATAAAGAAAAGTTTTGCACTACCACAAATTTAGTTGCTAAATCAACTAAAAAAGCCACCGCACTTATCCAAAGAAATGAAAGTCCTGTTTTTGATAAATTCATAGGGTTTCCAATAGATGAAAAATGGGCGTAGTATAACGCCCTATTTGAGTGAATAACAGTAAAATTCAAAAAATAACTGATCCATAAATTCTATAAAAAATTGGGGTTACTTTAGTAAAACTACTGCAATTTTGTTTTAATCAAGTGATAAACCATTTCTAATACCTGTTCAAAAGATTTATCACTATTTTTCAGCAATAAGTCTGCCAAATTATGATAAGAGCTTAATGCTCGGATAATGGCTTTTTTTACTGCATCAGGCAATTTACCATATTTCGCTATTTCAAAAGAGTTTGCTTTAATTTGAGCTAAAAGCTCGGCATCTTGCTCTAATTGTTCCACTAAATGATTGATAAATTGCACAATATCATCTTCAGGGGCAATATCCCCAAAAGTGGCTGATATTTGTTTAATAATTTCTCGCAAATAATCCAAATGTGTTGGCTCGCCCTGAATATTACTCTCTGGCAACGGACGAATAGGTTTCGGTTCTTCCACTTTATCATCAGGCTTAGCAATAGGCTCCGTTGGATATTTGTTGATCCTATAACCGCTCAATACTAAGCCTGAAATATCCACCTCATCAGGCGGCACGCTATCCAACAGTTTTGCCAATAATTTACTGAAAGAGGCAAAATTCTCTAGTTCACCATCATTAAAATCAATGAGTTGAGCAATATAAGAATAGATACGACTAAACTTAGCTAAATTAGATTTAAACTGAATTAATGTTTTTAACTGAATATCCGCTTCAACACGGTTGAGCTCTGCCAAATTTTTACCATTTTCATCATTAAAACTGACCGCTCTTTCATATTCATTTTCCCAATATTTAACGTCTTTTTTTAATTGCTCTAAACGTTGATTAAATCTATTTTTAGGTGCTTGCATGACCTGATATAAAGCTTCATGCTGTTGAATGTTATAGCGGTTTTTTTGCAATAAAAGCTGCGTATCAAATTTTGCTTTTTTATATTTAGCTAAATCTTGCGCATCATAAATTTCTACTTTGTCTAATTCATCTCGTAAGTTATAGACAATGTTTGGATCTTGAATATTCTCAATCACCGCTCCCTGATCATATTTCAAAAAAGCCGCCTTAACGACTTCTGGCTTATTGACAAAATCTACAATAAAAATCTGATCTTTTCCTGCAAAAGTGCGGTTTAATCTGGAATAAGTTTGCACAATTTCTACTTCATTAGCGATTTTCTTATCCACATACATCGCACAAAGTTTAGGTTGGTCAAAACCTGTTTGGAATTTATTCGCCACCACCATCACACGATATTCATTGCGATCAAAAACCTTACGTAAATCATTGTGAGGCAAATTCAAATTCATCGAACTTTCTGAAAACTCTGTTTCATCTGAAAAATCAAACAACTCTGGCATATTATGATCATCATTATGGCGAACTTCTGAGCCTGTCAATTTGCCAGAAAAAGCGACTAAAGTGCGGTAGTTTTTGTATTCATTGTTTCCCTCTAGCAACTTATCTAACGCCAATTTATAACGCACCGCAGCAGGACGAGAACTCGTCACTATCATCGCTTTTGCCTCGCCATTTAACAAATGTGCCACGTTATGATGAAAATGCTCCACAATAAACCGCACTTTTTGTGTCACATTGGTAGCGTGTAAATTTGCCCAACGAGCCAAAGTGCGTCTTGCTTGCTTCGCATTAACACGATGAGAGTTATCAACTTGATCACCACTTAATTTATAAGCGGTTTCATAAGGTAAGTAACCTTTCAACACATCTAAAATAAAGCCTTCTTCAATAGCTTGTCGCATAGTGTATTTATGGAAAGGTTGTGGTTTACCTTCTGAATCAGGACGACCAAATAAAGAATAAGTAGAATGTTTTGGTGTCGCAGTAAAGGCAAAATGGCTGATATTTTTTGATTGCACTCGAGATTGCTGAATTTTTTCCAATAATTGCTCAACAGTAAGATTTTCCATTTCCTCATAAGATTGCATCGAAAGTGTCGCTTGCAATTTAGAGGCAGTAGAACCTGTTTGCGAGTTATGGGCTTCATCAATAATCACGGCAAAGCGACGTTGTTGTAAACTCGTATTAGTTAAAATCGCTTCCATTACAAAAGGAAAAGTTTGAATAGTCACAATAATAATCGGGCTTGCCCCCAATAATGCCTCTTCAAGTTGCAAGCTTTTCGATTTACCCGCCTGTTCTTTATCTTCACGATTAATCGCCGCAATTAATCCTTGCTGATGATCTAATTGCTTAATGGCATCTTGTAGTTGAGCATCTAGCACTGTGCGATCTGTCACTACAATTGCCGAGTGGAAATAAGGCTCACCATTGGGATAACGTAATCGCACTAAACTATGTGCTGTCCAAGCAATGGTTGAGGTTTTGCCCGAGCCTGCACTATGTTCAAACAAATAATTTTTTCCCACACCTTGCAAACGACAATCTTCCAACATCTTAGTCACCGCATCAAACTGATGATAACGAGGAAAAATCAGGCGTTTCACCTTGGTATAACGGGAAAGACTATCCACTTTTTGTTTTTCCTCCCAATAAACAAAGGAATGGAAAATACGCAACCAATTTTTTGGCTTACAAACATATTGCCAAAAGTAAGCGGTAGGATATGGCTGATTTTCTGCAAAAGTCGGATTGCCTTTATGCCCATTATTGCCCTGATTAAACGGCAAGAAAAAGGTATTGTTACCGTCTAATTTTGTGGTCATCTCAATTTCTTCTTCCGTCATCGCAAAATGCACGATAGCCCCACGTTTTTCCGTAAGCAAAGGCTCCCGATGACGAGCTTTATCCACAGGCAAACGAGTTTGTCTATATTGCTGTTTTGCATCTTCCAAACTTTGGGTAAAAACGGATTTTAATTCCACTGTCGCAACGGGCAAACCATTGATAAAGAACACCAAATCAATACGATTTAACGCCTGATTATCAGCAAAGTGCGGTGCGTTTTCTGCGGTTTTTACTGAATACACCAACTCAGGCACAACAGTTAAGCGATTTGCCTTAAAATCAGCACAAACTTTCTCATTTCGTTCATCTTCAGGCTCCGCCTGACTTACCGTAATATTACCCACGCCTGCGAAATTGAAGCCTTTGCGTAAAATCTCCAAGGTGCCTTTATTTTCTAATTCCGCATCTAAACGTTTCAACACATCTTCATGCCAATTCGCCCCACGGCTTTGCAATCGGTTCCATTTATCCGCTTGTGTTGTTTCAATCCAAGCCCAAAAATCAGGCTCATAAATCGCAAACTTCTTATTGTACTCACTGCTTTTCCCCACAAGCCAACCTTGCTTTTTCAACTGTTCAACAATATGAAATTGGAAATCTTTTTCTTGAGGATCTGATTGCATAGCCATAGTTTCTTCCTTAACTGATTAAATGACGCACATCAATTTTTCCCGTTACGGCATGAGAAATAATGGAACTTCGATATTCTTTCAACTTTTCAATAAGTGCGGTTTGTTTTTGGATTAATTGATCAATTTTTTTATTTTCTGTTTCAATAAAATTGATGATTTGTTGTTGTTCTGATTTTTCTGGAACTAAAATTAACATTCTATTTAATTCGCTCATCTTTAATGATTGTCTCATTCCATCGCCCATAGAATAAAATACTTTCATTAAGTCATAAGTCCTAAATAAATAAGCATAATAATTCATATCAAGATTATCTGTTTTACTACTTACACTAATATATGCAGAAGTAATAATACCTTTAAACTTTGAAATAGCACTTCTTAAACTTCTTTTATCATTTTGTAAATCAGTAAATCTAAAAACAATATCATTAGGATAAATTATTTGGTACGTTTCAAAATTCTCAGGAACAAGACCTTTTACATTATGAATATCTTTTTCAATAATCTTTCCGTAACTTAGCGATAATAGATTATCTGAAAGCATTCCTTTATTTTTTCTTTTGTTTTCTATGAAAATGGAAGAAAACCTATGAATACCCCAATGCTCAGGCACTTCCCCCAACCATTCCACACCACTGTCTTTCATTTTCGCATGAGGATCAATGCCCTTTGTTACCGCATGAGAAATAATGGATTTACGTTGCTCTTCCAATAATTCAATCAACTTTTCTTGCTTCAAAATTAAATTATCGATCTTTTGCGTTTCTTGATCGAGATAAGTAGCGATTTGGGTTTGTTCAGCAATATTAGGGAATGGAATATTCACTTTTTTTAATAAATGAAATTTTATTTGTCGTTGAATTGTTCCAACACTTAAGGAACAGTTCATAAATTCACCTACAATATATTTATCTCTTAATAAATAGTTTAAATACTTTGGCATTAATTTATAGTGATCAGGAGTAAATACAAGATATGCAGGACTAACTATTCCTCGATATTTAGATATACCAACCGAGCCTCTCCAAGCTTGTTGATTATTCATTACAAAATCATTAACTTCTACTAATTGATATTTTTCTAGGCTTTCTGATGGTTTATGGACGAGCCCGCCTCCTTCAGAATAAGGAATAACACCTCTATCTAAATATACGGAGAGTAGTTTCTCTTGAGGGCAATTTGCTATTTCTTTCTTAGTAAATAGTCTGTTGAACTCTAATTCATTCCAATGGACAGGTATGTCAATATGACCAATATTTTTATATTTTTGGTAGGGTTTAAACATCTGTAAAAATCTCTTAAAATCCGACCGCTCTTTATTCAAAGTGATCGTAGGGACGCCATGCTGGCGTCCGCAAAAAATTTGTAAAAATTAATGAAAAATCAACCGCTTGTGCTGATATTTAAAATGGACGCCAGCGTGGCGTCCCTACTGTTCAGGTTGAACTAAAATTCTGTAAAATTTTAAATTCCCCCACTCAAAAAAACTTGCTTATTTTCCCTTAAAACTTGCTTAATAAAACAATATATTTATAAATCAATAGGTTATAAAAATATCTTAGCCTTGCTTAGCAAGGGGGAAAACTTGCTTAATCTTTCTTTAAAGAATATTTGGCATTGAGATCACGCTGTTTATCACTATGACGCTCGATGATTCCTTTATCCATAAAGCCATTTATATAGGATCTCACAGAATTTTTATTAATTTGTATGTGTTCTGTAAGATCAGTAATGGTTGCAGAACCATTAATAAATAGATAATTTAAAATGGCTTTCTGAGTATCATTAAAGTCCAACCAATTATCTTCAATATATAGCATAAGATCTGCTGATATGGTTTTTTCATGTGAACTTACTCGGTTACGCAAAGTAAGATAAACATTTCCATTCTGTTCACGATATTCTGGTTTTGCCAACAGCGACTTTTCCATTGACTCATAAATACGTGAGACACCTTCATTTAGCTGGCGGACATAGCCTAAGTCTTCTAGCACTCTGGCAATACGAGGATTACGAGCAAAACGTTCAGTTTTAATATTCTCTACGGTAACTTGGGCTGGCAAAGGTCCGCTATTACTAATTTCTAAGCGATCATCAAATTGCTTGATATAAATGACATTACCTTGAACATTATAAGAGCGGTGACAAAGTGCATTTACAATTCCCTCAAGCCATGCCTCTTCAGGATATTCTGGCACTTTTTTAAATTTACCTTGTTGAATATCCAGAAAATAATAATCACGCAATGATGCTCTAAGGAAATAACTCAGTTCTTCAATCAAACGAGGAATATTATTCTCAAATCTTTGATCTTTAACGACATTATGTTCTACACCTGTTTTTGCTGTAATCCCTTCATAGCGTACATAACGTACTGATGCAGAGGGAATATAACGTTCGGGATCTTGGGAGAAAAGTAAAATAGCAGATTTCTTAAATTTGTATTCATCACCCTGCTTAGCAATTAAGTTGCGTTTATATAACAAAGACAAAATATCATCTGATTTAAAATTTAGTTTTTGTTTGTAGCTATTTAATAAATCCTGATCTAGATCGAGAGGATCGAAATCTTCAACAACTTCATCTTCAAATAAACGAATATTTTTATCATATTCTAGCTTTTTTATTTGTTCACGATTTAATTTTCTATTGCTATCTGCAACACGTAAAAAAACTTCTTCATTATCTTTACGAGAGAATATTCTTTCTAAATCTTGTTCCACATGAAAAAGAAAAATTAACTTTCCATCAATAAAAATTTCTTCTAGCTGAATATGGCAAGGGGGAGTTATAAATTCAAATATCAATGTTCGATATGAATTAAGCTTATCAGAAATAAGATTAAGATCTTGAATTTCCCCTTTATCTGAAACACCAAAAACTAAAACACCACCATCGGCATTTAACATACCTATTAATTCTTCTGCAATTTTACTTGCTTTTATGTCTTTATCTCCTAAACCTTTACGCTCAAAATATTGATTTTCAGGTTGGTTTTGTAAATAAGACTTGGTAATTATTGTGTTAATTGTAGATACAGGCGTATTCATTATATTTCCTTGCTTATTTCTCTATAAAACTTGCTTAATAAAATTATATCTTCATAAATCAATAATTTATAAAAACTTCTTAGCCTTGCTTAACAAGGGGAAAAACTTGCTTATTTTCCCCTAAAACTTGCTTATTAAAATTATCTCTTTATAAATCAATAGATTATAAAAATTTCTTAGCCTTGCTTAACAAGGAGGAAAACTTGCTTAAGTTTTTCTATTCTAGCTTAAAGTATTAAATTTCCCCTAATAGCTCTGCCACTTCTGCGGATAATACTTTAATTTCCGCAAGGATTTCGTTCGGGTGGCGAGGTTGTTCAAACTGGTAGAAATATCGATTGAAATTAATTTCATAGCCTACCTTGCCTAACTCACCGTCTTTTGCATCTTTTTCTGTTGGGTCAATGATTGCATCTGCGGCATGAGGTAGCACTTCTGTGGCAAAGTAATCTTGCACATCTTGGAGTAATGGCACTCGTTCAAAGTCGGCTAATTCAGGATCAAATAAAACCTCGCCATCAAGTACCGTTGGCGGAGCCGTAGGATCTTTTACGCCAAAGGTTTTAATGAGTAAATTTTTTAACCCTTTGCTCATTCTTGGCACTGGTAATAAAGCCACAATTTGCGATAAGAATGTTTCAAAACTGTATTCACCAAAATGGGAAATTAAGTAATTTTCTACCGCACTTTGCACTTCCACTGCTAATTTTTGAAACTCTTTGCTTGCTTGAAATTGCTCAAGTGCGGTTGGATTTAGTTGCATTTTATAGCGTAATGGGCGTTGGATTTTGATTTTACGGTAGCCAAATTGTTGATAATCAAAAATTTTGCTGATGTCATTTGTTTCAAAATCTACATAAATTTGGCAAATGCGATGAATGGAATCATCATCAATAAATTTTGATTTTTTCCCTTCGTTTTTACGCATTGATGATGCCATTGATGTGGCATCAATAAGCTGAACTTTGCCTTTACGTTGCTGTTCTTTGCGGTTAGAAATAAGCCAAATATAAGTGCCGATACCTGTGCGGAAGAAAATATCGGTAGGTAAAGCTACGATGGCTTCAAGCAAGTCATTTTCTAGAATAAAACGACGAATTTCACTTTCACCAGAGCCAGCATCACCATTAAATAAAGGGGAGCCTGAAAGTACAATCGCACCACGCCCACCGCCATTTTCGACTCGTTCTAATTTGGCAACTAAATTTTGTAAAAATAACATTGAGCCATCGCCCACATTGGGTAAACCAGCTGAGAAACGTTGACCTTCGGCAGTTTCTTTTTGTACTGCTTCCGCATCTTTGCCCCAACTCATACCAAAAGGAGGATTTGAGCATTGATAATGAAAACGTTGGTTAGCAAATTGGTCATTAGATAATGTGCTGCCTAGCTTGATATTGGCGGATAAATCTTGATCTGGATTACTTTCAACTTTCTTTAATAGCATACTGCCTAATGCAACGGCATAGGTTTCTGGTTGTAATTCTTGCCCGTGAGGAACTAAAGTTGGTGCAATTTTATCTTGCTGTTTAAAACTATTTACATAGTTCATCATATCAGTGAGAAAGCCTGCGGTTCCGCAAGTTTGGTCATATAGGGTGCGAACTAGCCCTTGTTCTTGGCTAAATAGTTGATCATCAGGTGAAAGCAATAAAGTTGCCGCAAGATGAACCACATCACGAGGAGTCATAAAATCTTCTGCACCAGTACCTACTTCTGAACCGAATTTAGCAATCAAATGTTCATACACATTACTCATTGTGCGGTCTGGCACAACATTGGGGTGTAAATCAATGTTGGCGAAATTTTGGCAGATTTGAAATAAAAGATTGGCTTTATCAAGTCGAGCAATAATGTTATTAAATTCAAAATGGGTAAAAATCTCTCTCGCATTTTCTGAAAATTTACTGATGTAATCTTCTAAATTGGATAAGGTCTGGGTTGCCCCTAAATTCGCAAGGCTGTATTGAGAGAGGTTATAAAAAGGGTTTTGACTCGCTTCTTTGAGTTGAACAGTACGATATTCATCTGGCAATGAGTTCACTTTTTCATCTGATGCTGTATCCAGCACTGCTTGACGAGTTGGCTCAAGCACACATTCTAAACGACGTAAAACTGTGAAAGGTAAAATAATCTTCCCCATATCGGTATGTGGAAAATCACCCCATAGATCATTTGCATTTTTCCAAATAAAACTTGCAAGTGTGCTTTCGTTACTACTTGATTTTTGCTCCATTTTCTCCCTCCTTTATAACCTTATTACCCTTGTAAAATAATGCTTTTGTTGATTTCGCTTTTCTTCATAAACTTTTAGCTCATACAAAAGTGCGGTGAAAAATCACCGCACTTTTTAACTTTATGGCTAAAAGATTAAGCAAATTGACGAACTTCACCAATGCCTGTCACGTTTTCAACACAACGTCCGCAGATATGTGAGTGCTCTGCATTTGTGCCAATATCTGTAGAGAAATGCCAGCAACGTGGGCATTTTTCGCCTTCAGTACGTTCTACTTTCACCGCTAATCCTACTAATTCGCCCTCGACAACATCAGCTTCTGATAATGGTTTCACAATAGCTTGCGAAGTAATTAACACGAAGCGTAACTCATTGCCAAGTTGCTCAAGTAATGGGCGAATTTCATCGTTGGCATAAACGGTTACTTTCGCTTCAAGACCAGCGCCGATTAACTTGTCGTTACGAGCTTGCTCTAAAACACGATTCACTTCCGCACGCACTTTGAGCAACTGTTGCCAGTACGCATCGTCTAATTTATCGCTGTCGCCTAATTCGAATAAGCCATCATAAAATTCTTCGGTAAAGACAAACTCGGCTCGATTATCTAGCTTCGGCAAGTAACCCCAAATTTCATCGGCAGTGAAAGATAAAATTGGTGCAATCCAACGCACAAGGGCTTCTGAGATATGCCATAAAGCTGTTTGACAGCTACGGCGAGCAAGGCTATCCGCTTTAGTTGTGTATTGGCGGTCTTTGATAATATCTAAATAGAATGAGCCCATTTCGATAGAACAGAAACGCATTAAACGTTGCACAACCGTATGGAATTGGTAGTTATCGTAGGCTTCTTTAATTTCGTTTTGTGCATCTAAGGCACAGCTTACCGCCCAACGATCAAGAGAAATCATCTCTTCTGGTTTAACCAAGTTTAGTTTTGGATCAAAACCGTTTAAGTTTGCTAATAAGAAACGTGCGGTGTTACGGATACGGCGATAAGTGTCGCCTGCACTGTTTAAAATTTTATGCGAAACAGCAATTTCACCTGTGTAGTCCGTTGAAGCTACCCATAAACGTAAAATATCAGCACCATTTTTGTTCCAAACTTCACTTGGTACAATCACATTACCAAGGGATTTTGACATTTTGCGACCTTTTTCATCAACGGTGAAACCATGAGTAAGCACTTGATTATAAGGTGCTTTATTGTTGGTTGCAGTAGATAACATTAATGAAGACATAAACCAGCCACGATGTTGGTCTGAACCTTCTAAATACATATCCGCAGACTTACCGTTAAATTCAGGGCGTTGTTCCACGACAGACGCATAGGTTGATCCCGAATCGAACCATACATCTAAGGTATCTGGCACTTTATGGTAGGTTTTTGCATCTTCGCCAAGTAATTCAGCAGGATCAAGATCCCACCAAGCCTGAATACCTGCTTTCTCAATGCGTTTTGCCACTTCTTCAAGAAGCTCTAAAGTGCGTGGGTGCAGTTCTTCTGTTTCGTTATGCACGAACATGGTCATCGGCACGCCCCAAGTACGTTGGCGAGAGATACACCAGTCTGGGCGGTTTGCCACCATTTTATCAATACGTGCTTCGCCCCAGCTTGGGATCCAGCGTACTGATTTAATTTCACTTAATGCTTGTGGACGTAAACCTTGCGTTTCCATGCCGATAAACCATTGTGGCGTAGCACGGAAAATAATCGGGGTTTTGTGGCGCCAGCAATGTGGATAGCTATGTTTGATACGCTCTAATTTAAGCAATGCACCTGTTTCTTTTAATTTTTCGAGCACTAAATCATTGGCTTCAAACACGCCTTTGCCAGCAAAGAATGGCGTTGATGAGATAAATTTACCGTCATTTGCCACTAATCCAGCCATTTCTAAGCCATATTTTTTTGATACCACAAAGTCGTCTTGACCATGATCTGGTGCGGTATGTACTAAACCTGTACCACCATCAACAGTAACGTGATCGCCTAAAATCACAGGCACAGAAAAATCGTAGAATGGGTGGTTAAAACGAATAAGTTCTAAATCTTGACCTTTTGCCGCCCCTAAAATTTCTACATTTTCAATTTTTAACGCATTTTGCACCGCTTGTACTAATTCCGCAGCTAAAATCACACGCTCATCGCCAAGTTGAACAAGTTGATATTCTAACTCTGCATTGACTGCAATAGCTCGGTTAGATGGTAATGTCCAAGGGGTTGTTGTCCAAATCACAGCTGAAAGCGAACCTTGACCTTTACCAACTGCATTGAATTTCGCTTCCACTTCAGCCGTATCCACAGCGGTAAAACGCACATAAATTGAAGGTGAAATTTTATCCTCATATTCCACTTCGGCTTCTGCTAAAGATGAGCCGCAATCTAAGCACCAATGCACTGGTTTTGAACCTTTGTAAAGGTGACCATTTTTAATCACTTTACCTAAAGTGCGGATAATTTCTGCTTCGGTATCGAAGTTCATTGTCAGGTAAGGATTATCCCAATCCCCTAACACGCCCATACGGATAAAGTCCGCTTTCTGCCCTTCAACTTGTTCTTTCGCATAATCACGACAAGCCTGACGGAATTCCGCCGCTGAAATTTTCTCGTTTGGCTTACCCACTAAGCCTTCCACTTTTAGCTCAATCGGCAAACCATGGCAGTCCCAACCCGGCACATAAGGCGTATCAAAGCCAAGTGCGGTCTTGGATTTCATAATAATATCTTTCAGGATTTTATTAACCGCGTGACCAAGGTGGAGCGTACCGTTCGCATAAGGAGGGCCATCGTGCAAAATAAAGGTTTTCTTACCTTTAGATGCTTCACGTACTTTTTGGTATAAATTTTTGTCATACCAATTTTTCAACATATCAGGTTCACGCTTGGCAAGATCACCGCGCATTGGGAAACCTGTTTCAGGAAGGTTTAGGGTGTTTTTGTAGTCTGTCATATTTATTTCTCAATTTTATAATGAATCTAAGATGGTTTTAGAGTTGGAATATACGAGGAGAATCCATTGATTTAGTGAATGAACTAAACGGATCTGTCCGTTTAAAAATTCCACCATCCAATGATCTGTAAAGTCAACATTACATGCTTGATTTGCTCTCTCATAATCTGCACCACATACTAATTTAGTAGGGTTTCCATATTTTTGCGCTAAGCCATTTAAAATATCTTTTACTTCCTGTACTTCATGGGGAAGCGGCTTTCTCTCTTGGTTGTAACTTAAAATATCAATGGCAATACTATTAAATGCTTGGCCATTAAAATAAGCATTTGCTTCACGTGGACTACCATTAAATAAAAACTGCTTACATTTGTAAGAATTTAGCGGTTGGTAATATTCCCAAGAACTACATAATTTAGAATTGGAGATCTGTTGATAAGTCATTCCAAATTTAAGATCTTTATAACCATCTAAAGCCACGCTTTGAGCGAAACTCAAAAATGGAAAAAATGAACTTAAAATTAATAGCAGTTTTTGTAATTTTTTCATGAAATATCCTAACAAAATTATTCTGCATCAAGGCGCGTTATTTGCCTTAAACAAATAAACAAAGCGACTTAGCATTATACGCATAAATCCTTAGCGGTCAAAGGGTTGCGGCTTGTTGAAAATACTTTTTAGCCACTAAAACATCATTCTCAATTTGTTTTTTCAGTTCATCAAAGGAAGGGAATTTAATTTCATTGCGAATTTTATGGCAAAACTCAATTTGCAAGCTTTTTCCATATAGATCTCGATTAAAATCAAACAAATGCACCTCCAACAGTTGTTTTACTCCATTAATTGTTGGGCGCTTACCAATGTTAGCGACACCTTGAAAAATTTCCTCATTTTTTAACCGCACTTTTACTGCATAAACTCCTTTAACAGGATTAACTTGGCGGTGTAAATGAATATTTGCGGTTGGAAAACCAATTGTACGTCCAAGCTTGTTACCATGAGCAACTCGTCCATAAATTCGATATGGCTTACCTAATAGTGTTTCGGCTAAGACTAAATTATCTTCAGCTAAGGCTTGGCGAATAGCGGTGCTACTAATACGTTGATTATCTAATTGCAAACTACAGTTATCTTCGACTACAAAACCTTGTTGCTTTGCCATTTTTTGCAACAGTTGGAAATCGCCTGCTCGATTTACGCCAAAACGAAAGTCATCGCCAATGCTTAAAAACTTCACATTCAGATGCTTAACTAAATAATCTGTCACAAATTGCTCGGCACTTAATTGGGCAAAAGTGCGGTTGAATTTAACATAGAAAACGTAATCAACCTCTAATTCAGCTAGATAGGCAAGTTTATCTCGTAGGCGCATTAATCTTGCTGGAGCATTTTCTCCTTGAAAATATTCGCAAGGTTGGGCTTCAAATAACATCACTACGACAGGTAAATTCAAGGCTTGTGCTTTTGTTTTTAGGTGTTGCAAAACGGCTTGATGCCCTAAATGAACACCATCAAAATTACCAATGGTTAAAGCACAACCTTGTTGTTTTAAATGCGGGGGTAAATTATGAAAACCACGAATAAGTCGCATGAAATTGCCTAAAAATAAAAATTGCTAAAAAAAGTGGCGCACATTATACGCATAAATATGCAATGGTAAAAGGATGCGTCCTCTGCTTATTTATGCTTGCTTTCTGCTTAAAATTAAAAAACGACAGTCATAGGGATTTTTGTCATCGGCAAGGCGATGTTGCTCAAATTCGATCCTCCACTCTTGCCAATTAAACTGTGGAAAAAAAGTATCGCCTTCAAGTTCAGTTTGGATTTCTGTTAAATATAATTTATCTGCTTGAGAAAAGTATTGTTTAAACAGCTCGCCACCCCCAATCAGCATAATTTCTTCGTGATTTTCTTGCACAAAATCCACCGCACTTTGCATACTCTCTTTCCAAATTACGCCCTCATGTTCATAAGGTGAGCGAGACAACACAATGTTAATTCTATTCGGCAAAGGGCGACCGATACTTTCAAAAGTTTTTCGCCCCATAATCACTGGTTTTCCGCTGGTATTCTGGCGAAACCACGCAAGATCTGCTGGTAAATGCCAAGGCATTTGGTTGTCCTTACCAATTACATGATTTTTTGTCATTGCAACAATTAAACTTAATCCCATTCAGTTTCCTTTTTTGTTAATACACAGCGTTATCCGCAAAGTTGTCTATACTACAGGTTTGTGACGATAAAACAATAAGCCCGGCAAAGCTAAACCAAAAACAAGTGCACCGATAATAAAGCCTGTTTTAAGAAAATATTCTGTCATTTGTGCTACACGTTGTTCATTAAAACCATAATGATGTAAATGCACAATGGCAATCATCGCTTTATAAGCAAATACGCCTGGAATCATGGGAATGATGGCAGCGACGGTAAATACTTTTGGGTGAGCTAAATAACGATGAGATAAATGCACGCCTATAAAACCGATAACACTAGCGGCTACAAAGGTTGAAAAGACTAGTGGAATATCGAAATGCACTAAGAAAGTTCTTGTACCATGCCCCAATGCGCCCAAAATTGCACAATATTTTAAGGCGCTTTTAGGTACGTTAAATACAAGCGCAAATCCCACTGCGGGAATAGACGCAAAAAACATATCATCTAATAAATTTACGATAAGATCCATGATTAACGCCCCCAACTCGCAATATGTAAAAGACTCAAGGCAAAAACAATTCCCAAACAAGCACCAAAAGTCAGTACTGTTGCTAATGTCCAACGAGCAATCCCCATGTTGATATGCCCTTTTAAAATATCAGCGAGAGAATTAATGAGTGGAAAACCTGGAACTAGTAACAACACGCTTGATGCCAAGGCAATTTGTGGGTCATTACCTAATTCATATTTAATTGCTAAACCTGAAACCATAGAAGCAACAAAGGCTGTGATAGCAAAAACAATAAGGGGATTATAATGACGTACTGCCAAACTTTGACGAATAAACATGGCAATAGAAGAGGCAAGGAATGTAATTAAAGCAATAACCGTATCTCCACCAGATAAATGTGCAAAGCAAGCACAAGAAAGTCCGATCATTGCAACTACTAAATAGCGATTATATTTTAAAGGCTTGATGTTATCTAATTTATCCCGAATATGGTGTAAATCGTAAATCCCTTTTTCTGCCATAATGACTAAGCGTTGAACCTCGGTGACCACTTGCATATTAATGCCTTTATCAAGGTTTTTTCGCACGGTAGTAATACAATTGTGATTGCATAATGTGGTAATGATAACGGCATTTGGTGTTAATGCACATTCCACGCTATCAACTCCCAATGCAAAGCCTAGACGTTGGGCCATTTGTACAATCAATGTACTTTCTGCACCATGTTGCAATAACATTTGAGCAACTTGTACACAAGTCCTTGTTATTTCTCGTTGCCGGAATGAATTATTATCCTCCGTAGTATCCATAAAACACCTCATAATAATAAAAAAATAAACTGCACTTATTATATTACCTTCTTATATATTGACTTTGTTTTAAATCATGAAATAGCGATGGAAATCACATGATTTTTCTCTACTTTAATGGTAATTTATGGAAAATTTTTTTCAGGTAAAAATAGCTATGGAAACACAAAAACCAAATAAAACTATTGTTGTCAAATTTGGCACCAGTACTTTAACGCAAGGATCGCCAAAATTAAATCGTCCACATATGATGGAAATCGTGCGTCAAATCACTCAATTGCATCAGGCAGGTTTCCGCGTGATTATCGTAACATCTGGAGCAATGGCAGCAGGGCGACATTATCTCAATCATCCGCAATTGCCACCTACTATCGCCTCAAAACAATTACTTGCAGCCGTTGGACAAAGCCAGCTTATTCAAACTTGGGAACAACTTTTTGCTATTTATGATATTCATATTGGCCAAATTCTTTTGACGAGAGCAGATATAGAAGATCGTGAACGTTTTCTCAATGCAAGAGATACACTACACGCTTTATTGGATAATCAAATTATTCCAGTCATTAATGAAAATGATGCCGTTGCTACCGCAGAAATTAAAGTGGGGGATAACGACAATCTTTCCGCATTAGTCGCTATTTTGGCACAGGCAGAACAACTCTATTTGTTAACGGATCAACAAGGATTATTTGATAGCGATCCCCGCAAAAATCCTCAAGCAAAACTTATTCCAGTGGTGGATAAAATTACTGATCATATTCGTTCTATTGCAGGCGGTAGTGGCACCACATTAGGCACTGGCGGAATGTCAACCAAAATTACTGCTGCAGATGTAGCAACTCGCTCTGGCGTAGAAACAATTATTGCCCCAGGAAATCGTGAAAATGTGATTGTTGACTTAGCTTATGGCAAAGAAATCGGTACTAAATTTATTGTACAAACAGATCGTTTAGAAAGTCGTAAACAATGGCTTTTTGCCGCACCAGCAGCAGGCATGATAACCATTGATGAAGGCGCAGAAAGTGCGGTCTTAATTCAACACAAATCTTTATTACCGGCTGGCATTATTAAAGTTGAGGGACGTTTCTCTCGTGGTGAAGTGGTTAAAATTTGTAGCGCCAATGGCAAAAAAATCGCTTTAGGCGTTCCTCGTTATAACAGCGATGCCCTTGAACAAATAAAAGGAAAAAAATCACAAGATATTGAACAGATCCTAGGTTATGAATATGGCTCTGTTGCTATTCATCGTGACGATATGATCGTCTATTGATTGGAAAATTAAGATAATGAAGTTGTTTCAATTTAGCTTAATTTTAAGCGGTATATTATTAGTCGCTTGCAACAATATGAATAAAATAAATTCATCTGAAAAAAGGACGATGTTTAATGTTAATCAACAAAATAAAAGGATTAATACGGCAGAATGCCAAGATATTGATGATTGGTATTTAGATGGTTTTCGGATTGGTAAATCATTCCCTGAATATAAGCAAAAAATGTTACAACAACGCATTGCGTTTTGTGAAAACTTCACTGCTATGAAGGTATCTAATACGTTGATTAATTCTTGGGAAGATGGGTTTAATAACAATAAATCCAATAGAATAAAATAAAACAGGCATCTGAATGATGCCTATCTTATTCACCTGAAAAACAAGGCGGTTATAAAACCGCCTTATTTCTATTATTGATTATTTTGAACGTAATCAATTGCTGCTTGAACTGTTGTAATTTTTTCAGCTTCTTCATCTGGAATTTCAATATCAAATTCTTCTTCTAAAGCCATTACTAATTCAACTGTGTCTAAAGAATCTGCACCTAAATCTTCAATAAATGAAGCTTCAGATTTAACATCTTCTTCTTTAACACCTAATTGTTCAACAACAATTTTCTTTACGCGTTCTTCAATGCTCATTTTGCTTTTTCCTATTATAGTTAGCGACAAAAATAATGGTGATAGTGTATGTATTTTTTACTAAGTTTCAACCTATTTTTACAAGGTCAAACCACAATTACAATCAAACTTAAATACATAATATAAATGAGTTACGTTAATCTGTTAACGCAACAGCCAACGTAACTCGCTTATTCCATAGCTACATTGCTAGTCGGGGATTTTAGCATTAAGACATCTTTTTGGCTAGCCAAAAATCCCTATTAGCCCTAAGCTAAATACATTCCACCATTCACATGTAATGTAGTACCTGTAATATATGCAGCATCATCAGAGGCTAAAAAAGCAACAGCTTTCGCAATCTCTTGTGGTTGACCTAAGCGACCAGCAGGTACTGCAGCTAAAATATTGGCTTTTTGCTCATCAGTTAAAATATCCGTCATATCCGTTGCAATAAAACCAGGTGCTACAACATTCACAGTTACGCCACGAGCAGCAACTTCTTTTGCTAAAGATTTGGTAAAACCTACTACACCTGCTTTAGCTGCACAGTAGTTAGTTTGCCCTGGATTGCCCATTGAACCAACCACTGAACCAATATTAATAATACGGCCACCTTTTTTCATCATTGGACGTAACACAGCTTTGGATAAACGATAAATCGACGTCAAATTAGTTTGCATAATATCAAACCAATCTTCGTCTTTCATACGCATTAACAACCCATCACGAGTAATGCCAGCGTTATTCACTAAAATTTCAACATCGCCAAATTCAGCTTTAATTGTCGCTAATACGCTTTCAATAGACTCTTGATCTGCTACATCTAATACCAAACCTTTACCTTGTTCAGCTAAATAAGCCGAGATACTTTCTGCACCTTTTTCACTTGTTGCAGTACCAATAACAAAAGCGCCTTTTGCAGCTAATTCTTCTGCAATCGCACGACCAATCCCACGTGTAGCGCCTGTTACTAATGCAATTTTTCCTTGCATAATAAACTCCTAAATAAAAAATGGGCTATTCAGTACTAGCACATTATCATAAATATTAAACTAAACTTTCTTCCACCATATTCAATGAAGATAAATCATTGACTGATTTCGCACTCAATTCTTTAACAATGCGACTTGTTAAACCTGTGAGCACTTTATTAGGTCCGATTTCAAGTAAAAGTTCAATCCCATTTTGTGCCATTTTCTCAACGGTTTCTGTCCAACGTACTGGACTATAAAGTTGACGTACAAGTGCGGTACGAATTTCAGCAGTTTCATTCTCCGCTGTCACATCAACGTTATTTATGACAGGAACTTGTGGTGCTTTAAAAGTGATATTTTCTAAGGCTACTGCTAATTCTTCAGCAGCGGGTTTCATTAATGCACAATGAGAAGGCACACTTACAGCTAAAGGTAATGCACGTTTTGCTCCAGCCTCTTTACAAGCAACTGCCGCTCGTTCTACTGCCGCTTTAGCGCCAGCAATAACTACTTGCCCAGGTGAATTAAAGTTCACAGCAGAAACCACCTCGCCTTGTTCTGCCTCTTTGCAAGCTTTAATGATACTCTCGTTATCTAAGCCAATAATGGCGTACATCGCACCAGTGCCTTCTGGCACGGCTTGTTGCATAAGTTTGCCACGAAGTTCGACCAATTTGATAGCATCTTGGAAATCAATCACGCCAGCACAAACCAATGCAGAATATTCCCCTAAACTATGTCCAGCCATGACTTCAGGTTTTAGTTCTGGGTATTTTTGCTGCCACACTCGGTAAATAGCCACAGATGCCGCTAAAAGTGCGGGTTGAGTTTGCCAAGTTTTATTTAACTCTTCCGCTGGACCTTGTTGCACTAATTGCCACAAGTCGTAACCCAAAACAGATGAGGCTTGCTGAAAAGTTTCTTCAACAACAGGATATTCTGTTGCTGACTCTGCTAACATACCAACAGCTTGTGAACCTTGTCCTGGAAAAACCATTGCAAATTTTTTCATTTATATTTCCTACTCAATAATTATATTTAATCGTTTTGTTAAAAATTAGAAACGGACTAATGCAGAGCCCCAAGTCCAACCACCACCGAATGCTTCTAATAATAAGAGTTGTCCACGTTTAATACGACCATCACGCACAGCTTCATCTAATGCCACTGGCACGGTTGCCGCACTTGTATTGCCATATTTATCTAAAGTAATCACCACTTGATCCAAAGACATATTCAATTTTTCTGCCGTTGCGGTAATGATGCGTAAATTCGCTTGATGAGGTACTAGCCAATCTAAATCCGCTTTATCCAAATTATTTTCACGCAATGTTTCTTCTACTACATTAGATAATTCTCTGACTGCAAGTTTGAAAGTAGCGTTACCTTGCATTTGAATATAGCCAGATTGCGCTTCGCCACGCTGTGCCTGTGGAAGAACTAAAGCATTGCCTTTATCTGCAGCAGCATGTAAATGAGTAGAAATCACGCCTTCAGTTTCACTATTTTCTAAAATGACAGCACCAGCACCATCACCAAATAAAATAACTGTACTGCGATCAGTTTCGTCTAATTTACGAGAGTTAAGATCCGCACCAATGACTAACGCTTTTTTTACTTTACCAGTTTTAATAAATTGATCAGCAACACTTAACGCATAAATAAATCCAGTACAAGCCGCTGCTAAATCAAAAGAAATGGCATCATCAATATCTAACATCCCTTGAATTTGGCAAGCAGCGCTAGGATAAGCATGAGAATGGCTCGTTGTTGCAACCAAAATTAAATCAATGTCGTTAGGATTAAGATTAGCTAACTCAAGGACATTTTTTGCTGCTTCAAATCCCATTGTGGCAACTGTTTCATACTCGCCAGCAATACGGCGCTTTTTAATACCAGAGCGAGTAGTAATCCATTCATCAGATGTATCTACCATTTTTTCTAAATCAGCATTCGTTCTGATATTAGCCGGTTTATAACTACCGGTTGCTAAAATTCTACTATACATAATTATCTCATTAATTCACTTCTTAATATTTATCTAAGCCTGCAAGTATTTTCTGTGGAATTTCTTGGCGAGCTTGTAATGCCGCATCTTCTATTGCATAAGCGAAACCATCAATATTCGCTGAGCCATGGCTTTTGACCACCACTGCGGTTAATCCAATTAAAGATGCACCATTATATTGATCTGGATTAATTTGTTTTAGGCGTTGAAAACTCCCCTTGAGGAATAATTTTTTGACTAACCACGCTAACAAAGGCTTACAAATATGGTTAGTTTTATTTAAAGTTGCATTACCTTTGACTAAAGAAATCACATTTTTGGCAGCACCTTCAAGGGTTTTTAATGCAACATTACCCGCAAAACCATCATTTACAATCACATCGGCTTTGCCATTTAATAATAAGTCGCCTTCAATAAATCCAATGTAATTAAGTGCGGTATTTTTTTTCAATAATTGTGCCGCATCTCGAATGGATTTATGGCCTTTGATTTCTTCAATCCCAATATTTAAAAGGGCAATTCGTGGATAGACTAAACCTAACTGATATTCAGCAAAAATAGATCCCATCAGTGCAAACTGATACAAATTTTCAGCACTGCAATCAATGTTTGCGCCTAAATCTAGCATGACACTACGTTCACCAGTCATGGTCGGAATAACAGAAATCAGGGCGGGACGTTCGATGCCATGTAAGGGTTGCAAGATAATTTTTGCCAATCCCATTAACGCTGCCGTATTTCCAGCGCTGACACAAGCTTGAGCCTCGCCTTTTTGCACTGCCTCAATAGCTAAACGCATTGATGTACCTTTGCTATGACGTAAGGCATAAGATAGCCCCTGTGTATTTTCAATAACACGAGAACAATGACAAACAGTTAAACGATTTTGAATATCGGTAGGAAGATTTTGTAGTAAGGGGAGAATTTGTTGGCTATCACCGAACAATAATAAGGAGAGCATTGGATCTTTTTCCAACGCTTTTATTGATGCGGGGATAGTAATACGGGGACCTATGTCCCCGCCCATCACATCTAACGCAAGAGTTAGACGACTCAAGTGATTACCTTAAATAATCAATAATATTTATTAATCACTTTACGACCACGATAGTAACCATCTGCAGTTACGTGGTGACGTAAATGAGTTTCACCAGTTGTTTTGTCAACTGATACTGCAGCAGTAGTTAACGCATCATGTGAACGACGCATATCACGACGTGAACGAGATTTTTTATTTTGTTGAACAGCCATTGGCTATACTCCTAAATTTACTTTTTCTTTAAACTAGCTAATACAGCGAACGGGTTCGGTTTTTTTGCCAGTTCTTCTGGCAATTCGCCAAAAACCTGTTCAGCCACGGACACTTCACAGTGTTCAGATGAATGCATCGGAACAATTGGGAGAGCAACAATAAGTTCATCTTCAATTGTACCAATTAAATCTATTTCCCCGAATTGATTAAACTCTATCGGTTCATAAATCTCTGGTAATTCATCGATCTTATCTAAATTAGACACTGGGCTATAAGTGAACTCACATTCCAATGTTTGCTTGAAAGTTTCACCACAACGCTGACATTCTAATTCAACATCAACGCTCGCTTTTCCTTTCATTACAGTTAATTTTTGTGGATCAATGAAAAACGATAATGTTACCTGCGCATCGCTGAGCACTTTGACTACTGACTCCGCTAAACGAGTAAGCTGATCAGCGGCATAATAGCCTTGATAATCTAATCTGCGTTGAGCGTCTTTTACTGGGTCAGTAGTGAGGGGTAGTTTTACCTTTTGCATAGGGCGGCAATATTACCTTTTGATCGTCAATTAGTCAAAGGAAATTATCACTTTTTATGCTAAAAGTTATCAATAAACTGACAAAGCCAACTAATCAATAATTGATAAGATTTCAAATTGTGCATCAGGAAAATGCTCGGCTAAATATTGTTGCAAATAGCGTTCCGTTTCTCTGTTGATAATTTCATCGCCAAGAGGATAGCGATTATAAATAAGGCTATGTAATGGAATCCCATTCTGCTTACAAGCTGCCAAACTTAACAAAGTATGATTAATACTACCTAACTTTCCCGAAGTCACTAAAATCAAAGGATAGCCACAATCTTTCAGATAATCTAAAGTTGTATACTGTTCATCATAGGGAACACATAATCCGCCAGCCCCCTCTAACAAAACATAATCATATTTTTGTGCTAACTCTGTGGTTTTTTGTTGAATAAGTGCGGTGGAAATTTGACGATTTTCCAAACGAGCGGCTAAATGAGGCGAGCAAGGATAGCTAAAAACATAAGGGCAAGTTAAGCCTTGGTGATCCTCTTCAGTGAGATCTATTTGCATTATTTTGCGATGTTGCACAATATCTTCCGCCATGCCTTTACAGCCCGTTTGCACCATTTTTTGCGTAATCACCTTAAAGCCTTGTGCCATTAATTGCTTGGCATAAATGCCTGTTGCAATAGTTTTGCCTACATCTGTATCTATGCCTGATACAAATAAAATCTGTCCTGCCATAATTAAGTTCTCTTTCTTGCCAAAATAAAAATTGGCTGATAAGTCAACCGCACTTTGCCTTGTCCCAAAGCATAAAGACGCTGATAATCGCCAATAAATCGCTGTAATTTTGCCTTATTCCAATGCCCTTGGCTTAATGCAGTTACACCTGTTTGTTTCAAATGCTGCAACACTTGCAGGGGGGAATTAAACGCCAGTTCAATTTGTTGCTGATGCAAATGTAAAATCTCAAAATCCCTATGTAATGTCTGTTGCCATTGTGCCAAGTTGGGATAATTTAAGCCTACGCCTGTTAATTGACGAATTTCCAATAAATTTTCTGGGGCGAAAGTAGCGAGCAACAAATAGCCTTGAGAATTCAATTTGTCCGCAGATCTTTGCACGAAGCCAAGTGGATCATTAAACCATTGCAATGTGGAAGCGGAAACAATGAGATCATATTTAGTGGGGAAATGATGATATTCCGCATCAACTTGAAAAAAATCATAGGATTTGCCAGCCAAAATCTCACCAATCTTTTCTTTAACATCACAAAGATCATTCAAATACCAATGAGCAATGTTTAAATGTTGTGCTAATAAACTGGTTAGCTGTCCTGTGCCACAACCAATTTCCAACACATCAGAAAAATCTACTTTCCCTTGTTTTACTAACAAAGCGACTAAGTATTCATTAATTTGTTGTTGAGCAAAGGCTTGTTGATCGTAGGTGGTTAAGGCTTGTGAAAAGCAATGGGCAACTCGCTGTTTATTTATCTCTTGCACACCAATCCCCCTTTAGTTAAAGAGAAAATAATTCTTCCCAACAGCTAAAAGCAGCAAAGGGATAATGAGGTAAGGATTTTTGCACAATTTTATCTTGTTGTTGCGCAAAATAATCTTGCCAATAGGCATTTTGATTTTCTATGGGAAAAATGCGATCTTGTTGTCCAATAATGGCTTTTGTCCATTGAATTTTTTGCTGAGGCTGTTTTTGCATTTGCTGATAAAGAAAAGCTAATTCTCGGTGATTTTCCACCGCACTTCGTTGCCCATCAAGCTGTTGATATTGAGTAAAAAGCTGTTTATCGCCACAGATCCTACGCTGAAATTTAGCTAAATTAGCTTCGTCTAAATTTTGCAAGGTACCAACAAAAATAGCCTGAGGAATACCAAACACATCATCGCAAGGCTTGCCTGTGCCATTAATGGCAACAGCAGAACTCAATTGAAGATGAGGGAAATCTTGCATCACTTGATCCGCCACCCAAACGCCCATTGACCAAGCCACTAAATGAATTTGCTGGTAAGAGGAAAAATCGAACTCAAGCTGTAAATTCTGATAGTTATAACAAATCAACAAATCTTCATTTGGCGATAATGCTAAATGTTCTACCGCACTTGTAGGACTGCCCCAGCCTGCAAAATACAGTACTAAATTTTCCCCTTGATTATTAATCCATTTTGTTTGCATAAAAATCCTATTTATCAAAAATGCTATTTCTTAAACAGTCCACAAAAGCCGCCAATTCTTGCATATTCATATCTGCCGTTAAGGACAAACGAATTCTTGCTGTATGTTGCGGCACTGTGGGTGGACGAATGGGTAAGCAATAATAGCCCTGTTGTTGCAAGTTCAATGCTAATTCTACGGTTTTTTGGTTATCGCCAATAATATAGGGTTGAATACAACTTTGGCTAAGATGAGCTTGTCCACACATAGCAAGTTGCTCACGCATATAATCTGTAATCTGAGCTAAATATTGACGGCGAGCTTGGAAGGTCGGCAATTTTTCAAATAAAAATGTTGTCCACGCAATATTCAGTGGCGGAAGTGCGGTGGAAAAAATCAGCGGACGCATAGTGTTGACTAAATAATCTTTAATCACTTGATCACAAACTAAATAAGCACCCATAGAAGCCAAGGCTTTGCCAAAAGTCCCCACTAAAAAATCAATATCGTCAAGACATTGCTGTTGTTCGGCAATGCCTAAACCGGTTTCGCCATAAGCACCTATGGCATGTGCCTCGTCAACATAAAGGAACACATTATCAAATTGTTGCTTTAACGTCACCAAAGCCTTGAGATCCACAATATCCCCGTCCATGCTAAACAGGCTTTCTGTCACAATAATAAACCGCTGATATTTGCCCTGATGTTTTTTCAACAAGCTCAATAAATGTTCATGATCATTATGGCGATAACGCACAAAATCAGCACCACTTAAACGAATACCGTCAATCATGCTGGCATGAACTAATTTATCCGCCAGAATTAAAGTTTGTTTATCGGCTAAAGCAGGCAAAATACCAATATTAGCGTGATAGCCGCTATTAAATAACAAGGCGTTTTCACGTTGAAAACGCTGAGCCAAAAGATGTTCTAATTGTTCATATTCAGGAAATGAACCTGTTAATAAGCGTGATGAAGAAGAAGTGAATGGAGGAAAAGCGCTAAAGTGCGGTGCTTTTTCGCTATATTTTTGCCAAAATTCTTGCTGTAAATCCAAATCGCTCGCCAAGCCTAAATAATCGTTGGAAGACATATTCAGCATAAGTCGTCTATCTTTTTCAATATATTTGCCATGATGTATTAATTGTGGCAAGGTGCGAAATTGTCCTATTTGCTTTAAATTCGTTAAATGCTCGGTAAAGTTAGCAAATTTATTCACCATAAACCTCCTTGATAACTGCTAAGGTAGCTGACGTTAATTGAGATAACTGTGCAGGCTCAATAATAAAAGGTGGCATCATATAAATTAATTTTGCGAAAGGGCGTAACCAGATACCCTTTTCCACAAACTTAGGCTGTAACAATTTGAGATCCACACTTTCTTTCATTTCAATGACACCAATCGCCCCTAAAACTCGCACATTTTGCACCGCACTTAGCTCTGCGGCAGGGGCAAGCTCTCGTTTTAATTGTTGCTCGATTTGCTTCACTTTATGTTGCCAATCGCTCGCCAATAATAAGTCAATAGAGGCACAGGCAATGGCACAAGCCAGCGGATTTGCCATAAAAGTTGGACCGTGCATAAAACATTTTGCCTCGCCAGAACAAATAGTTTGGGCAATATGAGCGTTGGTAATAGTGGCAGATAAGGTTAAATAACCGCCCGTCAATGCCTTACCCAAACAAATAATATCAGGCTTAATATTGGTGTATTCCGTAGCAAATAATTTTCCCGTCCGTCCAAATCCTGTGGCAATTTCATCAAAGATCAACAGTACGCCATATTGATCGCAAAGCTTTCTCGCCTTTTGCAAATAAATAGGCGAATAAAAATACATACCGCCAGCCCCTTGCACCACAGGCTCTAAAATTAATCCCGCAATCTCACCGCTCTTTTCTGCCAACAAAGATTTTAACGGCTGAATATCTTCCTCTTGCCAAGGCTCGCCAAAAGCGGTTTTGGGTTGAGGGAGAAAATATTGTAAAGGCAAACGTTGAGCGAATAAATTATGCATACCAGTAATAGGATCACAAACAGACATCGCATGCCAAGTATCACCATGATAGCCAGATCTGATGCTGGCGAATTTAGTACGCTGACTTTCGCCTTTGGCTTGCTGATATTGAATAGCCATTTTCATCGCCACTTCCACCGCAACAGATCCACTATCGGCAAAAAAGATCTTATCCAAACCATCAGGCAATAATCGCACTAAACGTTGAGCCAGCTCCGCTGCAGGATCATGCGTAAAGCCACCAAACATAATATGGCTCATTTTATCCAACTGTGCTTTTGCCGCTTGGTTAAGAACTGGGTGATTATAACCATGCAAAGCCGCCCACCAAGAAGACATGCCATCAATTAAAGTGCGGTCGTTTTTTAAGGTAATTTCCACCCCCTCCGCACGCTCCACCGCATACATCGGCATATCAGAATTAATCGCCGCATAAGGATGCCAAATATGCTGTTTATCTAATTCAAGTAAAGTCTGCTCGTTCATTTTTACTCCCACTAAAATATATTACTTGAAATAAGCAACATTCCACCTAAAACACATAATAATACGCCGATACAACGATTTACTATCATTTGCTTGGCTAACAATTTTTGACGAATTTGCGGACTGGAAAGTAGTGTAGCAACAATGGCGAACCAAACTAAATGAGCTAAGGAAATAAAAGCACCATAACCTGTTTGTATGATTAAAGACGTATCGGGTTGGACAATTTGCGTAAAGGTGCTGAGAATAAATAGAGTTGTTTTCGGGTTAAGGGCATTAGCAAAAAAGCCTGTTTTAAAAGCGGATAAAGCTCGAAGTTGAACTTGGCTTTCTTGTAAATCCATTTTAATTTCTTTATGGCGATAAGTTTCGATACCAATATAGATTAAATAGCAAGCACCAAAAATTTTAATGATGTGAAATAACATTGGAAATTGAATTAACAACATACTTACACCCAAAAGCGTATAAATAATATGAATCCATACCGCACTTGCAATCCCTAACGCCGTCCAAATTCCAGCTTGTTTTCCATAAAGATAGCTATTTCTTGTGACCATCGCAAAATCGCCACTGGGACTAATCACTGCCAGTAAAGTAATGCTCATTACGGCAATTAGTTCATTCATTTTTTCTCCTTTAATATTAAGTTTCCGCATATTATGCTTACCGAGATGAATGATTCAAGATTTATATCTATTTTATGGAAAACAATAAAAAGTACATACTTACTTGAGCGTAGTTTATGTGGAGCGCTTTGTTGTATGCCTTGTTATTATCCAATTTTCATACTTTGTTCTTTCCACAATATAAATTAAAGGTTTGTAATAGGTCTGATATAATCGCAGAATTATCAGTAAAAGGGTCGATAAAAGACTTATTCACAGAGAAAGGAGCAATGATGAAACAGAAAATTGTGCTTGCCACTGGCAATCAAGGCAAAGTAAGAGAAATGGCGGATGTGCTAGCTGAATTTGGCTTTGAGGTCGTCGCACAAACGGATTTAGGCATTGATAGTCCTGAGGAAACAGGTTTAACTTTTGTAGAAAATGCCATTTTAAAAGCACGTTACGCTGCTCAAAAGTCAGGATTGCCTGCGATTGCAGATGATAGTGGTTTAGTTGTTTCAGCCCTTAACGGCGCACCAGGATTATATTCTGCGCGTTATGCTGGAATTGAAGGGGAACATGCTGATGCAAAAAATCGAGAAAAATTATTAGCAGAATTAGTGAATGTGCCAGTCAATGAACGTCATGCTAAATTTGTTAGTTGCATTGTTATGTTGCAACATGAAACGGATCCATCGCCAATTATTGCTGAGGGCGAATGTCATGGCACAATCGCTTTTTCCGAAAGTGGAGCCAATGGTTTTGGTTATGACAGTTTATTTTTCTATCCTGAAACAAGTTGCACTTTTGCCGAACTAGAAACCTCGGAGAAAAAGAAAATTTCACATCGTGCTAGAGCGCTTGCTGTATTAAAAGAGCGGTTGAAATAATGACTGAATTTTCTGCCGTACAATTATCTGCCATTCAGCTACCGCCATTAAGTTTGTATATTCATATTCCTTGGTGTGTACAAAAATGCCCTTATTGTGATTTCAACTCTCATGCACAGAAAGGGTTTATTCCTGAGGTGGAATACATCACGCATTTACTCGCTGACTTAAAGCAAGATTTACTTCGTTATCATTCATCAATAGCCAAGCGAAAATTACATTCGATTTTTATTGGTGGTGGGACACCGAGCTTATTTTCTGCACAAAACATTGATTATTTATTAAATCAAATTAAGCAGCTTATTCCCTTTGAGAAAGACATTGAAATTACTCTTGAGGCTAATCCTAGTACCGCTGAAAGTGAGCGTTTTATGGGGTATGTTCAGGCCGGCGTAAATCGCATTTCAATGGGTATTCAAAGTTTTAGCGATGAAAAATTACAAAAGCTAGGACGTATTCACAATGCTATTGAAGCGAAAAGTGCGGTGGTATTTGCGAGACATTCTGTATTAAATAGCTTTAATTTAGATTTAATGCATGGTTTGCCTAATCAATCTTTAGCGCAAGCCTTAGATGATTTGCAACAAGCCATTGAGTTAGCACCTCCACATCTTTCTTGGTATCAACTTACGATTGAGCCAAATACCATGTTTGCCTATCGTCCGCCAAAATTACCTGATGATGACGAGCTTTGGGATATTTTTGAGCAGGGTCATCAATTGCTCACAAAAGCGGGCTATCAGCAATATGAAACTTCCGCTTATGCAAAAGAGGGGTTTCAATGTCGGCATAATTTGAACTATTGGCGTTTTGGCGATTATCTCGCTATTGGTTGTGGTGCGCATGGCAAGCTGAGTTTTACTGATGGGCGGATTGTACGTTTTTCCAAAACTAAGCACCCTAAAGGTTATATGCGAGGTGAATATTTGTATGAGGAAAAAAATATTCCTGTTGCAGAACGACCCTTTGAATTTTTTATGAACCGTTTTCGCTTGCTAGAACCAGTTGAGAAACAACAATTTGAGTTTTTGACTGGGTTGGCACAAAGTGCGGTGCAAAAACAAATAGATTGGGCATTGGAGAAAAAATATTTGTCAGAAACACACCGCACTTGGCAAATTACTGAACAAGGCAAACTTTTCCTCAATGAATTATTAACAGAGTTTTTACCTGAATAACTTGTTTATTTGGGCGAATAGTTTTAAAGTAACGAGCTTATACGCAAACGTTTACTTGATGTTAAATAAGTAGAAAATTATAGACAAAGGATAAAAAAATGGATCAATTAAGCATGAAAAAAATGGCCGCACAAGCTGCTCTACAATATGTTAAACCTTACAGTATCGTCGGCGTAGGCAGTGGCTCAACGGTGAATTGTTTTATTGAGGCATTAGGTATAATCAAAGATCAGATCAAAGGCGCAGTTGCTGCATCAAAAGCCTCAGAAGAATTATTACGCAAACAAGGCATCGAAGTTTTTAGTGCAAATGATGTATCAGGTTTGGATATTTATGTTGATGGTGCAGATGAAATTAATCCACAAAAAATGATGATTAAAGGTGGTGGTGCGGCATTAACACGTGAAAAAATTGTGGCTGCATTAGCAAAAAATTTCATATGCATAGTGGATAGTTCTAAACAAGTTGATGTGTTAGGCTCAACATTCGCCTTACCCGTTGAAGTTATTCCAATGGCTCGCTCACAAGTCGCTCGTAAATTAGTCGCTTTGGGTGGTTCGCCTGAATATCGTGAATCCGTGATAACAGATAATGGCAATGTCATTTTAGATGTTTATAACTTCAAAATCATGAACCCAGTAGAAATGGAAAAAGAATTGAATAATGTTGCTGGTGTAGTAACAAACGGTATTTTCGCTTTACGTTCTGCGGATATTGTGATTGTTGGTACACCAGAGGGTGCCAAAATTATTGAATAATTATTTAAAATAAAAATACACAGGAGAGCAAATATGACAACAAAAGTATCACTGGATAAATCAAAAATTAAGTTTTTGCTTTTAGAAGGTGTGCACCAAAATGCACTAGATGTATTAAAAGCTGCAGGTTATACCAATATTGAATATCATCAAAAGGCTTTAGAGCCTGATGAATTAAAAGCGGCTATCAAAGATGCACATTTTATTGGTATTCGTTCCCGCACTTTTTTAACGGAAGATGTGTTGGCGGAAGCAACTAAGTTAATTGCCATTGGTTGTTTTTGTATTGGCACAAACCAAGTTGATTTAGATGCAGCGAAAGCGCGCGGTATTCCTGTTTTTAATGCGCCATTTTCTAATACCAGATCTGTGGCTGAATTAGTGCTTGGTGAAATTTTGTTACTAATGCGCAACGTGCCACAAGCGAATGCGGATGTACATCGTGGACTATGGAATAAATCAGCCGCTGGTTCTTATGAAGTGCGTGGCAAACGTTTAGGCATTGTAGGCTATGGTCATATTGGTTCTCAGTTAAGCATTATTGCTGAGGCGCTAGGTATGAACGTGTATTTCTATGATATTGAAACAAAATTGCCTTTAGGTAATGCGCAACAAATCAACAGTTTAGAAGAATTATTACGCACGAGTGATGTGGTTTCTTTACATTTGCCTGAAAATGCCTCAACTAAAAATTTAATGAATGCACAGCGTATCGCTCAATTAAAACCAGATTGTGTATTTATTAATGCAGCTCGTGGCACAGTGGTGGATATTGATGCTTTAGCACAAGCTTTGGAAAGCAAAAAAATTCGTGGTGCGGCAATTGATGTATTCCCAGAAGAACCAGCTTCAATTGAAGAAGAGTTTATTTCGCCATTGCGTGCCTTTGACAATGTTATTTTAACTCCACATATTGGTGGTTCAACCGCTGAGGCACAAGAAAATATTGGAACAGAAGTAGCCAATAAATTTGTTAAATATTCCGATAATGGTTCAACCCTTTCTGCTGTGAATTTCCCTGAAGTTTCTTTACCAGAACATAGTGGCACCAAACGTTTGTTACATATTCACCATAATCGCCCAGGTATTTTAACCAAAATCAACCAAGTGTTTGTGGAGCAAAATATCAATATTGCAGCTGAATATTTACAAACTGATGCCCAAATTGGTTATGTGGTAATTGATATTGAAACTGAAGACACTGCGCCATTATTGGCTAAACTTAAACAAATCGATGGCACTATTCGTGCAAGAGTATTGTTCTAATCTGATATTGACAAGCAAAGGGCTGATAATTCAGCCCTTTTCAGTTTTGTGTTATGCGTAATTTTATTTTTAATATAAAACTTCTGATTCTGTTATTGCTGCCAAGTTTTCTCTCTTTATCTACTCAAGCTAAAGATTGCATGAAAACGTATTCAAAAAATGACTATATTCACATCAGCCAGATTAACTTATCTTGTAAAAACATTGAGCTAGTTACTACAAATCCAAAAGATCAAGGGTTAACCGTTTCGGAATTTGCAGAAAAGTATCAAAGTGCGGTGGCAATTAACGGTAGTTTTTTTCGTAAAGACGGTTCGCCCATTGGTATGAACATTAGTCAATATAGACCATGGAGGAATGCTAGAGATACAAGATCTCGCTCCTTCTTGGCTTGTGACAAAGATAACAAATGTATTATTGATCCAAAGAATCATGCGGCAAAAATCAATCCTAAATGGCAGTTAGCTATTGCTGGTTGGCATTACTATGATCATAAATCCAAAAAATTTAGTTGTGCCCCACAAGATAAAGTTGGTTGCAGCCAATCTATTTTCAGTGATAAACATCCTCGCACCATGGTTGGTTTAGATGAAGGCCAGAACTTACTTTATTTAGTCGTGGTGGAGGGCAGACAACTTACTTATCGTGGTATGACTTTAGATGAACTTGCGGATCTCGCCACAGACTTAAAATTAACGAAAGCAATTAATTTAGATGGTGGTGGTAGTTCGGTCATGGTTGTGGATCAAAAACGTATTTCTGATTTACCTCTGTTGCAAGGAAATGAAAGGAAGGTCGGAAACCATTTTGGTGTTAGAGTGAAATAATTTTATCTCGTACAGAAAAGTAGTTTTGTGGACAATGCTATTATCGAGGCGTAAAATGCCCTCAATTTGACTAAGGTTTCTCAGTTTAATTCACGTCAGAAACTTTTTATCTAAATTAACTAAATATTAAGTGGAAATAACATGAAAAATAGAAGTTTTTATCTTGGATTAGGTTTCATAGCTTTATTAACCACCATTGTAAGTTGGTTAGCAAGTACACAATTTGCACATCAAGCTAAAATCAGTGCATTAACCATAGCCATTTTGCTCGGTATTTTTATTGGCAACACATTTTATCCCGCACTTTCAAGCAAATTAGACAAAGGGGTGCTATTTGCGAAAGGAACATTGTTACGCATCGGAATTGTGCTATATGGCTTTCGTTTGACTTTACAAGATATTAGTCATGTAGGCGTTAATGCTATTGTGAGCGATGCCATTATGCTCACTTCTACCTTTTTTCTCGCCATTGCCTTAGGCATTTATTGGCTGAAAATGGATAAGCAGACAGTATATTTAACCGCTGGTGGTTGTAGTATTTGTGGAGCAGCAGCCGTCATGGCAATGGAGCCAGTGACTAAAGCTGAATCCCATAAAGTCTCTGTTGCAGTTGCGGTTGTAGTAATTTTCGGCACCATTGCCATGTTCTTATACCCGATCAGCTACAATTATTTACAACATTGGCTAACTGATCATCAATTTGGTATTTATATTGGCTCGACCGTTCACGAAGTGGCTCAAGTCTATGCCGCAGGCGGCAATATTAGCCCGACAGTTGCGGATACAGCAGTCATCACCAAAATGATTAGAGTGATGATGCTTGCTCCTTTTTTATTAATTTTATCTTGGGCGTTATCCAAACAAAAATCAGATAAAAGCAAAATCAATATTCCTTGGTTTGCCTTTTTATTTATCCTAATGGCAGTGTTCAATTCCTTCGATATTTTGCCAAAAAGTGCGGTTAAATTTATCGTAGATTTAGACGGTTTATTGCTAATCGCTGCTATGACAGCTTTAGGACTAACTACTCATGTCAGCGCCATAAAAAAAGCAGGGGTAAAACCCTTGTTGTTAGGAGTAATGCTTTTTGTTTGGTTGGTTTTTGGCGGATTAGCAGTTAATTTATTTATGCAAAGTATTTGATAGATGAAATTACATTAAAATATGTGACTAGGGATATCAATCTTAAGTTTATGAGCTGATTACAAAACAACTATCGAATTAACACCCTATTATTGATAATCATCTTTACTTTTATCTACCTAATAATTAGTATACCGCGAGGTAGAAATTGTCTACCTAATTTTTTATTTTATTATTACTACAAATGGAATGTGATTATGAAAATTAACAAACTATTTTTAACTGTGTTATCGGTTTTACCTGCTTTCGCAATTGCTCAAACTAGTGGGTTTAATTTTTATGGTAAGGCTGGGATTGATTTAACTTCTCGTTTTGAGTCATTCCAAATCATTGGTGATAAAGATATTAACGCACCAAATGGACCATATATTCCAACTCCATCGAAAAAGAATACCTTTTCTCCAAGTGTATTTTTAGAGACTACCTATAATGTTTTTCCAAAAACAGAGCTTGGTCTTGGTATTGGTTATATTAAACGGAAAGGATTTAAAACTACCACAATTTATGATGGAAATAGTCAAGGTGAATATCAACCAAATGTTCATGAATCTACTATAGTTGGAACTTACAACGTCAATCGTTATTCCTCTCTACCCGTCTATTTAATTCTTAAACAAAATTATCCTCTTAATCAAAATACGAATCTTTATTTTAAAGGGAATTTAGGTTATTCATTTAATAAAATTCGTGATACACAATATGATCATTTTACTGATCAAATGCAAAGAGGGACTTTAAGAAAAGAAGATGGAAGTAGCTACCTTAGTGATCTTAAAACTAAAAACGGTCTTTATTTAGGTTTGGGGATTGGGATTGAATATAAATCTTTCTTAGTAGAACTAGGTTATTATCATACTAATTCAAAAATCACTTACCAAAACTCTACTAAACAAGGATTACGTTATACAAGTACTTCATATAATAATGATGCATTACGTCTCTCCGTTGGTTTTAAATTCTAATAAATAATATTTGATCAAAGCCGCTTGATAGCGGCTTTTTTATGTCTGGAATTTAATATATAAAACGTATGTGACAAAACTATTATCCTAGCTTGAAAATAACTTCTCGAATAAAAAATCTACCCAATAATCAGTTGCAAAACTAACAAAATAGACTCTATCATGATTATTCATTTTATATTTCCTATTCATACTCATTCTCCTTTTTAAAATAAAGAAATTTTCGATATTATGTAGCAGTTGCACAACGATTAAATAGCAGAGTATTTGTAGGGACGCCACGCTGGCGTCCGTTTCAAATACCAGCGTAATTGTTTAATTTTAAAAAGAATTTAAAAATTTTTATTCGGACGCCAGCGTGGCGTCCCTACAATCACATTAATTGAGAGAGAAGATGAAAACCAATATTTTAACAATGATTGAACAAGCGGAAGTGGAGTGGAAGCCGTTGGGGGAGGTTGTTGATGTTAAAACTGGTCAATCTATTAATAAACAAAAAATAGAAAATAACCAAGGTATCTATCCAGTGATAAATAGTGGTCGTGAACCCTTGGGTTATATTAATGAGTGGAATACTGAAAATGATCCTATTGGTGTTACTACTCGTGGAGCTGGAGTTGGTTCTATTACGTGGCAAGAAGGAAAATATTTTCGTGGGAATTTAAATTATTCTGTTACGATTAAAGATAGTGATGAGTTAGATGTACGCTTTTTATTTCATTTGCTACTACATTTCCAAAAGCAAATTCATAGTCTATGTACTTTTACGGGAATTCCAGCTTTAAATGCAAGTGAATTAAAAACTCTCTTAATCCCCGTACCTAAATTAGAATTACAAAAAGAAATTGTAAAAATACTGGATATTTTGACGGAATTAAACACCGATTTAACAACCGCACTTGAAACTGAACATATCTTGAGAAAAAACAATATCAATACTATCGGGATTTGCTATTGTCTGAAAGTGAATTGGCAAAGGTGGGGTTTGAGTGGAAGACTTTGGGGGAGGTAGCATCTTATTCCAAAAGTCGTATCAGCTTTGAGAAATTAGATGAAAGCAATTATGTTGGTGTGGATAATTTATTACAAAACAGAGCTGGTAAAACCTTATCCAATTATGTACCAACATCAGGCAACTTAACCGAGTTTATCAAAGATGATATTTTGATTGGTAACATTCGACCGTATTTAAAGAAAATTTGGCATGCTGACTGTATGGGTGGCACAAATGGCGATGTTTTAGTTATTCGTGTTATGAGTCAAAAGATTAATCCAAGATATCTTTATCAAGTTTTAGCAGATGATAAGTTTTTTGATTACAACATGAAGCACGCCAAAGGGGCAAAAATGCCAAGGGGAAATAAAGAAGCTATTTTGAACTATCAAATCCCAATCCCATCACTTGAAACTCAAGCCAAGATTGTCGCCATTTTGGATAAATTTGACCGCTTGACCAATTTCATCAGCGATGGCTTGCCAAAGGAAATTGAGTTAAGACGTAAGCAATATGAGTATTATCGGGAGATGTTGTTGAACTTTCCAAATTCGTAGGATGGGTTTAGCCCATACATAAAGAAACTCACGGCAAACTAAAAAGTGCGGTATAAAAACCGCACTTTTGTGCTTTCTTAGAGAACCACCCTCGCATTCCTAAACATTCTCATCCATGCACCATCTTCGTTCCAGTCTTCTGGATACCAAGAGTTACTCACCGCTCTGAATACACGTTCTGGGTGTGGCATCATAATGGCGACACGTCCGTCTGCGTTGCCGATGGCGGTGATGCCAAGAGCTGAGCCGTTAGGGTTAGCAGGGTAGGTTTCCGTTGGTTGGAGATTATTGTCGATATACTGAGCAATGATCAAGTTTTGATCCTGTAAATTGTGAAGTTGCTCACTATTTTTAAATTCTACCTGCCCTTCACCATGAGAAACCGCAATCGGCATATGGCTACCTGCCATGCCTGCGAACCAGTGGTTGTTGGTATCGTTGATACGCACTAAGCCAACACGCGCTTCAAAGCGTTCGGATTTGTTACGGACGAAGCGAGGCCAGTTTTCTGTGCCTGGGATAATTTCCGCTAAGTTAGACACCATTTGGCAACCATTACATACCCCTAATGTAAGTGTGTTCGGGTTAGCGAAGAATTGGCTGAATTGGTCACGCAACATTGGGTTGAATAAGATTGATTTCGCCCAACCGCCGCCTGCACCTAATACGTCGCCGTAAGAGAAGCCGCCACAAGCCACTAGCGCATTGAAATCTTTTAAGTTTCTGCGACCGCTCATTAAGTCGCTCATATGCACGTCAATGCTGTTGAAACCAGCTCTGTCAAAGGCTGCTGCCATTTCGTAATGGCTGTTTACGCCCTGTTCACGTAAGATCGCAATGGTCGGTTTCACGCCTTTATTGATATAAGGTGCCGCAATATCTTCGTTGATGTCGTAAGTTAAATGTACCGATAAGCCTTTGTTATTTGGATCTTTTTTCGTTTCAAACTCTTGGTCTGCACATTCTGGGTTATCACGCAAACGTTGCATTTGGTGGGTTAATTCCGCCCAAATACCACGCAATTCTGAGCGTTTTTCACTGAGTAATTTGCGAGTGCCACGACTAATTTCAAACAGATCGCCTTCAACCACCGCACCAAGTTCTTTGGTGATTGGTAATAGATTATGTGCATTTAAGATCTCACGCACGTTGTTTAATTCGCTGTCGGAAATTTGGATAACTGCCCCTAATTCTTCATTGAATAACACTGCTAAGTCGTTGTCGCCCAAGGCAGAAATATCCACTTCCACACCACAGTTGCCCGCAAATGCCATTTCCGCAAGGGTAGCGATTAAACCACCGTCTGAACGGTCGTGGTATGCCAATAATTTTTGTTGTGCCACAAGGGCTTGCATTGCGTTGAAGAAGTTTTTGAGGGTTTCTACATTCACGACGTCCGCAGGTTTGTCGCCTAGTTGCTTGTAAACCTGGGTAAGTGCGGTTGCACCTAGACGATTTTTGCCTTCGCCTAAGTCGATCAACAATAAGCGAGTTGTACCTTTATCGGTGCGTAATTGTGGGGTAACGGTTTTGCGAACATCTTCCACACGAGCGAAAGCAGAAATCACTAAGGAAAGTGGTGCAGTAACGGCTTTTTGTTCGCCGTTTTCGTTCCAAGTGGTTTTCATCGACATAGAGTCTTTACCCACAGGAATGGTGATGCCTAGGGCTGGGCAAAGCTCTTCACCCACCGCTTTCACTGCTTCGTATAAGCCTGCATCTTCCCCTTCGTGACCTGCTGCGGACATCCAGTTAGCAGAGAGTTTAATACGCTTGATGTCGCCGATATTGGTTGCCGCAATGTTAGTGATGCTTTCTGCAACGGCGAGGCGTGCTGATGCACCGAAGTCAAGCAAGGCAACTGGCGCACGTTCGCCCATGGACATCGCTTCGCCATGGTAGCTATCTAAACTTGCAGTCGTTACCGCACAGTCGGCAACAGGAATTTGCCAAGGACCGACCATTTGATCACGAGCTACCATAGCGGTCACTGAACGGTCGCCGATGGTAATTAAGAAGGTTTTTTCTGCGACGACGGGTAAACGTAGCACACGATGCAAGGCTTCTTTGAGCTGGATTTCATCCTGTGCAAGCGGTGCATTTTCTACCGTTTTTGACAACACATCTCGGGTCATTTTTGGGGTTTTGCCAAGTAACACATTCATCGGCAAATCAATCGGCTTGTTGTCGAAATGGCTGTCGGAAAGGGTTAAATGTTTTTCTTCAGTGGCTTCTCCGATCACTGCAAAAGGGGCACGTTCACGCTCACAAAGTGCGGTAAATAATTCAAGTTTTTCAGGGGCTACTGCTAACACATAGCGCTCTTGCGATTCGTTACACCAAATTTCTAACGGCGACATCCCTTTTTCATCGCATAAAATCGAACGTAAGTCGAACTTACCGCCACGCTCACCGTCGTGAACTAATTCAGGCATTGCATTAGATAAACCGCCTGCACCCACATCGTGAATAAATAAAATCGGGTTGTCTTCGCCTAACTGCCAACAACGGTCGATCACTTCTTGGCAACGGCGTTCCATCTCAGGGTTTTCACGTTGAACAGAAGCAAAATCTAAATCTTCTTTGGATTTACCCGATGCCATTGATGAAGCTGCACCACCGCCTAAGCCGATATTCATCGCAGGGCCACCAAGCACGATTAACTTCGCCCCTACTGGAATTTCACCTTTTTGCACGTGTTCTGCACGAATGTTGCCGATACCACCTGCAAGCATAATTGGCTTGTGGTAGCCACGTACTTCTTCTCCTGCAAAACTGTTTACTTTTTCTTCATAAGTACGGAAATAACCAAGCAAAGCTGGGCGACCAAATTCATTGTTGAACGCTGCCCCACCAAGTGGACCTTCGATCATAATATCTAACGCCGAAGCGATACGGTTTGGCTTAGAAAGCGGATTTTCCCAAGGTTGTTCAAAGTTTGGGATCACAAGGTTAGACACCGAGAAGCCCGTTAAACCTGCTTTTGGTTTTGCCCCACGTCCTGTTGCACCTTCATCACGAATTTCACCGCCCGAACCTGTCGCTGCGCCTGGGAATGGCGAAATGGCAGTTGGGTGGTTGTGAGTTTCCACTTTCATTAAGATGTGGGCATCTTCGTTGTGGTAGCGATATTGCCCGTCTTGATCAGGGAAGAAACGCCCCACTTTTGAGCCTTCCATGACTGCGGCATTATCTTTATAGGCAGAAAGCACATAGTCAGGGGTTTTCTCAAAGGTATTTTTAATCATTTTGAACAGGGATTTATCCTGTTTTTCGCCATCAATCACCCAGTCGGCATTGAAGATTTTATGGCGGCAATGCTCCGAGTTGGCTTGGGCGAACATATACAGCTCAATATCGTTCGGGTTGCGTCCAAGTGCGGTGAAATTTTCCACTAAATAATCAATTTCATCTTCCGCTAATGCTAAACCTAAATTCACATTGGCATCTTCCAAGGCTTTACGTCCTCCGCCTAATACATCAACCGTAGTAAATTCCTTCGGCTGCTGTTGAGCGAAAAGTGCCGCCCCTTCGCCTTCATTGCTTAACACCGTTTCAAGCATACGGTCGTGCAGCAAGCCTTTTAAGGTCGCAAGTTGCTCATCAGTCGGTTGGGCTGAAAATTCAAAATAGTACGCCAAACCACGCTCAATACGGTTGATTTCCGCTAAACCGCAGTTATGAGCAATATCTGTTGCCTTTGAAGACCAAGAGGAAATCGTGCCAAGACGAGGGGTAACAATCAGACAAAAACCTGTTGGGCTGTGTTCTTCAAGGGTTGGACCATAATGCAAGAGGGCTTTGAGCTTGTCTTCCTGCTCCGTTGCAAGCGGTGCATTTAGCTCCACAAAATGCAAATATTCCGCATAAACAGATTGCACAGGCAGTTGATGTTGTTGGAATTTTTGTTGAAGTTGGTTTAAACGAAATTCAGAAAGGGCTGGTGAGCCACGGAAAACTTGTAACATAAACTTTTTGACCTTGGTATATAAATAAAAAATCGGCGCTATTATAAAGTAAATTTTTCAAAACGAAAACGTTTGCGTGAACGCTTGGAGAAGATAAATAAAGAAGTGCGGTAGCTAAAATTAATGTTTTATCTTATTTCGGACTGGATTTTAAAGCTGCACAATAAAGGATTGTAAACAAAGATTTTTATTTTTGGTGTATGAATTGAATTTCCCTTATTCTAGGTTATTATATCGCCCCGATATTATTTGCTATTTTGAAAAATCACATGATCCCTGAACTTGGTTTTATTGCATTACTTATTGCTTTTATTTGTTCCTTATTACTTGCGATTGTGCCACAAATTGGCATTTGGCAAGGTAAGATAAATTTAATGGCAAGCGCTCGTAATTTAAGTTATTTGTTCGCTATTTTTACCACCCTTTCTATCGGTATTCTGGCTTATTCTTTCGCAGTTGATGATTTTTCTTTGGAATATGTTGCAGCCCATTCGAATTCACAATTGCCTATTTTCTTCAAAATTGCAGCTACTTGGGGCGGTCATGAAGGGTCAATGTTGTTCTGGCTATTTGCTTTAAGTTTATGGGCAATGGCATTTGCTTTTTTTAGTCGCAAAATAGATCCTATTATTGCAACGCAAGCTCAAGTTATTTTAGGGCTGATTTGTGCTGGTTTTGCTTTTTTTATTATCTTCTTTTCTAATCCTTTTATTCGTATTTTCCCTGCGCCATTAGAGGGGCGAGATCTTAATCCTATGTTGCAAGATATAGGACTAATTTTTCATCCTCCTTTATTGTATTTGGGCTATGTTGGTTTCGCAGTAAATTTTGCCCTGACCGTTGCAGCTTTAGTAAGTGGACATTTAGATGCGGCTATTGCACGTTGGACAAGATCTTGGGTTCTAGTTTCTTGGTTTTTTTTAACCTTGGGCATTATGTTAGGTTCATGGTGGGCATATTATGAATTAGGCTGGGGTGGCTGGTGGTTTTGGGATCCTGTGGAAAATGCTTCTTTAATGCCATGGTTATTAGGACTTGGCTTATTACATAGCTTGTCTGTCACTGAACAACGGGGCATTTTCAGCTACTGGACGATTTTATTTTCCCTCTTTGCCTTTGCTTTTAGCTTGCTTGGAACATTTATTGTTCGTTCGGGTGTGCTCACTTCCGTACATGCCTTTGCTATGGACGGTGAGAGAGGAATTGCGTTATTAATGCTATTTTTCCTATTAACTGTCAGTTCAATGACTTTATTTGCCTTAAAAGCAAATGTGCAATCAAGTGCGGTACGTTTTCGTTTAGTTTCAAAAGAAAGTGTCATGTTGCTAGCAAATATTTTGTTTACAGTCGCAACGGCGAGTGTTTTCCTCGGCACTTTTTATCCGATGCTATTTAGTACTTTGGGCTGGGGTTCTATTTCTGTTGGTGCGCCTTATTTCAATACTATTTTTATTCCTTTATTAATTATTGCTTTGTTGGCAATGATTTTAGTTTTGGCAACATTTTGGCAAAAAATAAAAGCAACTGCGCTGCGCCGTTCTTTATGGTTGTTATTGCCTGCTTTGATTTTGGCTTACATCATCATTGCCTACACAATTCAACAAAACGATGCTTTGCAATTTGAACCTATTGCCTTGATTTTTATGACCTTGGCTTTATGGCTATTGTTTACAACCTTGTGGACAAATTGGTTCAAGTTATCGCTAAAACATTTTGCCACGATACTAGCCCATGGTGGCGTGGCAATTACTGTTATTGGTGCGACAATGTCGAGCTATTTTGCGAGTGAAATTGGTGTGCGCTTAGCACCAAATGATCGTCAAGAACTCAATGGCTATGAGTTCCATTATTTAGGATTTACCAATGAAATAGGGCCAAATTACACGAGTGAAAAAGCTCATTTTGAGATTTACAAAAATCAGCAAAAAATTACCGCACTTTATCCCGAACGCCGCCATTATGATGTGCGTACAATGAATATGTCTGAAGTTGGTTTGCAATGGGGTTGGTTTGGCGATTTATATATTGTGATGGGCGATAAACTTGGTGTGGGGGAATTTACTTTCCGCTTGCATTATAAACCTTTTGTCCGCTGGCTTTGGGTTGGGGGTATTTTAATGGCACTAGGTGCTTTACTTGCGATGTTTGGAGTGCGTAAAAAATGAGCCGTAAATTAATGTTTATTCCGCTTATTTTGATTTTAGCGGTTTGTGCCATGTTGCTTTTGGGCTTACAACAAGATCCAAAGAAAATCGCATCGGCGTTAATTGGTAAGCCTGTACCCGAATTTTCCCAAGCAGATTTGTTTAATCCGACTAAGCAGTTAAGCAATCAAAACCTTCCCAATGAAGTTTTTCTCATTAATGTATGGGGTTCTTGGTGTGAATATTGTAAACAAGAGCATCCGATTTTAATGGAATTAGCACAGCAGGGCATCAAAATTGTGGGCTTAAATTATCGTGATAAGCCACAAAGTGCGGTTGCAATGCTTGAGAGAATGGGAAATCCTTTTGTATTAGTTGTGAATGATAGTAAAGGTACATTGGCGATGAAGTTAGGTGTCGATGGTGCACCAGAAACTTATATTGTGGATAAACATGGCGTGATTCGTTATCGCCATTCGGGCGCTTTTGATCCTGAGCTTGTGCAAAAAGTGATTTTGCCTGAATTAGCAAAATGGAAATAGAATTGTGAGATGTTGTGAATGAGAAGATTAGTATTATTGTTATGTTTTTTGTCTGCATTTTCTTTTGCGGAAATGGTGGATACTTACCAATTTAAAAATAACGATGATCGCAATCGTGCTGTTGCTTTAGCAAAATCTTTGCGTTGTCCACAATGTCAAAATCAAAATCTGGTGGAGTCAAATTCCCCTATTGCCTATGATTTGCGCCTTGAGGTTTATCAAATGGTCAATGAAGGGAAAAGCAATGAACAAATTGTGGCTACTTTAACGGATCGATTTGGTGATTTTGTGCGCTATGATCCGCCATTCAAAAGCACTACTTTGCTGTTATGGGGATTGCCTTTTGTGTTACTGATTTTGTCAGCTTGTGCTAGTTGGTTTTATCTTAAAAGACGAGATAAGTCAGGCTCACAACTCAATTCGCAACTTAACTCTCAGCTCAGTGTGGAGCAACAAGCTGAGTTAAAAAAATTATTAGAAAAAGTGGAATAAAAAATGACAATATTTATTTTGGGCTTACTGATTTTTAGCATAATTGGCTTGTTGATTTTTGTTCCCTTTGGTCAAAAAATTGATTGGCAAAAGAACTATCGCCAACAAGAAAATATCCGACTTTACCAGCAACAAGTGCAGCATAATATTGCGCCAGAACTTGCCGATGAATTTGCTCAACGTTTATTGGCGGATGAAAAACAGTTACAGAAACAAGATCGTTCTCAATTACTTATGAGTAAAAGTGCGGTCGGTTTTTCCTTTATTTTGTTCTTCCTTTTATTGTTATTGCCGAGCGCTTATTATTTTTCCCTTAATCGTTTTACCCATGCGCAACAAGGCGAACAAATGATTTTGGCTCGAGAGCAAGAATTGGCACAAGCTACCACAGAGCAAAAAAATGATGACTATATTACGCGTATTCAAAATCGTTTAAGACAGGATCCGAATAATATTGAACATTGGGTCGAGCTTGGTAAGGCATATATGTTGAGCAATGAATTTAGCAATGCCTTAATTGCCTATTCTAACGCAGAACGTTTAGGCGGAAGTTCGCCCGCACTTTTAGGTTTGGCGGCTACCGCACTTTATTATCAAAATGGTCAGAAAATGAATGCCGATATTCAGAAATTGATCGATGCTGCTTTACAGCAAGATCCGCAAGAGGTTTCTATTTTATCCTTGCAAGCTGGAGAGGCATTTTTAAAAGCAGATTATGCTTTGGCATTAAGTTTATGGCAGAAAATTTTGGATAGTGGCAAATCTAATGTTGAGCGCCGTAGTATTATTCAAAATATGCAAATGGCAGAAGTATTACAACAGGCAAAAAGCCAATAAAAACAGAGATATACAAGGATATTATTTTGAACAATTTAACTGAAGTTTTTACCCTTGAACCGCAAGATAATGCTCGCTTACAATCCCTTTGTGGCGCATTTGATGAGCACTTACAGCTAATTGAAAGTAGTTTTAATCTGGTTATTTCAAGACGTAATTTTACCTTTACTTTGCAGTCGGCAGAGGAAGAAGAAAAGGCGCATCATGTTTCTTTGCTAAAAAGTGCGGTGCAATTAATTCAGAATTTGTATGCTGATACGGCACAAATTCGTGGCAAAGTGAAAGAACTTGATTTGGAAGATGTTCATTTGGCAATTCAAGAAAGCCGAATGTTATTACAAGACAATCCACAGGCAGAGCGTGAGGAAAGTAAGGTTTATAGCACCACGATCAAAACTAAGCGTGGTCTCATTAAACCGCGAGGTAAAAATCAAATTGAATATCTCCATAATATTTTGACCCATGATATTAGCTTTGGTATTGGCCCTGCAGGAACGGGGAAAACATTCTTAGCAGTGGCTGCAGCAGTTGAAGCATTGGAACGCCAAGAAGTGCGCCGTATTTTGCTGACTCGCCCAGCGGTTGAAGCAGGCGAAAAATTGGGTTTCTTACCCGGTGACTTAGGGCAAAAAATTGAGCCTTATTTACGTCCTCTTTATGATGCGTTATTTGAGATGTTAGGATTTGAGCGTGTGCAAAAGTTAATGGAGCGTAATGTGATTGAAATTGCGCCATTGGCTTATATGCGTGGGCGAACTTTAAATGATAGCTTTATTATTTTAGATGAAAGCCAAAATACCACTGTTGAACAAATGAAAATGTTTTTAACCCGAATTGGCTTTAATTCTAAAGCAGTTGTTACGGGCGATGTGACGCAAATTGACTTACCTCGTAGCCAAAAATCTGGCCTTCGCCATGCTATTGAAGTGTTAGAAAATGTGTCTGAATTAAGTTTTAATTATTTTGATAGCAAGGATATTGTGCGTCATCCTGTTGTGGCAAAAGTGGTACAAGCTTACGATGCGTGGGAAATTCAAGATGAACTTCGCCGCCAGCAATTAGCTGAACAAAAACAAAAAGAGCGGTTAGAAAAAGCGCAAGAACAGGCTCCGAAAATGGAATTGCACGAAATAACTTTATACAAAGGTTAAAAAGGTTAACACCATGAAAAATGTGATTATTGATTTACAAATAGCCAGCGAAAATACAGAAAATTTACCCACAGCAGAGCAAATTCAGCAATGGGCAAATGCAGCAATTCGAGCTGAAAATTTAGAGCCAGAGATGACCGTACGCATTGTTGATGAAGAAGAAAGTCATCATTTGAATTTGACTTATCGTGGTAAAGATAAGCCGACCAACGTGCTTTCTTTTCCTTTTGAATGTCCAGATGAAGTTGAGTTAGCGTTACTGGGCGATTTAGTCATTTGTCGCCAAGTGGTAGAACGAGAGGCAGAAGAGCAAGAAAAGCCTTTAATGGCGCATTGGGCACATATGATTGTGCATGGCAGTTTGCATTTGTTAGGCTATGATCATATTGAAGATGATGAGGCTGAGGAAATGGAAAGTTTAGAAACTGGCATTATGCTTGGGCTCGGTTTTGCGGATCCCTATATTGCCGAGAAATAGCGTAATTAAAATGCTGCCACATCGTCATGTGCAAATTATTATTACCCCGAATTTGCAAGATTTTTCACCGCACTTTTTATCCCCTCATTCACCTAATCAGGATATTCTCTGGTTAGGTTGGGAAAGACCTACCTTTAATATGAATTTTTGCCCTGTGCAAAAAGCAAAAAATTTACTTGGGCAAGAATTTGCCAATGTGATTTTTGATGCTCGTCAGGGCTTTCATTTAGAAAGTTTGGCGATTGTTGCAGGGACATTAAAAGCTGGTGGCACGCTAAATATTCTACTTAATCATTGGCAATTTTTAGCGCAACAAGAGGATATTGATAGTTTACGTTGGGCGGGGGTAGAAAATGTCATTTCAACACCGCACTTTATCCAACATTTCCAACAACTTGTTCAACAATTTCAGTTTGCTATTAGTTATTCCATAGCCCCAATTCTTACGCAAAATAGCCAACCTGATTGCCTTTTTTCAGCTCAACTTTCTACACCAATAGAGGCAAACGAGACACAGCAAAAAATCATTCAGCAAATTTTGCAGCAACAAGCCGATATGTATTTTTTAACGGCAAAACGTGGGCGAGGGAAATCCGCTTTATTAGGTTTACTCTCTCAGCAATTAAAGCAAAAAGTGTATCTCACCGCTGCGAATAAAAGTGCGGTGGATATTTTGCAAAAATTTGCGCATCAAGCTGTTACGTTTATTGCGCCCGATGAATTGGTGCAAAATTTGACAGAAAATCCACTGCAATATGAAGACGCTTGGTTATTGGTGGATGAAGCAGCTATGTTGCCTGTGAGTACGCTCGATTGTTTTAGTGCTCATTTTCAACATATTGTGTTTAGTACCACCATTCATAGCTATGAAGGGACTGGGCGTGGTTTTAGCTTGAAATTTAAGCAACGTATTTTGCAGCAACAACAAAGAAAAAGCCTTGAGTTTGAATTAATTGAGCCGTTGCGCTGGCATAATGATGATAAGTTAGAACCTTTTATTGATGCGCTTTTATTGCTCAATAGCGAAGATGATTTTCCTCAATCAGATTATCAACCAGATAAGCATATTCACATAAAATCACTCAATCAACAGCAATTATCAACGCAATTAGCCGATTTTTACGGCTTACTCTCTTTGGCGCATTATCGTACTTCTCCCGTTGATTTACGCCGTTTATTCGATGCACCAAAACAACGTTTTTACTTGGCGGAAAGCGAAAAGAAATTACTTGGTGGAATATGGGCATTAGAAGAAGGCGGATTATTTGAGCAAGAGCTTATTAGCGCAATTTGTCGAGGGGAACGCAGACCTAAAGGCAATTTAGGTGCGCAATTATTGGCATTTCAATATCTTAATGCACAGGCTTGTGAATTGCGTTCTTTGCGCATTTCTCGTATCGCATTGCAACCAAATTGGCAAAGAAAAGGCATTGGGCAAAAGCTCATTGTTATGATGAAAACAGAAAAGGATATTGATTTTTTATCGGTCAGTTTTGGTTACAGCACTGAATTATCAAATTTTTGGCAAAAGTGCGGTTTTAATTTGGTGTATTTAAGTGAACATAAAGAAAGTAGTAGTGGCGCTTATAATGCGCTGGCGATTTGCCCCTTGACTGAGGAAGGAAAAGTCTTTTCTCAACAATGTATTAACCAATTTAAACGCGATTTTGTTTTGTCTGATCACGCATTGTTAAGTGAAGTTATGCTAAATCAAGTTATTGAGGAAGAATTGACGCCCTTTGATTTATATTCGCTACAAAATTTTGCGTTTTACCACCGCACTTTATTTGCCGCTCGACCTGCTTTATGGCGCTTGTTGAAGAAAGTAAATGCTTCTGATTGCCCAACTTTAAGAAAACATTTCGCAGGAGAAAAGGATTTTTCATTTTGCGCTGGTTATCGCCAAGGTTTAGTTATTTGCCGTCATGAAGTAAAAGAAATGTTGCAAAAATATGAAAATTTTCTATGATAGAGCGATTTTTATACCAGAAGGAGAATTGTAATGTCGGAGCAATCTGAAAAGAAAGGTTTTTTTCGTCGGATGTTAGATGCTTATAATCAATTTTGTGACGAAATGGAAGTAGATCAAGGTGCTTGTAGAAGTTGTGTACCTGTCGTTAAATTTGATGAAGATGCAAAACAAGATACGAAAAAAAGCGGTCAATAAATCAGCATAATTGTGAACTGCTTCACATAATAGAAAAGAAGTGTAACAAATGCATTAACCTTAGTTTACTTAAGTATAACAAACAAATCTCTAAAATATGCCAGCTTTACTTAGGTGAGGCTGGCATATTTTTTTATATTATCCTTAGGTGACTATTATGTTATGGTTTTTCTTTTGTGTGGCTCTATTATCTATTAGTGTTAGGATATTTCACATACGGTAAATTTATTGAGAAAGTATTTGTTATCAATCCAAACAAAACGACTCCAGCCTATTCTATGACAGATGGCGTTGACTATGTTCCAATGTCTAAAAAGAAAATTTGGCTAATTCAATTATTGAATATCGCAGGTACTGGTCCAATTTTTGGTCCTATCATGGGAGCGTTATATGGACCAGTAGCAATGTTATGGATCGTGTTAGGTTGTATTTTTGCTGGTGCAGTACATGATTATTTCTGTGGAATGTTAAGTGTGCGTAATGGTGGAGCTTCAATGCCTACTCTTGCTGGACGTTATTTAGGCGCTCCAGTTAAAGCCTTTATTAACGTTCTTGCGGTAGTTCTGTTATTCCTCGTTGGTATTGTGTTTGTAACCAGTCCAGCGCAATTATTAAGTACGATTACTTTAGATGTTTTTGGTACTGCAAGCACAGTAGCTGCTAATGCTCAAGATGTGGCAAGTGCGGCGCAAAATGTGAGTGAAATTCGTGTTTGGGGTATGGACAAACCAACGGTCGTCGCAGTATGGACTGGAATTATTTTCTTTTATTACATTGTGGCAACATTATTGCCAATTGATAAAATCATTGACCGCATTTACCCATTATTTGGTGGATTATTATTATTCATGTCTGCGGGTATGGTGTATGGCTTAATTTCTAGTCATTTAAATGGCGCAGATCCTATCGAGTTTTTCCGTTCTGTTGATGGCATGAGTTTTGAAAAATTCTTACAAAACTTTGAAACTCGCAAAGAATTACCATTATGGCCATTACTCTTCTTAACAATTTCTTGTGGTGCGCTTTCTGGTTTCCACGCGACTCAAACACCATTGATGGCACGCTGTGCTGAAAATGAAAAAGAAGGTCGTTTCATTTTCTATGGTGCAATGATTACAGAAGGTATTATTGCGTTAGTTTGGTGTGCAGTTGGCTTAAGTTTCTATGATAATTTAGGAGACTTACTCTTGGCTACAGACAAGGGCTCTCCATCTAAAGTTGTATATGATTCTTCAATTTACTTCTTAGGCACCATTGGTGGTATCTTTGCAGTGTTAGGCGTTGTTGTGTTACCTATTACCTCTGGTGATACAGCGTTCCGCTCTGCTCGTTTGATTATTGCTGAATTCTTCAAAATTGAACAACGCACTTTAGCTAAGCGCTTGCTTATTGCGGTACCACTATTTGCAGTCGGTTTCTGGATTATTGCCTCGGATGTTAAGTTTGGTATTTTATGGCGCTACTTTACTTGGGCAAACCAAACAACCGCAATGGTAATGTTATGGACAGCAGCGGCTTATTTATATCGTTATAATAAATTCCACTGGGTTTGTACTGTTCCAGCAGCCTTTATTAGTACAGTATGTTTCACATATTTAGCCTATAATAAAATTGGTTTTGGTTTAGACTATCAAACATCAGTGTATATTGGCTTTGGTTTAACTGTATTATGCTTAGTTGCTTTCTTTACGTTATTGAAACCATTAGGTGCGAAAGATCCTGATGCTTTTGTAAATGATGCTGCATAATTTATAAACAATAGCGAAAAACCGTTTAAGGAAACTTGAACGGTTTTTTATTTGTGAAAATCTTTACTTTTCTTTACATATTATTTGAATAAAAAACTTGCAACCCTGTGTTACTGGTAATACACTTATTTTGTGGTGAAAAGTGGAATTTTGTGGAGAAATCTGTCATAATCTCCCCGATTTACCTACAAGTAATAATTTTTGTGATTAAAGTAAGGAAACAGTATGTTTCGAGGGGCATCGGCGGTTAATCTTGATACTAAGGGAAGAATTGCTATCCCGACACGTTATCGCCCTGAAATTCTTGAAACTAATCAGGGGAAGATGGTTTGTACAGTTGATATCCGTCAACCTTGTTTATTACTTTACCCTTTAGAACAATGGGAAATTATTGAGCAGAGATTATCAAAGCTATCAAATTTCAACCCAGCTGAGCGGAGTTTACAGAGAGTAATGCTTGGTTATGCTACAGAGTGTGAACTTGATAGTTCAGGGCGAATTCTTATTAGTGCGCCTTTACGTCAACATGCTAAATTAGAAAAATCAATCATGTTGGTTGGGCAACTAAATAAATTTGAGATTTGGAGTGAGTCAGAATGGCAAGCTCAAATTGAAAAAGATATGGCGTTAGCTGCGAGCGGACAATTGACAATGTCTGAGGCATTAAGCGCATTATCCCTATAATAAAAAAAGATACGTTGTGATGAGCAACGGTACTAGCAAAGATAAACGGTATATTTTGTTGTTATACCGTTTATTTTCCCTAATTTTACTTATTTTTTCCTAGGTTACTGCAAATGAGTATGCAAGATACATTTTCTTCACCTGAGCACTTCACTGTTTTATTAAAAGAAGCAGTTGATGGTTTGGCGTTGAAAGAAAAAGGTATCTATATTGATGGTACCTTTGGGCGTGGTGGGCATTCTCGTTTTATCCTTTCTCAGCTTTCAAAAGATGGTCAATTAATTGCAATTGATCGTGATCCTCGAGCTATCCAAGTTGCACAAAATATTCAAGACCCTCGCTTTCATATTGAACATAACAGTTTTTCAGCTATCCCAAGTATTTGTGAAAAATTAGGATTAGTAGGCAAGATTGATGGCATTTTGCTTGATCTTGGTGTGTCCTCCCCGCAACTTGATGATGCTGAACGAGGTTTTAGTTTTATGAAAGATGGTCCTTTAGATATGCGTATGGATACTACGCAAGGACTATCAGCAGCAGAATGGTTGCAACAAGTTTCAGAACTGGATTTAGCTTGGGTTTTGAAAACCTTTGGTGAAGAGCGTTTTGCTAAACGCATTGCACAAGCGATTGTGAGTTATAACAAAAGTGCGGTGCAAAATGGAAAAGAACCTTTAAATCGAACTTTACAATTGGCAGAGCTAATTGCTCAGTCGGTGCCTTTCAAAGATAAACATAAACACCCAGCGACAAGAAGTTTCCAAGCTATTCGTATTTTTATTAACTCAGAGTTGGATGAATTAGAGAAGGTTCTGAATGGTGCTTTAAATGTTCTTGCGCCGAAAGGTCGTTTATCCATTATTAGCTTCCATTCTCTAGAAGATCGTATGGTGAAACATTTTATTCGCAAACAAAGTAAAGGCGAGGATTTACCAAAGGGATTACCATTGCGTGAAGATCAAATCCAGCGGACCCAGAAATTAAAAGCTATTGGAAAAGCGATTATGCCAACGGAACAAGAAATAGCGATTAATGCTCGTTCAAGAAGTGCGGTATTACGTATTGCGGAGAGAATGTAATGGCTAGAGATTTTGATCGTTATCCTTTACATAAAGTGATTTTAGAGGATTTAGTTTCGGCAAATAAGTTATTAATTATTTTAATTATACTCGTTGTATTAAGTGCCTTAGGGACGGTTTGGCTTACTCATCAAACTCGAATTTTAATTTCTGAAAAAGGAAATTTAATTCTTGAGAATCAATCACTTGAACAAGAGTATCTAAATTTGAGATTAGAGGAAAAAACTTACAGTCTTCATTCACGAATAGAGTACTTAGCAACTCAAGAGCTCAAAATGAAACTAGTTCCGGCAGAGCAAGAGGTTCTTATCATTGAATAATGAGAGATATTAGGCGGTTGTAATGGCACATAATAAGACAAATCGAAAAAATAAACGAGTAGTTGAAAGCGGAGCAAAACGTAATCAACCTAAAAAAACTTATGAGCATAGTTTTTTAAAATGGCGCTTTCGAGTAGTCGTTAGTTTTATTATTTTGATACTGACAGCGTTAATTGCTAGAGCCGCTTATGTACAAATGATTAATTCAGATATGCTGTCTTATGAAGCCGATAAACGTTCTTTGCGTAAAGAAGAAATTTTATCCATGCGTGGCTCTATTGTTGATCGTAATGGTCAATTACTATCAGTTAGTGTACCTATGTACTATATTTCAGCTGATCCAAGAGATATTTTAAGTAAAGATGGCTTGCAAGATAAAGAACGTTGGAATGCACTCGCTAAAGCATTGGAGATACCTTATAAAGATTTAGTGAAAATAATTGAAAAAAATCCTAAATCTCGTTTTGTCTATTTGGCTCGCCAAGTATCACCGACAATTGCAGAATATGCTAAAGAATTAAAATTATATGGAATCAAAGTAAAAACAGAATCACGTCGTTTTTATCCTAAGACTGAGGAAACAGCACATTTACTTGGTTATACCAACATCGATGGTGAGGGAATTGAAGGGGTTGAGAAAAGTTTTAATTCATTTTTAGTTGGAAAGTCTGGTTCAAGAACATTTCGCAAAGATAAGTATGGCAAGGTTATTGAGGATATCTCCGATCTTAAAAAATATGATCCGCAAAATGTCATATTAAGTATTGATGAAAAATTACAATCCATCGTTTATCGTGAGATCAAAAAAGCCGTAGAGAAACATAATGCGGAATCAGGTACTGCTGTACTTGTTGATATTCGTACAGGTGAAGTGTTAGCAATGGCGAATGCGCCTTCTTATAATCCAAATACACGAACTGGTCTAAAGGCAGAATTTATGCGTAACAGAGCTATTACGGATACTTTCGAACCAGGCTCAACAGTCAAGCCTTTTGTGATTTTAACCGCACTTGAGAGAAAAGTTGTACGACGTGATGAGGTTATTGATACGGGGCGTTTAGTTTTAGATGGGAAAGAGGTGAAGGATGTTGCTCCTAGAGATCGTCAGACATTAGAGCAAATTTTGGAAAACTCCAGTAACCGAGGCGTGAGTCGCTTAGCTTTGCGTATGCCGGCTAGTGCCCTTATGGATACATATAAAAAAGCAGGATTGGGACAGCGAACAGAATTAGGTTTAATTGGGGAGCAAGCAGGTTTATTGAATGCTGATCGCAAAAAATGGTCAGATATTGAAAGAGCTAATGTGTCGTTTGGTTATGGTATTAATGCTACACCATTACAAATAGCAAGAGCTTATGTGACCCTAGGTAGTTTTGGTATTTATCGTCCTTTATCAATTACAAAAGTGGATCCTCCAGTGATTGGACAACGAGTATTTTCCGAGAAAATAACTCGTGATGTGGTTAATATGATGGAGAAGGTTGCGATAAAAAATAAAAGAGCAATGGTTGAGGGCTATCGAGTTGGAATTAAAACAGGGACGGCCAAAAAAATAGAAAATGGTCGCTATGTTGATAAATATATCGCGTATACAGCAGGCATCGCACCAATTAGTAACCCTCGTTATGCTTTAGTCGTCCTAATTAATGATCCAAAAGGTAGTGAGTATTATGGTGGGGTCGTATCAGCACCTATATTTTCCAATATCATGGGCTATGCGCTAAGAGTAAATAATATTCCCCCTGATAGTAGCAATTATACAAAAACGGTCAGACGAACAGTTTATCTCAATGGTCAAGAAAATAACAAAATGAAAGCCAATTAATGCTCAGGTAAATTATGAAAAAATTAACTGCACTTTTGGGTATTGATGAACAATTAGCTCATCTTCACAAAGAAATTGAATTGCAAGAAATGACTTTAGACAGCCGATTAGTAAAGACCGGCTGTCTTTTCGTTGCAATTAAAGGGCATCATGTTGATGGTCGAGAGTTTATTGCACAAGCCATTAAAAATGGAGCAAGTGCGGTTCTATTTGAAGCAGATTTTGCAACTCAACATCTACAAGTCAGTTTCGAGCAAAATATTCCATTGATTGCCTATTATGAATTGAGCAAAGATCTTTCTTTAATTGCAGATCATTTTTATGCCTCACCTTCAAAACGTTTAACACTTGTAGGTGTAACTGGCACCAATGGCAAAACAACCATAGCGCAATTACTTGCACAATGGACGCAAATTTTAGGGTACACAAGTGCGGTTATGGGTACCATTGGAAATGGCTTATTTGGACAAGTCAAAGAGGCTACAAACACCACAGGTTCTGCGATAGAAATTCAGTCTTCCTTAGATAAGTTTATTCAACAAGGTGCAGATTTTGCAGCTATTGAGGTTTCTTCTCATGGCTTAGTGCAACACAGAGTAGATGCATTGAGTTTTCGTGCTGGCATTTTTACTAATCTTAGTCGTGATCACCTTGATTATCATCACACGATGGAAAATTATGCGCAGGCTAAAAAACGCTTGTTTAGTGAACTAAATTGCCAACATAAAATTCTCAATGTTGATGACCCAATTGGTGTGCAATGGCTTAAGGAATTAAGCAAAGAAAACATTGAAGTTGTTGCTGTTAGTTGCCATGCAGATTATCAGCCAAGCACAAAAAATTGGCTAAAAGCCACCGCACTTCATTTCCATAGTAAAGGCGCGACTATCGAATTTGCATCAAGTTGGGGAAATGGTACTTTAAATAGTGCATTAATCGGTGCGTTTAATGTAAGCAACTTATTACTTGTGCTCGCTACCCTTTTATCGCTTGGCTATGAACTAGATAAATTGCTTGTCACAGCGCAACAATTAACGGGTGTCTGTGGGCGCATGGAAATGTTGAGTGTGGAACATAAGGCTACCGCTATTGTTGATTATGCCCATACGCCAGATGCCTTAGAGAAAGCATTACAAGCGGCTCGAATGCATTGTCAGGGAAAACTTTGGTGTATTTTTGGTTGTGGGGGTGATCGTGATAGGGGGAAACGACCTTTAATGGCATCTATTGCAGAACAGTTTGCTGATTATGTGATTGCTACTGATGACAATCCTCGCACAGAAGATCCAGAGCAAATTATACAAGATATTTTAGCCGGCTTTGCGCAACCAAGTGCGGTACAAATTATTCATCAACGTGAGCAAGCTATCCAAGTGGCGTTGCAAAGTGCGGTAGAAAATGACGTCGTTTTGATTGCAGGCAAAGGTCACGAAGATTACCAAATTATTGGTACCACTAAATATCATTTTTCAGATCAGGAAATAGCACGAAAATATTTGGCTACTGAGAAATGATTAAATGAGAAATAAGAATAAAAATGATTAAATTATCAACAAAAGAATTAGCTGATATATTATCCGCACAATTGATCGGTGCGGATAATATTTGGGTGGAAAATGTCAGCACTGATACAAGAAAGCCTTGTTCTGAAGGCTTGTTCTTTGCATTAAAAGGCGAGAATTTTGATGCTCATCATTATTTAGCAAAAGCTGTTGAGCAAGGTTGTGTGGCTGTTGTGGTTGAGCGTGAATGTGATGTTGATGTGCCACAGTTAATTGTCTCAGATACACGTCTTGCTTTAGGACAATTAGGTAAATGGCTAAAAGCCAAAATTAATCCGAAAACGGTAGCGATAACAGGTTCTTCAGGCAAAACCACAGTAAAAGAAATGACCGCCTCAATTTTGCAACAAATGGTGCAGGAACCAGAGGAAGTTTTGTTTACTCATGGCAATTTTAACAATGAGATTGGTGTTCCTTTGACTTTATTACGCCTTGAGCCAAAGCATAAATTTGCGGTGATTGAGCTAGGGGCAAATCATCAAGGCGAAATTGCTTACACGGTAGATTTAGTTCAACCAGATGTAGCTTTAATTAATAATGTTGCCGCAGCACATTTAGAGGGTTTTGGCAGTATTGAAGGCGTTGCACAGGCAAAAGGCGAAATTTATCAAGGCTTAAAAGAGAATGGAATGGCCATTATGGAAAATGCACATTCTGCTCGTTATTGGCAAAAATATTGGCATGCACAAATTGGCAAGGTCAAAACAAGTGTGTTTTCGAGCTCAGAAACTACATCAGATTATTATGCAAAAGACATTGAGTTAACAGAAACTGGATCTCAGTTCAAATTATGCATAGCCGATGTTGGAGGGATAGAGATTAACTTGCCTTATTTAGGGGCGCATAATGTTAGCAATGCAGTTGCAGCTGCTGCTTTGGCTTTCAATGTCGGTGCTAGCCTAGCGCAAATTAAAGCGGGATTAGAACAAAAGTCTCAAGTAAAAGGTCGCTTATTTCCAATTCAAGTGCATGAAAATTTGTTGCTCTTAGATGATACCTATAATGCCAATGTTGGCTCATTACAGTCCGCTATTCATGTGTTGCAGCAATATGATGCATTTCGTATTTTTGCTGTTGGGGATATGGCGGAATTAGGTGAAAATTCTGAATTTTGTCATCAACAAGTCGCCAATTTTGCGCAAGCTGCCAAGTTAGATTTAGTAGTGAGCTTTGGGGCGCAAAGTGCGGTTATTTCTAGCGCTTGTCATGGTAAACATTTTATGGATAAAGCGGAACTTGTAGATTATTTAAGTCCAATTATTCAACAGCAACAAGAAACGCAAAAAGTGGTGTTATTAGCGAAAGGATCGCGCCGTATGCAAATGGAAGACGTAATTAATTTAATAAAGGATAAATTTCAATGTTAGTGTGGTTAGCTGAATATTTACACAAATATTATAGTGGATTTAATGTTTTTTCTTATTTGACAGTCCGTGCAATTCTTGCTCTTTTTACCGCACTTTTATTGTCATTATGGATTGGTCCTAAAGTTATTCGTCGCTTACAAATTTTAAAATTTGGGCAAGAGGTACGTAATGATGGACCAGATAGCCATTTAAGTAAAAAAGGCACGCCAACCATGGGCGGCATTATGATTTTATTTGCTATCAGTGTAAGTACTTTATTATGGGCAAATTTGGCAAATCCTTACATTTGGTTTGGTTTGTTTGTGTTATTGGGTTATGGTGCGGTTGGTTTTGTGGATGATTACCGCAAAATCACTCGCAAAAATACTGATGGTTTGGTGGCTCGCTGGAAATATTTTTGGTTATCACTTATCGCATTAATTGCAGTGTTTGGTATGTACGCTGTAGGCAAAGATACTGATGCAACACGCTTGGTCGTGCCTTTTTTCAAAGATGTGATGCCGCAATTAGGCGTGTTTTATATTGTCCTAGCTTATTTTGTGATCGTCGGCACCAGTAATGCTGTCAATTTGACCGATGGATTAGACGGCTTAGCAATTATGCCAACGGTTTTCGTTGCCGCCGCTTTCGCTTTGATTGCATGGGCAACAGGAAATATTGAATGGTCAAAATATTTATACATTCCATATATTAAGCATACTTCAGAATTAGTCATTTTCTGTACTGCGATTGTAGGGGCAGGTTTAGGTTTCTTGTGGTTCAATACTTATCCAGCCCAACTTTTTATGGGCGATGTTGGCTCATTAGCCTTAGGCGGTGCATTGGGTACAATTGCTGTTTTAGTTCGCCAAGAATTTTTATTAGTCATTATGGGCGGTGTGTTTGTGGTGGAAACCCTATCGGTTATTTTACAAGTGGGCTCTTACAAACTTCGCAACGGTAAACGTATTTTCCGTATGGCGCCAATTCATCATCATTATGAGCTTAAAGGTTGGCCTGAACCTCATGTGATTATCCGCTTTTGGATTATCTCGCTCATGCTCGTGTTAGTCGGATTAATTACCTTGAAATTACGTTAAGGCAAGCTATGAATAATCAATATCAAAACAAAAATATTTGTGTCATTGGATTAGGTAAAACAGGATTATCTTGCGTTGATTTTTTGTTAGCGCAACAAGCAAATGTACGAGTAATAGATACGCGTAAACAACCTGCGGGTGCAGAGCAATTACCTAAGAATGTACCTTTACATACAGGCGGTCTAAACCAACAATGGCTACTTGAGTCTGATTTAATTGTAATCAGTCCAGGGCTTGCAGTGAAAACACCTGAAATTCAGACTGCACTTCAAGCAGGCGTAGAAGTCGTTGGCGATATTGAATTATTTTGTCGTGAAGTGACTAAGCCAATTGTGGCAATTACTGGGTCAAATGGCAAAAGTACGGTTACTACTTTAGTGAATGAAATGGCGAAAGCCGATGGCTTAAAAGTTGGCATGGGCGGCAATATTGGTATTCCAGCCCTTGAGTTATTGCAACAAGATTATGATCTTTATGTTTTAGAACTATCTAGTTTTCAGCTAGAAACCACTTATAGCCTACGAGCAGCAGCGGCAACGATTTTAAATATTAGCGAAGACCATATGGATCGCTACGTTGATCTTGAGGATTATCGCCAAGTTAAATTAAAAATTTATCATAACTGTCAAAGTGCGGTGGTAAATGCAGAAGATCTGTTAACAACAAGCAAAGATTTAGAAGCCATTACTTTCGGCGAAAATCAAGCAGATTACTGGTTAAAAACAGAAAATGGTCAACAGTGTTTAATGGCTGGAGAGCAACTGATTTTGCCTTGTGATCAAATGCAATTAGTGGGACGTCATAATTATATGAACGCACTAGCAGCGACAGCACTTGCTCAATCTGTTGGTATTAGTTTAAGTGCAATTCAGACCGCACTTCGCCAATTTACTGGCTTGCCTCATCGTTTTCAATTAGCACATCAAAGCAATGGTATGCGTTGGATTAATGATTCTAAAGCAACAAATGTGGGGAGTACCGTTGCGGCACTAACTGGTTTGTATGTTGCCAATAAATTACATTTATTACTCGGTGGGGACGGCAAAGCGGCTGATTTTTCTGACTTGGCAGCCTTAATTAATCAGCCACATATTTATTGTTATTGTTTTGGGCAAGATGGTGCACAGCTTGCAGCATTATCAGTGCAAAGTCAGCTATTTGATACTATGGAACAAGCAATTGAAGCTCTTCGCCCAACTTTACAGCCAGGTGATATGGTGCTTTTATCCCCTGCTTGTGCAAGTTTGGATCAATTTAAATCTTTTGAGCATCGTGGCGATGTATTTACTGAGTTAGCTAAGTTGGAACAAGGTTAAAGATAGATAAAAATGGAACAAAATAATCTGAAGCAACATCTTGATCGTTGGTTACGAGTAACGCCAACAACTGCGCTATATGATCGTGCATTGCTATGGTTGTTTATTATTTTATTGTTTGTCGGCTTAATTGGCGTTTCCTCTGCATCCATTCCTATTAGTACTCGGTTATTAAATGAGCCTTTTTTCTTTGTGAAAAGAGATATTTTATATGTCTTTTTATCTTTTGCTGCTTGTGGCTTTTTTATTCGTGTGCCAATGAGTGTTTGGCAAAAATATAATGTTCACTTATTTTGGCTCGCAGTTCTTTTATTATTAATCGTACTTACTGGAATTGGTAAAGATGCTAATGGTGCAAAGCGTTGGATTCCGTTAGGTTTATTTAACTTTCAACCTGCTGAATTTACCAAGCTTGCATTGATTGGTTATTTGTCTTGTTACTTCACTCGTCGCTATGATGAAGTTCGTAGCAAGAAATTGAGTGCATTTAAACCACTTATTGCAATGGGGATTTTTGGTGGATTGCTAATATTGCAACCTGATTTCGGTAGTACGGTTGTTCTGTTTGTGATTACTTTTGGCTTGCTTTTTATTGTCGGTGCAAACTTCTGGCAGTTTGTTGCTTTCGGTGTGTTAGCGCTTTTGCTATGTGCATGGTTGGTTGTATCTGCATCTTACCGTTTGAAACGTTTTACAGGCTTCCTAGAACCTTTTAAAGATCCTTTAGGTTCAGGTTATCAGTTGACGAATTCTTTAATGGCATTTGGTCGAGGTGAATTTTGGGGCGAAGGATTAGGAAATTCTGTACAAAAATTAGAATATTTACCCGAAGCGCATACTGACTTTATCATGGCTGTGATTGGTGAAGAATTTGGATTTGTTGGCATTTTAGTCGTTATTTTACTTTTGGGATTATTGATTTTTAGAGCTATGAAAATAGGTCGAGAGTCACTTCTGTTAGAAGAGCGTTTCAAAGGTTTTTTTGCTTTCGGCATTAGCTTTTGGATTTTTTTCCAAGGATTTGTAAATTTAGGAATGGCGTTGGGTATGCTACCCACTAAAGGATTAACATTTCCACTTGTGAGTTATGGTGGTTCAAGTTTACTTATTATGTCAATTAGTGTCGCAATTTTATTGCGTATAGATTATGAGAATAGAGTTGCTCGAGCTGGTAGTGCTCGATTAAGAGATGATTAGAGGGAAATACTGTGTCACAAAGAAAAAAATTATTAGTGATGGCTGGCGGAACAGGAGGTCATGTTTTTCCTGCTATTGCTGTTGCACAATATTTGCAAAAACAAGGCTGGGATATTTGTTGGTTAGGTACTCAGGATCGTATGGAAGCACAGTTAGTGCCTAAACATGGTATTCCTATTGAATTTATTCAAATTTCTGGTTTACGAGGCAAGGGATTATTAGCTCTATTGAAAGCGCCTTTTGCTATCCTAAGAGCCGTTTTACAGGCAAGAAAAATTATCAAAAAATATCAGCCTGATGCAGTACTTGGCATGGGTGGATATGTTTCTGGACCTGGTGGTATCGCGGCAAAACTTTGTTGTGTACCAGTGATTTTACATGAACAAAATGCTGTTGCAGGTCTAACAAATACATGGTTAGCCAAAATCGCAACAAGAGTATTACAAGCATTTCCAAATGCGTTTCCTGATGCTGAGGTGGTTGGTAATCCTGTGCGTCAAGCGCTTTTTTCTATGCCAGAACCACAAGAACGCTTTGCCAGTGCATACGAAAAACTCAAGGTTTTAGTGGTTGGTGGTAGCCAAGGAGCACGTATATTAAATACTACCTTGCCAGAAGTTATAGCTCAATTACCTGATCGTTTAGAGCTTCGTCATCAAGTTGGTGCAGGTTCTGTGGAAAATGTTACCGCACTTTATAAAAGCAAAGTGAATCTTGAGCAAGAATCAGTACAGATTACCGAGTTTATTGATGATATGGCACAAGCTTATACTTGGGCTGATATTGTGATTTGTCGTTCTGGGGCTTTGACAGTGTGTGAACTCGCTGCTGTTGGTGCTCCAGCCATTTTTGTACCATTTCAACATAAAGATAAACAGCAATATTTAAATGCTAAGTATTTAGCGGATGTTGGAGCCGCTTATATTATTGAGCAAAATGACTTGAGCGCAGAAAAAATCGTTCAATTGTTACAAAACTTAGATAGAACCAAGTTATTAACAATGGCAGAAAAAGCGAAAGCGATGTCAACGCCATTGTCAGCACAACGTGTTGCTGAAGTTATTATGGATATTGTGAAAAGTTAATTGGTTAAGATGAATAGCACATCTTGATATAAAAATGAATGAAGGAATAACCAATGCAAGAATTGAGACAACGAATTAGACAGACTGTACCTGAAATGCGCCGTGTAAAACAAATTCATTTTGTTGGCATTGGTGGTGCTGGAATGGGCGGGATAGCTGAAGTGTTATTAAATGAAGGTTACCAAGTGACAGGTTCAGATATAGCTGAAAGTGCGGTGACAAATCGCTTAATTTCTTTAGGTGCAAAAATTTATTTTTCTCATCAAGCTGAAAATATTGAAGGCGCTAGTGTTGTGGTAGTTTCTAGTGCGATTAAATCGGATAATCTTGAAGTAATTGCTGCACATGAGCAACGTATTCCCGTTATTCAACGTGCACAAATGTTAGCGGAAATTATGCGTTTTCGTCATGGAATTGCAATTGCAGGAACCCATGGTAAAACAACCACGACAGCAATGGTTGCGATGATTTACGCACAAGCTGGCTTAGACCCTACTTTTGTTAATGGCGGTTTAGTGAAGTCTGCGGGTACAAATGCTCATTTAGGTTGTAGCCGTTATTTAATTGCAGAAGCAGATGAAAGCGATGCCTCATTTTTACACTTACAACCCATGGTATCTGTAGTGACCAATATTGAGCCAGATCACATGGATACTTATCACGGGGATTTTGAGGAAATGAAACAAACTTATGTCAATTTCCTACATAATCTACCTTTTTATGGGTTAGCTGTGATGTGTGCAGATGATCCTGTTTTAATGGAGTTATCGCCAAAAGTTGGGCGCCAAGTGATTACTTATGGATTTAGTGCTGATGCGGATTATCGTATAGAAGATTATCAACAAACTGGATTTCAAGGGCATTATACCGTTGTGACCCCAAATGGCGAGCGTATTGATGTTCTGTTAAATGTGCCGGGTAAACACAATGCTTTAAATGCTACTGCTGCTTTAGTTGTTGCAAAAGAAGAAGGCATCGAAAATGATGCGATTTTGACCGCACTTGCTGAATTCCAAGGGGCTGGTCGTCGCTTTGATCAATTAGGTCAATTTATTCGTCCAAATGGCAAAGTGATGTTAGTGGATGATTATGGGCATCATCCTACCGAAGTCGGCGTAACTATTCAGGCGGCTCGACAAGGTTGGGAAAATAAACGTATTGTGATGATTTTCCAACCGCATCGTTATTCGCGTACTCGAGATTTATTTGATGATTTCGTGCAAGTATTATCGCAAGTTGATGCACTTATTATGCTCGATGTGTATGCTGCTGGTGAACAAGCAATTGCTGGTGCAGATAGTCGTTCTTTGTGTCGCTCAATCCGTAATTTAGGCAAAGTGGATCCAATTTTGGTATCAGATCATACGCAATTAGCAGAAATTCTCGATCAAGTTATTCAGGATGGTGATTTAATTTTGGCACAAGGTGCGGGCAATGTGAGCAAACTTTCACGTGAATTAGCTTTAACTTGGAGCAATGCATAATAGCTCTGAGATTTACAAAATAAAAAAGAAGTAGGATATAAAATGACTAAACCATTAAAACAACAAAAAATCGCAGTCTTATTAGGTGGTACTTCAGCGGAGCGTGAAGTATCGTTAAACTCAGGAAACGCCGTATTAAACGCATTACGCAACCAAGGTTTTGATGCCCACCCAATTGATCCAAAAGAATGTTCAGTAGCGACTTTGAAAGAGCAAGGTTTTGACCGCGCCTTCAATATTTTACATGGACGTGGAGGAGAAGATGGTACGATGCAAGGCTTGTTAGAACAAATTGGCTTGCCTTATACCGGTTGTGGTGTGATGGCTTCTGCTTTGACTATGGATAAAATGCGCACAAAAATGTTGTGGAAAGCCTTTGGTTTACCTGTTGCAGATATGGAAGTTGTGACTCGGACTACTTTTTCTCAATTAAATCCACAAAATGTCGTGGAAAAATTGGGCTTACCTTTAATGGTTAAACCTTCTTTAGAAGGCTCAAGCGTAGGTTTAACGAAAGTTAAATCTGTTGATGAGTTAAAAAGTGCGGTCGAATTTGCCCTTAAATATGATGAAACTGTGTTGATAGAAGAATGGCTTGCTGGAGATGAATTGACAGTACCTGTACTGGATAATGAAGTTTTACCTTCAATTAAGATTGTGCCAGAAGGCGAGTTTTATGATTATGAGGCAAAATACATCTCTGATAATACGCAATATTTTTGTCCGTCGGGTTTAAGCGAAGAACGTGAACAAGAGCTCCGTCAATTAGTTAAACAAGCTTATGATGTTGTGGGTTGCCGAGGTTGGAGTCGTATTGATGTCATGATGGATAGCAAAGGTGATTTTCGTTTAGTCGAAGTTAATACTAATCCAGGAATGACAAGCCATAGTTTATTTCCAAAGTCAGCAGCAACAGTTGGTTATTCGTTTGAGCAATTAGTCGTTAAAATTTTGGAGCTAAGTCTTTAAATGATAATAAAGCATAAAGTAACTGAAAGCTTAAAAATGAAGGAGCGGAAAGTCTTTCGCTTTGTCAAAATTAAGTTGGTATTTATGTTATTATTTACTGCAATATTGAGCGTGTTGTTTATTAATCGTCAGGTATTGCTAGAGAAATTAGATAATGGCCCAATTAACTCATTTGCAATTGTGGGAACAACTGATTTCACGGATGATAATGATATTCGTGAGATTTTATCCTCAATGCTAGAGAATGAAGATTTAAAGGGCTTTTTTGGGCAAGATATTAATCTGATCAAACAGCAAATAGAATTGATTCCTTGGATTAAATCTGCTGTTGTGCGCAAAATCTGGCCAAACCGATTAAGTATTTGGATAACAGAGTATTCTCCTATTGCTAGTTGGAATGATACTGAGTTTCTGTCTTCAGAAGGCGTGATATTTCAATTGCCAGTGAATAAGTTGAAGGTATCTGATTTACCTCGTTTAGCAGGACCTAACAACAAAAGTAATCAGGTATTAGAGGCTTGGAATAGAATTTATCTTGATTTAAAGAGAAAGGATTTAACCTTGAAGAAGGTTTCTATTAATGAACGAGGCTCTTGGCAAATTGTATTAGATAATGATGTAATATTGAAATTAGGCCGTGGAGAATGGCAAGAGAAATTAGATCGTTTTGTAACAATTTATCCGCAAATTGAAATACCAGAGAATAAAAAACTATCTTATGTTGATTTGAGATATGGCGTTGGTGCTGCTATTGGTATAGTAGATGCTAACTGAATTTAACTTGAAATATGTGAAGTGACCAAAATGGCTAGAATTATAGAAGATAAGATATTCGTAGGTTTAGAGGTTGGAACCTCAAAAGTCGTTGCAGTGGTAGGTGAACTATTGCCAGATGGTGTCGTCAATGTCTTGGGTGCTGGGAGTTGTCCATCAAAAGGTATTGACAAAGGAAGTATTACCGATCTCAATGCTGTAGTCACCTCAATTCAGCGTGCAATAGATGCAACCGAAGCCGTTGCAGATAGCCAAATATTTAGTGTAACACTAGCTATTACAGGTGAGCATATTCAAAGTTTAAATGAAAATGGATTTGTTCCCATTGCTGAAGGTGAGGTTACTCAAGATGAAATTGAGGCAGCAATGCATACTGCTAGTTCAGTTCGTATTGGCGATGGATTGTCATTATTACATGTCATTCCTCAAGAGTTTGCGGTAGATAAACAAGTAAATATAAAAGATCCGTTAGGATTGCAAGGTGTTCGCCTAACGGCTCAAGCGCATTTAATTGCTTGTCATCAAGATTGGCTAAATAATTTGAAGAAAGCAGTTGAGCGTTGTAAGTTGAAAGTGAATAAAGTTGTTTACTCTGGATATGCATCATCTCAAGCTGTACTAACGGAAGATGAAAAAGAATTAGGCGTTTGCTTAATTGATTTTGGTGCGGGTACCATGGATATTGTAGTTTATACAAATGGATTTATTCGTTTTAGTAAAACTATTCCTTATGCAGGTAACAGAGTAACTGATGATATCGCTTATGCTTGTGCTACTTCAAGAGCAGAGGCAGAAAGTATCAAGGTTTCTTATGGAAGTGCGGTCAATCCACCATTAATTCCTTTAGATAAAAAAATTGAGGTTGCAAGCATTGGCGGTAGAGCTCCGAGAGTTATTGGGAAAGAGCATCTTTCTATTATTACTTCTGCTAGATATACAGAATTACTTGGTGTGGTGAAATCTGAACTAGATCAATTGAAATATGAATTAGAACGCAAACAGATGAAATTTGAACTTATCGCTGGTGTTGTGATTACTGGTGGTGGTGCTCAAATTGAAGGGCTAAGAGAATGTGCAAGCCAAGTTTTTGGTTCTCAAGTTCGGATTGGTAGTCCGCTAAATATTACAGGGCTGACTGATTATGTTAACAAACCGCAATATTCAACTGTTGTTGGTTTATTGCATCATAATAATGAGCTTGAGGATATTTTATCTGATGATGGCACTGAAACTGACGGAGTTGGTAAGAAATTTTGGGGTATTTGCAAGAAAGTTATAAATAAAGTGCGGTCAGAGTTTTGAGAATTTGATTTTTTAATCTACAATAGTCAGAATTTAGGTTTTTATTGATGCTAGGTTAGGATTAGCATTTACGGAGAATAAATATGTTTGAACCAGTTGTTGATTACGATGATATGAGCTCTGGCGCGGTTATCAAGGTCGTTGGTGTCGGTGGTGGTGGCGGTAATGCAGTGAACCACATGGTTTCCAATATGATTAATAATGATATTGGTGACACATTAGGTGTTGATGAATTAGCGCGTCTAGAGAAGAATGAATTAGAATTTCTAGAGATTAATGATCTTAACAACGTTAATGATAGTCATGGAAAAATTCTTTTCTATGCAGTAAATACGGATGCTCAAGCGTTGCGTAAAAGCAAAGTTCGAGAAACAGTGCAAATCGGCCAGCAAATAACAAAAGGGCTAGGGGCTGGAGCTAATCCAAACGTTGGTCGCAAAGCAGCTGAAGAAAATCGTGAATCTATCGAAGCTATGTTAAAGGGCGCAGACATGGTCTTTATTGCAGCTGGTATGGGCGGCGGTACAGGAACTGGCGCAGCTCCAGTTGTTGCTCAGATCGCAAAAGAGTTGAATATTCTTACAGTTGCAGTTGTGACAAAACCATTCTCTTTTGAAGGTAGAAAACGCATGCATTTTGCTGAATTAGGGATTAAAGAGCTATCTAAATATGTAGATTCCCTTATTATCATTCCTAATGAAAAATTATTAAAAGTATTAGGTAAAAATATTAGCTTACTGAATGCTTTTGCTGCCGCAAATGATATTTTACGCAATGCCGTTACTGGTATTTCAGATATGATAACCTCACCAGGTTTGATTAATGTGGACTTTGCTGACGTTCGCACAGTCATGTCTGAAATGGGGCGTGCGATGATGGGATCTGGCGTGTGTCAAGGTACTCCAGCGGATGGGCGAGCTGAAAAAGCAGCTCAAGAGGCAGTTGCAAGTCCATTATTAGAAGATGTTGATTTATCAGGGGCAAGAGGCGTTTTAGTTAACGTAACTGGTGGTGCTGATTTAGGTTTAGAAGAGTTTACAATTGTAGGAGAAACTATTCGCTCATTTGCTTCGGAAGAAGCAACTGTGGTTGTAGGCACAACATATATTCCCGAAATGGAAAATGAAATTCGAGTAACAATTGTGGCAACAGGAATTGGTGATCCTGAGAAACAAGATGTTCAAATTGTGCCAACATCTCCATTAGGAAATCAGGAAACGTCTAATAAACTAGCAGTGAATAATTCAAACCCTCGTTTTGTAGCTGAAGATAAAAATAAAACAAATATTTTAGATACCCCAATTACTGATAGATTAAGGGACTTTAAAACTATAGATCCTACAAGTTTCTCTCGTGATTAATAAATTTATCTTGTTGTTTAACAATAAGGTCAAAAAAAGATGATTAGACAAAGAACATTAAAACAAAGTATAAAAGTGACAGGTGTGGGACTACATAGTGGGAATAAAGTGACATTGACTTTACGCCCAGCTATGCCAAATACTGGTGTGATATATTGCCGAACAGATGTTAATCCTCCAGTCACTTTTCCAGCAAATGCCAATGCTGTACGTGATACTATGCTTTGCACGTGCTTAATTAATGAGGAAGGTGTTCGTATCTCTACTGTTGAGCATTTAAACGCAGCTTTAGCTGGATTAGGTATTGATAATATTATTATTGAAGTAGATGCGCCAGAAATTCCAATTATGGATGGAAGTGCGAGTCCATTTATTTATTTGTTATTAGATGCTGGTATTGAAGAACAAAATGCAGCGAAGAAATTTATTCGTGTTAAAAAAACAATTCGTGTAGAAGATGGTGATAAATGGGCTGAATTTAAACCTTATGATGGTTTCCGTTTAAATTTCACAATTGATTTTGAACATCCAGCGATCAGCAAAGATGTGCGTAATTACGTGATGGATTTTTCAGCTCAAGCTTTTGTGCAGCAAATTAGCCGAGCAAGAACTTTTGGTTTCATGAAAGACATTGAATATTTACAATCTCAAGGTCTTGCCCTTGGCGGAAGTTTAGATAACGCTATCGTTTTAGATGATTACCGCATCTTAAATGAAGACGGTTTGCGCTTTAAAGATGAGCTAGTTCGTCATAAAATGCTTGATGCCATTGGTGATCTTTATATGTGCGGTTATAACATCATCGGGGATTTCAAAGCTTATAAGTCAGGACATGGTTTAAATAATAAACTGTTAAGAGCCTTACTTGAACACCAAGACGCATGGGAATTCGTTAGCTTTGAAGATAAAGAAGAGATCCCACAAGGCTACGTTTCTCCAGCACAAGTTTTTATCTAAATTAAAATATAAAATAAAAAGCTATATTTCTAGTGAAGTATAGCTTTTTTTATAGCTATAATTTTCTACTTGTGCCATATTGCTTACCTACTTAGAAAAATATTTAAGTCATTATAGGAACTTCATATGTCGTTAGATTTAACTGAAATTCGCCAACAAATTACTCAAATTGACCGCAGTTTATTAAAGCTACTGTCAGAGCGCCATCGCTTAGCATTTGATGTGGTGCGTAGTAAAGAAATTACGCAAAAAGCTTTGCGTGATGTGGAACGTGAACAGCAATTATTGAAAGAGTTAGTGCAATTTGCGGAAAATGAAAATTATCAGTTAGAGCCACAATATATTACCCAGATTTTCCAAAAAATAATCGAGGATTCCGTACTCACACAACAAGTATATTTGCAGAAAAAATTAAATGAGCAAAGAGAACAAAATATCCATATTGCTTTTTTAGGGAAAAGAGGTTCGTACTCTCATTTAGCAGCAAGAAATTACGCAACTCGTTATCAAGAGCAATTGATTGAGTTAAGTTGTGACTCATTTGAGGATGTATTTACCAAAGTACAGAATGGCGAAGCGAATTATGGAGTTTTACCCTTAGAAAATACAACTTCTGGGGCGATAAATGAAGTGTATGATTTATTGCAACATACGGATCTTTCTCTAGTAGGTGAGTTGGCATATCCGATTAAACACTGTGTTCTAGTAAATGCTCAAGATGATTTAGATAAGATTGATACTTTATATAGCCATCCGCAAGTTATTCAGCAGTGCAGCCAGTTTATTCGTACATTAGAGAGAGTTCATATTGAATATTGTGAAAGTAGTTCACACGCAATGCAGATTGTCGCCAGCTTAAATAAACCAAATATTGCTGCTTTAGGTAATGAAGATGGTGGTAATTTGTATGGCTTAAGAGTATTAAAGTCTGATATAGCCAATCAAGAAAATAACATCACGAGATTTATTGTGATTGCAAAAAATCCGATTGCAGTATCACCACAAATTCATACGAAAACATTGCTATTAATGAGCACAGAACAAAAGGCTGGGGCGTTGGTTGATGCCTTATTAGTCTTTAAAAAATATAATATCAACATGACAAAGTTAGAGTCTCGCCCAATTTATGGTAAACCATGGGAAGAAATGTTCTATTTGGAAATTGAGGCTAATATAAACAATCCTATCACTCAGCAAGCTTTTGTAGAACTACAAGAGTTTAGTAATTACTTAAAAATTCTAGGTTGTTATCCTAGTGAAATTATAAAGCCTGTAGAGGTGTGACAGTGATGTAATGGACAAAAATCCTATATTTTGTCCATTACACTTATTATTCAAGTTTAGCAAAGACTATGCATCAGAATTCATCATTTCCTTAAAATGCAATCGACATACTGATAGATAACTATCATTTCCACCTATTTGAATTTGTTCGCCATCTTTCACAACTTTACCTTGTTCATTTAAACGTAAAACAAAATTAGCTTTTCGTCCACAATGGCAAATGGTTTTCAGCTCTTCCAATTGATCTGCCCAAGCTAGCAGATATTTACTGCCTTCAAATAATTCAGCTTGAAAGTCTGTACGAAGTCCATAGCATAATACGGGGATATTAAGTTCATCTACAACATTACTCAGCTGATAAACTTGTGCTTTGGTAAGAAATTGCGCTTCATCAACTAAAATACAATGTAATTTTTGTTGTTCAGTATGCTGTGCTATTTCAGCAAAAAGATCTGTATCTTTGTGAAATAAATTGGCTTCCTTATGAATACCAATGCGTGAGCTCACTTTACCAGCACCAAAACGGTCATCAATAGCAGCGGTATAAATCAGCGTATTCATATCACGCTCACGGTAGTTATAATCCGATTGTAATAACGTAGTAGATTTACCTGCATTCATAGTGGAATAATAAAAATAAAGTTTAGCCATTATTTTAATACCCAGCGCCAGAAATAATACATCATTGCTCCACTTAAAGGTGGTAGTGCGGCAACAATAAATACACCAACAGTTGTTCCTTGCCCTACTAATTCACCGATAAAAGTAAGATAATCAATTAGTGTTTGGCTAGGCAAAACAAATGCCATAATGCCAATTAATGCTAATACTATAAAACAAGTTATTCCTGCTGCTCTCATAGCTTGAAGTCTGATTTTCTCCATTTTGTTATCCTAAATTGCATTAAGTTCAGTCATCGCCCAACGAGGCTTAACCTCAATTTCTAAAGGGGAATGTTCGCCTTGTTTTAGACGTAAAAATCCGGTGTACGCAATCATTGCGCCGTTATCTGTACAAAATTGAGGTTGTGGATAAAAAACCTCTCCTTTTAATTGTTGCATCATTCCCGCTAAAGATTGGCGTAATTGTTTATTGGCACTCACACCACCAGCAATGACTAAACGTTTAAAGCCTGTTTCCTTTAGAGCTCTGCGACATTTAATAGCTAAAGTATCAACTACAGCTTGTTGGAAAGCATAGGCGATGTCTGCTTTGGTTTGCTCGGTCAGCTCGCCTTCTTGCTTAATTGCTTGGTTAATAGTGTTAGCGGCAAAGGTTTTTAGTCCTGAAAAACTGAAATCTAACCCAGGACGATCAGTCATTGGACGAGGGAAAACAAAGCGTTCCAGATTGCCTTGTTCTGCTAAACGAGAAAGTGCTGCGCCACCGGGATAATCTAAGCCTAATAATTTGGCTGTTTTATCAAATGCTTCCCCAGCAGCATCATCAATACTTTCACCCAATAATTCATATTGTCCCACGCCATCTACTCGCACCAGCTGAGTATGCCCACCAGATACTAATAGCGCAACAAAAGGAAATTGTGGAGGATTGTCTTCTAACATAGGCGCAAGTAAATGCCCTTCCATGTGGTGTACGCCAATTGCTGGAATATTCCAAGCATAAGCAAGGGAGCGCGCAATAGTTGAGCCGACTAAAAGGGCGCCAACTAAGCCCGGTCCACAAGTGTAAGCAATACCATCAATATCTTCTGCTTGTAAGCCTGCTTGTTGTAAAGCGGCTTGGATTAATGGCGTCGTTTTGCGAATATGATCACGAGATGCTAATTCAGGCACAACGCCACCGTAATCAGCATGTAAGGCAATTTGTGTATAAAGCTGATTGGCAATCAGCCCTTTTTCTTCATCGTAAATGGCAACTCCTGTTTCATCACAAGATGTTTCTATGCCTAGAATACGCATGTTATTTCTCTTCTTGATTAGATTTTTAGTGGCGTAGATTTTACCTTTTTTACTGAGATTAAACTAGGGCATTGATTTGTTATAAGAAAAAGTGCGGTATTTTTTTAGAATTTTTTTATTTTCTCGACTGAGTTCACAAAATGCGTTTCCTTGTCCTCTAAATTGCTGTCCGGCGTATTAAGCTTTATCTATTTAATCAGCGGACAACAGGAAATATATGAATAATCAGAATGAATTGTTATTACGCCTGTTACAAGTGCCCAAATTGGGAGCTTCAGGCATTACTCAGCTTTTATCGCAAATCGACTTACAAATATTAGAAGATTATGATGATGCCGAGTTTCATTATTTGGGCTGGAAACCAGAGCAGATAAATAAATGGTTTCACCCAGATCCTAGATATATTGAGCCTGCATTATTTTGGGCAAGTAAAAAAGGTCATCATCTGCTTAATTTCTATCAAGATAATTATCCTTATTTATTAAAGCAAACCATAGGTGCACCGCCTCTGTTATTTATCAAGGGAAATCCTGACATACTGGCGCAACAACAAGTGGCGATTGTTGGTAGCCGACAATGTTCCCATTACGGTGAGTATTGGGCGAAATATTTCGCAACAGAACTATCACTTGCAGGCTTTGTGGTAACGAGTGGATTAGCTTTAGGTATTGATGGTTTTTGTCATCAAGCGGTTGTCGATATTCAGGGAAAAACTATTGGCGTATTAGGTGGTGGCTTGGAAGAATTATATCCAAAACAACACAAAAAATTAGCACAACAAATGATTGATTGTGGTGGCGCATTAGTTTCAGAATTTTTACCACATCAGCCGCCAAAACCTCAGCATTTTCCGCAACGTAATCGTATTATTAGCGGTTTGTCGAAAGGTGTTTTAGTTATCGAAGCAACAGAAAAGAGCGGTTCACTTATTACGGCACGTTGTGCGTTAGAACAAAACCGAGAGGTTTTTGCCCTACCGGGACAAATTCAAAATGAGTATAGCCAAGGTTGTCATAAGTTAATAAAAGATGGCGCTTGGCTAGTAGAGAATGTGGCAGATATTGTGGAAAATTTGTCGCCTTTTACTCATTACGAACGTCAACTGACATTAAAACAAATTGAAAGCCAATTTCCGCCAGCTTATAAGATACCCGCTACGCCAACTTACCCCGAACTTTATGCACATATCGGTTATACACCTGTAGGACTTGATGAATTGTCGGAAAAAAGCGGGTTAAGTGTAGATACCTTGTTAATACAGCTGTTAGAACTTGAACTACAAGATTTAGTGATTGCCGATCAAGGATTATATCGACGAACCTAAATTTTGATATAAACGATAGCTTACTTGCCCAGTGGTTTTTTCTTTTAATAATTGCCAATTATTAGGCACTGTTAGCAACTTTTCTCGCTCTGTTTCCACATAAATAAGTGCGTCATTATGGAGCCAATTATGTTGTGCTAACAAATGAATTGTCTGTTCAGCAAGATTAAAATGAAAAGGGGGATCAATAAATACCACATCAAAGTGCGGTGTGTTTTGCGCTTGATTTAGATAAGTCAACGTATTTTGGTTAATAACCTGTGCATTTGTGCATTTTAATGTCGTTAAATTTTTATTGAGCTGGCTAGCAATAGTTTTATCTAATTCAAGAAATGTCACAGCTTTAGCTTGGCGTGAAAGCGCCTCAAAACCAAGAGAACCACTGCCCGCAAAACAGTCTAAACAACGAGCGTCAACAATATAAGGCATCAGCCAATTAAATAAGGTTTCTTTTACACGATCACCTGTTGGTCGTAAGCCTTCAGAATTTAACACAGGTAATTTTCTGCCACGCCAAAGCCCTGCAATAATTCTAACTTCGCCTTTGTTTTTCTCTTGTGCACTATGTCTTTGATTTTTTTTCATTAAAAATTAATTATGATAAACTAAACGCCGTTTTGCGATTTTAACAGAAAAATGAGTCATTTATGTCAGAAGAAAAGAAAAAAGGTGGATTTTGGTCTTGGTTAGGATTAGGAAAGAAAAAAGAAGAAACACAAATTAATTCCCTGCCAGAACCACAAGAGCAAGTTATTGCTGAACAAGCGTTTTTAGATGTTGAGCCAGAGATAGAAAGTCCAGAACCACATATTGAAGAAACGCTATCAAGTTCAGTTGAGACTGTTTCAAATGAGGAAGTGATAGAAGAGCTTGCTCATGAACTAGAGCATACAGAAGATACAACGCAAGAAACAGAAAGTGCGGTTGAAATCTCAGAGGTTTCTGAAGAAGAAACAATAGAAATTTCTGTGGAAGAAGCCAATGAACAGTCTCTTGAAAATGAAATTTCTGCCGAACAACAAGAAGATGCAGAGATTAATGAAATTCCAAAAACTGTCGTTCAAGAACAAGAAAAACCAAGCGAAGGTGGTTTTTTTAGCCGTTTAGTGAAAGGGCTATTAAAAACAAAACAAAATATTGGTACGGGGTTTCGTAGTCTATTTTTAGGTAAGAAAATTGATGATGAGTTATTTGAAGAATTAGAAGAACAATTGCTGATTGCAGATATTGGCGTATCTACAACCACAAAAATCATCAATAACTTAACTCAGCACGCAAGCCGCAAGCAATTGCAAGATGCGGACTTACTTTACCAACAACTAAAAGTAGAATTGGCGGATATTCTTAAACCTGTAGAACAACCTTTACAGCTGGATAGCAGTAAAAAACCTTATGTGATTTTAATGGTAGGCGTAAACGGGGTTGGAAAAACCACAACCATTGGTAAATTAGCACATCAATTCCAAGCACAAGGTAAATCGGTGATGTTGGCGGCTGGAGATACATTCCGTGCGGCTGCGGTTGAGCAACTGCAAGTTTGGGGTGAGCGCAATAATATTCCTGTGATTGCACAAAGCACAGGTTCAGATTCGGCGTCTGTTATTTTTGATGCAATGCAATCCGCTGCTGCTCGTAATATTGATGTACTTATTGCTGATACAGCTGGACGCTTGCAAAATAAAAATAACCTTATGGACGAGTTGAAAAAAATTGTGCGAGTGATGAAGAAATATGATGAAACGGCACCTCATGAAATTATGCTCACACTTGATGCTGGAACAGGGCAAAATGCTATTAGCCAAGCAAAATTATTCAATGAGGCTGTGGGATTGACAGGTATTAGCTTAACCAAGTTAGATGGAACTGCAAAGGGCGGTGTTATTTTTGCCATTGCTGATCAATTTAATCTACCAATTCGCTATATTGGTGTTGGTGAGAAAATTGATGATTTACGCCCATTCCAAGCGGATGAATTCATTGATGCGCTTTTTGTGCAAGAGGAAAAATAGACTTGCGCAAGTAATTAGGATTTAATCATAAGTCTAAAAGCTATGTTTGATATTGTATTGAACATAGCTTTTTCTTTTTGTCTTATTCTTGTTAGAAAGATAGATGCTGGAAATAAAAAAGCTGTGCCTTAATAACTTAGAGAGCACAGCTTTAGCCTGTTTAGAAAAATGTAATTTATTCGTTAGTATCAAAATCTTCTAAATCTAAAGGTTCTTGAGAAAGGATAATACCTGTTAGATCAGCATAAACATAATCTTCTGGGAAGAAGGTTACACCGCCAAAATTAACAGGAACATCAGTTTCGCCAATAGTTTGTTCGTCGGCACCAACAGGGATTGGTGCAAGAGCTTGAATACCAATATCTATATTTTCTAATTGTTGTAATTGACGAACAGCACCATATACAATAATGCCTTCCCAGCCGTTATCAGCAGCTAATTGTGCTAAATCTGCATCAATTAATGCGCGGCGAACTGCACCACCACCGTCAATTAATAGTACTCGACCTTCTCCATTTTCTTCTAGTGTTTCACTGATTAATCCATTGTTTTCAAAGCATTTGATCGTGGTAATTTTTCCAAAGAAGGCGCTTTTGCCGCCAAAGCTAGAAAAAATAGGCTCAACAACATCAATTTGATCAAGATAAATATCGCAAAGTTCAGAAGTATCAATATACATAGGATTTCCCTTCTATATTTTAGACATTAGTGGCTAAGTATAACCAATCTTAGTTTACAAGCAAGCCCAAACTAAATAATAGATTAGTGAGCAAAGCAAGTAAGGACATTTGTGCAAGCATTGGACGTAAATTTAGCGGATCTTTATTTTGATAAACAAAATATGCATGTTTAATCAGCAATGGAAAAGCAAGGATAAAGAGGAAATTGGACCAATGAGTAAATGTGTAAAAAGTAAAAATAATGTAGCTTAGTGCACTAGTCGCTAAGAGAATACAATGATAAATACGCGCATTTTCAGCGCCTAAACGTACTACAAGGGTATTTTTCCCAGCTTTTCGATCTTGCTCAATATCCCGCAAATTATTGATATTTAATACCGCAGTTGCCAATAATCCCGTTGCAATAGCTGGTAGAAAAATAAGCCAATTCAGTTGATGAGTTTGTAAATAGTAAGTACCGCCTACACCTAACAAGCCAAAGAAAATAAGCACAGATATATCGCCTAAACCCAAGTAGCCATAGGGTTTTGTGCCAACGGTATAAGTAATAGCAGCAAGAATAGCGAGTAGTCCTAAAAGAGCAAACGCAATTACATCGCTGATAGTTTGGTAAGCGCTGATGATGAGTAATCCGCCAGAAATTAAGCTCAAAAATACAACAAGAATAAGTCCTTGTTTTAATTGTTTGACATTGATTGCACCTTGTTGAATAGCACGCAAAGGACCAATTCGCTCTTGTGTGTCCGAGCCTTTTTGGTGATCACCATAATCATTGGCAAAATTGGATAAGATTTGTAATAGCAAAGTAGTTAATAAACAAAGTAAAGTTGTTGTCCAACTAAATTGTTGCGACCAATAAGCTAATGCTGAGCCTGTAATAATTGAGGCTGCCGCCAAAGGTAAAGTTTTGGGTCTAGCTGTTTCAAACCACATTTTAACGCTATTATTTGTCATAATATCCACATTATAATTGATACAGAAAATACAATTTATGCCCTGCTTGAGCCTAAATTTGCGTTATTCTACTGTTTTATTTATGAGTTTTTAACTGTTTTAAGGAAAATATGTCTGATTTTTCACTTCATCTTACGCCAGTCGCCATTATTCATACGCCGTACAAAGAAAAATTCTCTGTTCCCCGTCAAGCCAATTTAGTGCAAGACGGTACTGGTATTGTTGAGCTTCTTGCGCCATTTAATAGCCCAGAAGCTGTGCGAGGGCTAGAGCAGTTTTCTCATTTATGGCTGATTTTCCAATTTGACAAAGTGCCAACAGGGAAATGGCAGCCCATGGTTCGCCCTCCTCGTTTGGGTGGCAATGAGCGTATCGGTGTGTTCGCCTCTCGAGCAACTCATCGCCCTAATCCTTTAGGTTTATCCAAAGTGGAATTACGCCAAGTCGAATGTAAAAATGGTAAGGTCTTATTGCATCTTGGGGCAGTAGATTTAGTTGATGGCACGCCAATTTTTGATATTAAGCCTTATATTGCTTATGCTGATAATGAACCTAATGCAAGATCAGGCTTTGCTCAAGAAAAGCCTGAGCCAGAGTTACAAGTGGAGTTTAGCTCTGAGGTTCAAATAACTTTAGCAAAACTTGAGAAAAACCGACCGCACTTGAGCCGTTTTATTCGAGAGGTTATTCAACAAGATCCTCGCCCAGCTTATCAGAAAGGCAAGTATATAGATAAAGTTTATGGTATTAGCTTATATGAATTTAATATTTGTTGGAGGATTAAATCTGATGATTTTACAGTGGCTGAGGTCGTGGAAATCCAGTTAATATGATCTTCAATTGAAATAAATTTTTTGATCCACTTCACACTTTTACAGTTTTCTTTTTTCTTTTATGTATTTTTTCCATTAAACTTTTCGCAAATTTCATCGAAACGTTTCGATGAGTAAAAATAAAGATTTACTCTGAATTATTTCAGATAAATATGGAGAAAATTAATATGAAAAAAACAAGATTGTTAAATGCGTCTTTATCCCATCATATTGCAACTTTAGGTCATACAGATAGCTTAACGATTTGTGATGCTGGCTTGCCTATTCCGAATTTTGTTGAGCGTATTGATTTAGCCTTAGAAGCTGGCGTACCGAGTTTTTTACAAACTTTTGATGTTGTGACCGATGAAATGTTTGTTGAACGTGCAGTTTTAGCGGAAGAAATTAAAGAAAAAAATCCACAAATTCATACCGCACTTTTAGCTGCATTAGCAAAATTGTCAGAACAACAAGGTAACAATATTGCTATTGAATATATTACCCATGAAGAATTTAAAGTATTAAGTTTTGACAGCAAAGCTATTGTGCGTACTGGCGAATTTTCTCCGTATGCCAATATTATTTTATATTCTGGTGTGCCGTTTTAATCGAAAGAGAGGTATTTATGCAAGCGGAAACCTTGCTCAAAATTACTGGCGTAGATAAATCTTTCCCAGGCGTGAAAGCACTGAATAATGCTTGTTTATCTGTTTATGCAGGACGAGCAATGGCGCTGATGGGAGAAAATGGCGCCGGTAAATCAACCTTGATGAAAGTGTTAACTGGGATTTATAGCAAAGACAGTGGTTCCATTGAATATTTAGGTAAAGTTGTTAACTTCAAAGGCCCTAAGGATTCTGAAACTGCAGGAATTAGTATTATTCATCAAGAGCTCAATTTAGTCGCTAATTTAACGATTGCCGAAAATATTTTTTTAGGGCGTGAATTTACTACGCCTTGGGGTGCAATTGATTGGAAAAAAATGCACCAAGAAGCAGATAAATTATTGAAGCACTTAGGTGTACCTTTCCGTAGTAATCAACTTTGTTCTGAGTTATCTATTGGCGAGCAACAAATGGTTGAGATTGCCAAAGCACTTAGCTTTAAGTCAAAAGTAATCATCATGGATGAGCCAACAGATGCTTTAACTGATACGGAAACTGAAACCTTATTTAAAGTTATCCGTGAGTTAAAAGAGCAAAATTGTGGCATTGTCTATATTTCACATCGTATCAAAGAGATTTTTGAAATTTGCGATGATGTTACCGTCTTGCGTGATGGGCAATTTATTGGCGAAAGTGCGGTAAAAGATCTGACAGAAGATCGTTTGATTGAAATGATGGTTGGACGTCGTTTAGAAGAACAATATCCACATATTGAACAAGAGCAAGGCTCTATTCGCTTAGAAGTAAATCAGCTCTCAGGTAGTGGCGTGTATGATGTGAGTTTCAAACTATATAGCGGTGAGATTTTAGGTGTGTCAGGGCTAATGGGCGCTGGCAGAACGGAATTAATGAAAGTGCTATATGGTGCATTGCCAAAAGAAAGTGGAGATGTGCGGTTAAATAATCAAGTGATTTCTAACAATTCTGCTCAAGATGGTTTAAGAAATGGCATTGTGTATATTTCCGAAGATCGCAAGGGGGACGGCTTAATTTTAGGCATGTCAGTAAAAGAAAATATGTCTTTGACTGCGTTAGATCATTTATCTAAAGCTGGACGAATTAATCATCAAGCGGAAAAAATGGTGGTAGATGATTTTATTGAGTTATTCAATATCAAAACCCCAAGTCGTGAACAACAAATAGGTTTACTTTCTGGCGGTAACCAACAAAAAGTCGCCATTGCTAAAGGGCTGATGACGCACCCTGATGTGCTTATTTTAGATGAGCCAACTAGAGGTGTTGATGTTGGTGCGAAAAAAGAAATCTATCAGTTGATTAATAAATTTAAGCAAGAAGGCTTAAGTATTATTTTAGTTTCATCTGAAATGCCAGAAGTGCTAGGTATGAGTGATCGTATTTTAGTTATGCATGAAGGTCGAATTAGCGCTGAATTTAGTCGTGAAGAAGCAACACAAGAAAAATTACTTGCTGCGGCTATCGGGAAACATAATTAAGGGGATTATATGAATTCATCATCATTTAAATTAGGTAAATTTTTATTAGAACAACGTTCTATTATTGCGTTGTTGGTACTCATTGCGATTGTGTCAATGATTAACCCTGACTTTTTTAGTATTGATAATATTCTTAATATTTTACGTCAAACATCCGTAAATGCGATTATCGCAGTGGGAATGACCTTTGTAATTTTAATCGCAGGGATCGATTTGTCCGTTGGTTCTATTCTTGCCTTGACTGGTGCTGTAGCAGCATCATTAGTGGGTATGGAATTATCAGTGTTTGTCGTTATTCCGCTAACCTTATTATTTGGTACGTTATTAGGTAGTGTCAGTGGTTTTATTGTGGCGAAAGGTAAAGTTCAAGCCTTTATTGCTACCTTAGTTACCATGACTTTATTGCGTGGTGTCACCATGGTTTATACTGACGGTCGTCCGATTAGTACAGGCTTTTCCGATGCAGCAGATAGTTTTGCTTATTTAGGTACTGGTTATTTATTCGGTATTCCTTTACCTATTTGGTTAATGGCAATGGTGTTTGCTGTAGCTTGGTATGTGTTAAAACATTGCAAAATTGGTCGTTATATTTATGCCTTAGGCGGCAATGAAAATGCTACTCAGCTATCAGGCATCAATGTAACTAAAATCAAAATCTTTGTGTTCGCTGTTAGTGGTTTCTTATCTGCATTAGCTGGTTTGATTGTCACTGCTCGTTTATCTTCAGCACAACCAACTGCGGGGGTATCTTATGAATTAGATGCTATCGCTGCGGTAGTTGTGGGCGGAACCAGCTTAATGGGCGGTAAAGGTCGTGTAATGGGCACATTAATTGGGGCATTAATTATTGGTTTCTTAAATAATGCACTGAATTTATTAGATATTTCATCTTACTATCAAATGATAGCAAAAGCGTTGGTTATCTTAGTTGCTGTTCTTGCGGATAACTATTTAGGCAGTAAAAAAGCATAAACTTACACTTACATCTTTAAGGAGATTAAAAATGAAAAAATTCACAACAATTGCATCAGCAGTAATGTTAAGTCTTGCGTTCAGTGGCGCAGCAATGGCAAAAGATACTATCGCATTAGCAGTATCCACTTTAGATAACCCATTCTTTGTTGCATTGAAAGATGGTGCACAGAAAAAAGCTGATGAATTAGGTTACAAATTAGTTGTTTTAGATTCGCAAAATGACCCTGCAAAAGAACTTGCGAATGTTGAAGATTTAATGGTTCGTGGTGCAAAAGTATTATTAATTAACCCAACTGATAGCGAAGCTGTTGCAAATGCGGTTGCTATTGCTAATCGTAGCAATATTCCTGTTATCACATTAGACCGTGGTGCTGCAAAAGGTAAAGTAGTGAGCCATATTGCATCAGATAACGTTGCTGGTGGTAAAATGGCAGGGGATTTTATTGCGCAAAAATTAGGTGCAAATGCAAAAGTTATTCAACTTGAAGGTATTGCCGGTACATCAGCAGCTCGTGAGCGTGGCGATGGCTTCAAACAAGCGATTGCCGAACATAAATTTGATGTATTAGCAAGCCAACCAGCTGATTTCGACCGCACTAAAGGCTTAAACGTAATGGAAAACTTATTGGCAAGTAAAGCGGCAGTTCAAGCTGTATTCGCGCAAAACGATGAAATGGCATTAGGTGCATTACGTGCAATCAGTGCGGCGAATAAAAAAGTATTAGTAGTTGGTTTCGATGGTACTGATGATGGTGTTAAAGCGGTTAAAAGCGGTAAATTAGGTGCAACTATCGCACAACAACCAGAACTTATCGGTAGCTTAGGTGTTGCTACCGCGGATAAAGTACTTAAAGGCGAAACTGTTGCAGAAAAAATTCCTGTTGACTTAAAAGTTATCGCTGAATAATGAGATTGGGGCACGATGTTGCCCCAATTTCTCTTAATCTATAGATAAATGCAAAGCAAAAAATTATTCTTTTCTAAGTATCCTTTAACTCTTTTTGTTTTTCTGACAAGGATAAATTATGAGTAAAATTCTTACTGTTCTCGGTAGCATTAATGCAGATCATGTGATTTCGGTACCGCACTTTGCTAAACCGGGCGAAACCTTAAGTGGTAAACAATATCACATTGCCTATGGCGGAAAAGGGGCAAATCAAGCTGTAGCTGCCGCTCGTTTAACTGATTTTAGCCAAGACGCAAAAGTAAACTTCATTGGTTGTATTGGCGATGACGATATTGGGCAAGCGATGAAAAAAGCCTTTGCTCAAGACGGTATTAATGTGGCAACAATTACTGAAATCCCAAATGAAATGAGTGGGACTGCAATGATCCAAGTGGCAGATAGTGGCGAAAATAGTATTGTGATTTCTGCTGGGGCAAATGCACATTTAAGCACAGATGTGGTAGAAAAGTTTGCCACTGAAATTGAGCAAGCGGATTATTTGCTGATGCAATTAGAAACGCCACTTGAGGCTATTTTAGCTGCGGCTAAATTAGCAAAACAACAAGGGGTAAAAGTGGTATTAAACCCTGCACCAGCTCGTCAATTACCTGACGAATTGTTAAGTTTATTAGATATGATTACGCCGAATGAAACAGAAACAGAAATTCTCACTGGCGTAAAAGTTATTGATGAACAAAGTGCGGTGCAAGCGGCGAATGTTTTTCATCAAAAAGGCATTGAAACTGTGTTGATCACCTTAGGATCAAAAGGGGTTTATGTAAGCCAAAAATCATCAATGCAAGAACAAGCTACAGGCGAAGTCGTTGCTGGATTTAGAGTAAATGCTGTCGATACAACTGCCGCAGGCGATACTTTTAATGGCGCATTTTTGACCGCACTTTTAGAAGATAAACCACTTGCTGAAGCTATTCGTTTTGCTCATGCGGCTGCGGCGATTAGTGTGACACGCAAAGGTGCTCAACCCTCTATTCCAACTCGTCAAGAAACATTAGACTTTTTGGCTCAACATTAATTGAAACAAGGACGTTAGATATGGCTACAATGAAAGATATTGCTCGAATTGCACAGGTATCAACGTCCACAGTTTCTCATGTGATCAATAACTCACGTTTTGTGAGTGAAGAAATTAGACAAAAAGTGATGGCGGTAGTGGAGCAGCTTAACTATACGCCCTCAGCTCTCGCACGTAGTCTGAAAGTCAAAGAAACCAAAACGATAGGTATGCTGGTTACTACCAGCGATAACCCTTTTTTCGCTGAGGTTGTGGCGAGTGTGGAGCGTTATTGTAGCCAGCATCACTATAATTTAATTTTATGTAATACCAATGATGACAGCGTTTGTTTGCAAGAAAATTTACAAAATTTAATTCGTAAACAAGTTGATGGGCTGTTATTAATGTGTACAGATAGCACTTTCCAAGCAAATCCGCTCAATTTAACTATCCCTACGGTGATCATGGACTGGTGGCCAACAGAGCTAAGTGCGGATAAAATTTTTGAAGATTCTGAGTTAGGTGGATATTTAGCAACAAAAGCCCTTATTGAACATCAGCATCAAGATATTGCGATTATTACGGGGAATTTGAAAAAGCTCCTAGCTCGCAATCGTTTGAAAGGCTATAAGAAAGCCTTGCAAGAATATGGCATGCCGATTAGAGAAGAATGGATTATAGAAAGCCATTTTAATTTTGACGGTGGAATTAAGGGAATGGAGCAATTGTTAGGCTTAAAGAAACGACCAAGTGCGGTGTTTGCTTGCAGTGATACTATTGCGGTTGGCGCCTATCAAGCAGCTTGGCGACAAGGTTTATCTATTCCTGAGGATATTTCGATTATTGGCTATGATAATATTCATTTAGCTCAATATCTTTCGCCGCCACTGAGTACTATTCATCAGCCCAAAGAGGAATTTGCACAGCTGGCAGTGAATACGTTATTACAGCGGATCAAAAATCCCGCTGAAAGTTACCGCACTTTGACGCTAAAACCTGAATTAATATTACGTCAATCTATTCTTACTAAATAACCGTATTACTTGTTCATCCAAAGTGGCAGTTTTATTGTAACTTTTAATCCACCTAAATAGCTTTTACTTGCCCATACAGCACCTTGATGTTCATGTACAACATTATGTACTATGGCTAATCCTAGCCCCGTGCCTCCAGTTTCTCTTGTTCTTGCCTCATCAACACGATAAAAAGGCTGAAAGATTTTTTCATATTCAGTTTCAGGTAAGCCTTCTCCATCATCATCTAAAGCAATAAATAGAAAGTTATCTTTAATATTGATGGTAACTTCAATACTGGATTTAGTGTATTTTAGAGCATTGCGCACAATATTCTCTATCGCACTGGTTAATAAGCTTTTATTTCCATTGATGTATAACTGTTCAAGTTTATTTTGTATATTAATGGATAGATTAAGATTTTTTTGTTCTGCTTCAAATTTCGCATCTTCTAATATATCTTTCCACAGAAATTTTATGGGAAATATATCTCTTTCTCGGTGACTATTTAATTGATGTCGAGCAAGAAGAAGTAAGTCGTTGATCATTTTTTCTAATAAAAGTGTTTCTTTCTGGATTCGGTTTATTTCACTTGTTTCGCCAAATTTGCGGCGTAATAGTGCAAGTGAGAGTTGTAGGCGGGTTAAAGGCGTTCGTAATTCATGTGAAATTGAGGATAATAGTTTCTGTTGATGAGTAAGTAGTTCATTTAATGCTAATGTCATCCGATTAAAGCTTTGCCCAACCTGTCTTAGTTCAATCGTACTTTCTTTTTCTAAATCAGCATTAACTTGAAAATTACCTAGCGCAACAGCATTTGCTGATTTTTGCAGGTTTTTCAGTGGCTTACCTATACTTTGAGCTAACCACCAAAGCAATGGCGTAGAAATTAACATAATCATTGAAATTAACATCCAAGGATTGTTAAAAATTTTCGTCACGATTTCTAATTGTGGGTTTACCTTGCTTATAAAAAATAATTCGTAAGGATCTTTTTCAGAGTCAATAAACGGTGAAAGGGCCTGCAATTTTTGTGTCATAAAAGGTTTTTTTTCTTGGGGCTGAAACATCATGAGATTGTTCACTGAACTTTTGGATATAGTTTTTTTCTTCTTCATGAGCGCCTAAAATGATGCCATTCTTATCGATTAGAACTGGTCGGACACTATCAAACTTATCAAATGTAGTCACTATATTGTTATTGATAATATGAGTAAGTCTATTATGGTGTACCGCATTAGCGATTTCGCCATGATAGGTATTTAATTCGCTTTGTACTAATTCGGAATAAAGTCGAGCGTCTAAAAATGGTAATGAAAGGCTAATCGCTAATAACGAGCTAAAAGATAACCAGAAAAGCGCAAATATGCGGAATGATAGGGTATTAAGGGCAATAGATTTTTTTAGTCGTATCATTAGAGTTTTGTGTCTACATAAGAAAGGGACCTCAGTCCCTCTTGATTGTTTAGTTAATCATTAGCAATAAATAAGTAGCCTTTGCCACGTAATGTTTTGAACCAACTATGTTCATCATCAATAATAGGAAGTTTTTTACGCAAATTTGACATGTGCATATCAATTGCACGATCAAAAGGCGTCATATTTTTGCCTAATACGGTTGTTAAATATTCTCTAGACAAAATCGTTCCTGGATTTTGCATCAATATTTGTAATAAAGAAAACTCGGTTCCAGTTAAGTTGAGATTTTCTCCATTAAAATACGCCTCCATTTTTTCAAGATCTAAAGTCAAACCATAGGCTTCATAGTATGAGGTTTCTTTATCCTGTTTTGTTCTACGCAAAATAGCTCTAATGCGTGCAAGCAATTCTCTGTCGTTAAAAGGCTTTGGCAAATAATCATCCGCCCCTAACTCCAAACCGACCACTCGATCGATATCCTCTCCACGAGCGGTAAGCATAATGACAGGTGTATTGGACTGCTGTCTAATTTTTTTCAAGGTTTCAAAACCATTTAATTTTGGCATCATGACATCAAGTAAGACTAAATCATGAGATTGATCTAGCTTTTCTAGTGCTTCTAGCCCATTCATTGCGGTATCAATATCAAAACCTTCATAAGCGAGTAATTCAGATAATAGATCAACTAACTCTTTATCATCATCAACAATTAGAAGTTTAGTCATCAATACTCCTTAGTTAAAAAAGATTTAGAAAAAGACCGCAAGTGCGGTCTATTATTCATTTATTTATTCCCAAAACTTCCACCAACTTGCTCTTTTGGCTTCAGGGCCTTGGATAATTGCGTTATTAATATATTCTTTTTGTACATCTGGTAACGGTTTATCCAAATTGACGTCTGTTACAATGCCTCGTTGATCGAAGTTAACGACGAATGTATGTTGTTCAGGAGCATTGTAAGCTTTTTGTTGTAAAAAGACGTAATACCAAGTCTGATTATTAAATGGATCTATAAGCATTGGTGTTCCAAGTAAATATTGTACTTGCTGTGCATGCATACCAGCTTTTACTTGTTCTACGGTAGCGGACTCTAAGTAATTTCCTTGTGGAACATCGATACGATAAACGACTTTTTGAACGCTAGAACAAGCTGTAACACTTAATCCTAAAATGATGGCAGGAATAATAGATTTTAGTTGCATATATTGTTTACCTTGAATTGTGCAAATAATGTTAAAGATGATACCTAAAGTTAGTAAAATTGCCAAATTATTCTTTTGTTTGGCGTTGTAGTTGATCTCGTAAATTTGGTGGTAAACCTTTAATAGTTAGACTATCTGTAGCTTCATCCCAAAATATACGGTTATTTAACAGCTCAGCGTCAAAGCTTAAAGTAACTCCTTTTCCTGAACCAGAAAATTTTGTCAGGCCTTTTAGTACTTTACTAACTGGTGGAATATTTTCCTCTAAACCATAATTTTGACTGACCGTAAAATCAGCAAAAGGCTGTTCGTTTAGAGTTGGTATATTTGCAGAAAGTTCCGTGATGGCAATTTCTTCGCCAGCATTTATTTGTCCTTTGCAATAATTAAAAACTTGCTTTTTAACAGATTGCGTTTGCTCTTTACTTAATTCTGCTTGTTGACAATAGTCGCTCACTGCTTGTAATAAACATTGATTTTGTACTTGAGGATTTAAACCTTCCTCTGCGCCTAAAAAATCCATAAAAAAGTCAGCAATTTTGCGCCCAACTCTGCCTTTTATAAAGGTTAAATAACGATTTGATTTAGCATCTAAATGTAACTCAGTTAAATTAATACGGCAGGCGATATCAAATTGGGTAATGTCTAAATAATGTGTTTGTTTTATTTCTAGATTTTCATCTACTAGCATACTATGACGGCTGTCTAATAAGGCAATGAACAAATAATCTGTGGCGAGAAAATTGTATTGACACAAAATCAATGTGCCGTTATTCGCAAAACTGTATTTGCCTAATTCTTGGCATAATAATTCTGTTGATTGATGGCTAAATGCCAAAAAATCAATGTCATTTTCCAACACTCGATTAAGTATTTGGGCAAAATTTGAGGTTTCTTGAAATATACCGTAAGCTTTTGCTTTATTTTGGTAGCCTTGATGTAGTTGTAACATCATTTGCTCTGTTTCAGTAGTAATCGGCAATAACTCATTACGTAAGTGAGTCTTCAGCTGCACTGTATTTTCGTCTTGTGATGTTTTAACCAGTTGATGTAAAACGATTTGACTGACCGTAATACTCATATTGTTTTAATCCTATTTGCGCTAAAAAATTCTCAATATTATAACCGCACTTTTGGGAAAATATGCTAGTATGTGCGCAATTATTCATTCTGTTCATTGTATAAAAATAAAATGGCAACAAATTCAAAATTTCAAGATAAACAAGTTGATGCAATATTAAATGATATGATTTCTGTGCTAGAAAAACATCAGGCACCAGTAGATCTTTCTTTAGTGGTATTAGGTAATATGGTTACTAATTTGCTAAATAGCAGTGTTGGCTTACAACAGCGTATTGCTTTAGCAGAAGCATTTTCCAAGGCTTTAATTAATTCGGTACAAAATAGTAAATAATATGTTTAGCATTAAAACAAGCAAACAATATCGTGACGAATTATCCCGTAAGATTACTTGGGGTCATTGGTTTGCTTTTTTTAATATTCTGTGGGCAATTTTGATTGGTAGTCGTTATGCCTTTATTATTGATTGGCCACATACTTTATTCGGTAAAGTCTATTTCTTTATTAGTTTATTTGGACATTTTAGTTTCATCGTTTTTGCCCTTTATCTATTAATTCTCTTCCCTTTCAGTTTTATCATAAAAAATGAGCGCACTTTTCGTGGTGTTAGCGTTATTTTAACTACTATCGGTGCGACACTATTGCTTGTTGATACGGAGGTTTTTTCTCGTTTCAATTTGCATCTTTCCACGCTAGTTTGGAATTTATTGGTTAATCCAGATAATGGTGAACTCTCTCGTAATTGGCAAATCTTTTTTGCGCCAATGCCTTTTATCCTGTTGGTGCAAATGCTTTTTTCTCGTTGGGCTTGGTATAAATTACGTAGCTTGGAACGGCAAAAATGGATTAAAGGTGTGGCAATATTTTTTGTTTGTACTTTTATCTCTACTCATATTATTTATGCATGGGCGGATGCTTATATCTATCGTCCTATTACCATGCAAAAATCGAATTTCCCACTTTCTTATCCAATGACAGCTCGTTCATTTCTCGAAAAACATGGTTTCTTAGATAAAGCGGAACATGAACAAATGTTGAATGAGCAAGGTCGTCTTGATGCATTAAAAGTAAATTATCCAAAGCAGCAACTGAGTTTTGCGGATGAATTACCAAATACGAATATTGTGTTTATAACAATTAGCGGATTGCGTCATGATGCGATTCAACAAAACACGATGCCAAATTTATTTACATTTGCCGAAAACTCAACAGAATTTACACATCATTACAGTTCTGGAAATGCCCTTAATCAAGGACTAACAGGGTTGTTTTATGGGCTAAATGCGAATTACGCAGATAGCTTACTCAATAATAAAACAGCACCAGTTTTACTTGAGCAACTAAAACAAGGAAAAGTGCGGTATGAATTGGGCGTGTTTAGTCAGAATTTATCTCAGAATGCTTTACTGAAGAAAAGTATTTTTGCTAATGAAAAAATCAAGAATTATGGTAAAACATCTACTCAACATTTTGTGGAGTTTGTGAATAAACAACGCCAACAGCAAAAATTATTTTTTGCTTATTTGAATTATTCCCTAGACCATAATTTAACTATTGAGCAATATTATAAAAAGTTAGCTGAAATTGATGCCGAGATTGGTATTGCGCTTAGTTCAATAGATTTGAGCAATACGCTGGTGATGGTTACTTCTGAATATGGCTATAGTTTTGAAGTTCCTGATGAAAAATCGCAAAAAAATTATTTTGCTAGAGAGTTAATTCAAGTCCCAATGATTATACATTGGAAGGGATTGCCTGTAGGAAAAGTGGATAAATTAACTGGCCATACAGATTTAATACCAGCGCTGATGAAGCATATTTTCAAAGTAAAAAATCCTGTGAGTGATTTTGCTCAAGGTCAAGATTTATTTAATTTAAAAGAAAATCGTAGTTGGGTATTGGCTGGAAATTATCCATGGAATGTGATTATTACCCCTGATGATTCACAGTATCACATTGATCGTCGAGGACATTATCAAAAATATGGTCAAAATTACCAAAAAGTTTCATCAACACAACCTCCATTAGGATTGTTTTTAGACGTGTTCTCACAAGATGCGGCTTTTCTTGAAAAATAAATTTATTTTTTGTTATTAACCTCTTATACTAAGACCTTGCTAGATAAGGACTAGATATAATGTTATTAATTAAAAATCTGAGAATTTTTCATAACATTTTAACTTTCTCAATCAATGTTGTTTCATTGAATATTTTGGCTTTTCTATTAATAACTAAATCCCTTAATTGGGATTTTTTTATATCTATTTTTCCTATCAACTTTTTAGTTTTTAACATATTTAAGCGGAGCCACTATGAGAAATCATGTTCGTAGTTTTAAAACCTATATTCGAGATGAAATTATTAAAAAAGGAGGGTGGGTTAATGCTCACGCCCACGCAGACCGAGCTTTTACAATGACCCCAGAGAAAATAGGAATTTATCATACAAGTAATTTGCAGCAAAAATGGGATTTGGTTGATGAAGTAAAGCGTAACTCGACAATTGAAGATTATTATGCTCGTTTTTGTCAAGCAATTGAATTAATGATCTCTCAAGGTGTAACCGCTTTCGGTACTTTTGTCGATATTGATCCGATTTGTGAAGATCGTGCAATTATTGCCGCACATAAAGCAAGAGAAATGTATAAACATGATATTACGCTTAAATTTGCCAATCAAACTTTAAAAGGAGTTATAGAGCCGACCGCTAAGAAATGGTTTGATATAGGTTCTGAAATGGTCGATATGATAGGGGGATTACCTTATCGAGATGAGCGTGACTACGGAAAAGGAGCTGAGGCAATGGATATTTTGCTCGATAAAGCAAAATCTCTTGGCGTTATGTGTCATGTGCATGTAGATCAATTTAATAGCCCAACGGAAAAGGAAACGGAACAACTTTGTGATAAAACGATTGAGCATGGAATGGAAGGGAGAGTCGTTGCTATTCATGGAATTTCTATTGGGGCACATTCTAAAAAGTATCGTTACAAGCTATATGAAAAAATGCGCCATGCTCAAATGATGATGATTGCTTGTCCTATGGCATGGATTGATAGTAATCGAAAAGAGGATTTAATGCCTTTTCACAATGCTTTAACCCCTGTTGATGAAATGATTCCAGAAGGAATTACAGTAGCGATTGGAACCGACAATATTTGCGATTATATGGTGCCTTTATGTGAAGGAGATATGTGGCAAGAATTGAGCTTATTGGCTGCTGGCTGTCGTTTCCCTGATTTAGATGCGATGGTAAATATCGCTAGTATTAATGGTCGTAAAGTTCTCGGATTAGATTAAGAATATAACTATGCAATTTGGGGAATAATGGCGAGAGCTTTCTCATCATTTTTATCCAATTTAATTCATATAAAAATGTAGCATAACACCAATAAAATACCACGAAATAGGTATAATCTGTAATATTAACAATTATTCTTAATTTTTAGTTAACTTATTGAAATAACATTAATTAGAATACCTCAAAAGAGGTATTAATTGTATATTGAGATGTTATTTATTTGTCCATAAAAGAAAAACATTGATCAAACTCAATAAAGTATAAAATACCCCTGAAAATTACTGGGGTATTTGCTATTTTACTCGCCCGAGTAACTCTCTTTTCATTTATTATCGTATTGTTTTTAATGATAAAAATTCTCATTAAGTCTTATGATGATATTCTCAAGTTTATTTATTTTGTACGTACAAACTATTAGTCTTTTAGTGGAGTAATTATCGTGAACATAGTAAGAAAAACTCTCTTATCTCTAGTTGTTGCAGGATTTGGGCTCTCTGTTGTTCAAACTGCGGTTGCAATTGATAACAGTGTCGCAGAAAAACGTGCGCCAACCAAAGAAGAATTAGCTAAACCAACTAACGTTGTTATTGAAGCAAATAATAGCTTATTTGCAGACAAATACCCTAAGCAATATGAAAGTTGGGCAAGTACAGCTAAATCCACAGAAATTGTTCCTGCAATTGAAGTAGATCCTAGATTGATCGTAATGTGGGGCGGATATGCTTTCTCGAAAGAATACAATAAGCCTCGTGGTCATTTTTATACAGTAACTGATGTGCGCAATATTTTGCGTACGGGCGGTCCTTTAGATGCAAATAGTGGTCCACAGCCAATGGCTTGTTGGACATGTAAAGGTCCAGATGTTCCTCGTTTAATTAATGAGTGGGGTGAAGAAGCTTACTTTACGGGTAAATGGGCAAAAGGCGGGGCTGAAATTGTTAACTCAATTGGCTGTGCAGACTGTCATGACACAACATCAAAAGATTTTGCCGAAGGCAAGCCAGCATTACGTATTGCTCGCCCACATGTTTTACGTGCTTTAGCAAATATTAATAAAGAATTCGCTGGTTTAGATAAAACCGATCAGCGTGCAGCAGTGTGTGCAAATTGCCATGTGGAATATTATTTTGATAAGAAAAATGTAAACAATGTTGTATTCCCTTGGATGAAAGGTGTAGATGTAGATAGTATTGAAAAATATTATGATGAAACTGAATTCTACGATTGGATCCATTCTATTTCTAAAGCTCCAATGCTAAAAGCACAACACCCTGACTATGAAACTTGGTTACAAGGTACTCATGGTAAAAATGGTGTGACCTGTGTGGATTGTCATATGCCGAAAGTACAAGGCGCTGATGGCAAAGTATATACTGATCACAAAATCGGTAACCCATTTGATGCCTTTGAACATACTTGTGCAAATTGTCATGATCAAAGTAAAGAAACTTTACAAAAAGTAGTAGAAGGTCATAAAAAAGACATCAAACAAGTTATGTTAAAACTTGAAGATCAAATTGTGAAAGCACACTTTGAAGCAAAAGCTGCTTGGGATGCAGGTGCAACAGAAAGTGAAATGAAAGAAGCGTTAAAAGCTATTCGTCATGCGCAATGGCGTTGGGATTACTCCGCTGCAGGACATGGCGGTCATATGCACTCACCTGACATTATCTTAAAAGTAATTGCAACTGGTTTAGATCGTATTGCTGATGCTCGTACACAACTGGCAATTATTTTAACTAAACATGGTGTACAACAACCGATTAAATACCCTGATGTTTCAACTGCTGAGAAAGCATGGAAAGTAATGGGCATTGATATTGAAAAAGAACGTGCAGATAAAGAAAAATTCCTCAAAGAAATTATTCCTCAATGGAATAAAGAGGCGATAGAGAAAGGGTTAATTCCAGAAGCTCCGCCAGCAAAATAAAGTGAAAAGTAACCGCACTTTTTGACCAAGCAGATATTAATTTAACCAGAAAGTGCGGTTCATTTTGAACAAGAAATTGAGGTAATTAAAATGAACACTGTATTAAAGAAAATGGCGAAGTTAGTCGGAGTACTGGGCGTTGCGCTATTAGCTTTTTCTGCTCAAGCAAACACTGAACTAACTTATGAACCAAGTTTAGAAAATCAGCGTAATCCAAATGAATATTGTGCTAAATGTCATAAATTAGAGAACAATGGCGAACAAGCTGGTGGAGATTTACATTTTGGTAAATTCCACGGTACGCATTTATCAAAAGTTAATCCAAGCACTGGAAAACCTATTACTTGTGTAAGTTGTCACGGCAATATTACTGAAAATCACCGCCGTGGTGCTAAAGATGTGATGCGTTTCCAAAGTGATATTTTTAGTGATAAGAAACCAATGTATTCTGTGCAAGAACAAAATCAAGTCTGTTTTTCTTGTCACCAACCAGAAAAATTACGTGAAAAGCTCTGGGCACATGATGTTCATGCAATGAAAGCACCTTGTGCTAGCTGCCATACCTTGCATCCTAAACAAGATAAGATGAAAGGTATTGATAAAAAAGCACAAGTTAAACTTTGTGTAGATTGTCATGGTGAACAACAGAAACGTAAAAACCAACAACTTCCTAAAGATCACCCTGTTATTGAGAAGGATAGAAAATGACCGCTTGCTCACGCCGAAATTTTGTTTCTGGCATGGGAGCGTTAATTCTCATGACGGGAACAACAATAAAATCAGTGGCACAGAGTGACAAAAAGCAGAAACCTATTCGCTATGCAATGTTACATGATGAAAGTGCATGTATCGGTTGTACAGCTTGTATGGATGCTTGCCGAGAAACAAACCAAGTGCCAGAAGGAGTTTCACGCCTTGAAATTATCCGTAGCGAACCTTACGGCGATTTCCCAGATGTGAAATACGAATTTTTCCGCCATTCTTGTCAACATTGTACTAATGCACCTTGTGTATCTGTTTGCCCTACTGGCGCTTCTTACATTGATGTATCAACAGGAATTGTTGATGTAAATAAAAATCTTTGTGTGGGTTGTCAGTATTGTATTGCGGTTTGTCCTTATCGTGTTCGTTTTATTCACCCAGTTTATAAATCTGCTGATAAGTGCAACTTCTGTCGTGATACGAACTTGGCAAAAGGAAAACAGCCTGCTTGTGTTGAGGCTTGTCCTACAAAAGCATTAACTTTTGGTGATACCAATGATCCACAAAGCGCGATTTCATTGAAACTGAAAGAAACGCAAACATACCGCACAAAAGTTGAGTTAGGTACAGATCCTAACTTATATCATGTGCCAGCAAGACCAGGGGAGATTAGACGATGAATAGTCCATTCCATTTCCCTTCATTAGTATGGGATCACAGTATTGCAATTTATCTCTTTTTGTTAGGGGTATCTGCTGGCGGTAGTATGTTATCCGTATTATTGAAACGTTCGGGCCTCGCAGGTGAACGCCCTGATGAAAATAATATTTTACGAGTGAATGCATTATTAGCGCCAATAAGCATAACAATCGGCTTGTTATTATTGATTTTTCATTTAACTAAGCCTTGGACATTTTGGTATTTGATGTTTAATTATAGCTCGACATCAATTATGTCCGTAGGGGTTATGTTATTCCAAGTGTATATGGCATCCTTAATATTATGGTTGGTAATTATTTTTAAATCTGTTGTATTAGGTTTACTCAATCGTTTCCTACCAAAACTCGCAGGCTTAGCAGACAAAATTATTCGCATTGCAGCGAAATTTACGAATGTAATTGAGCTAGTTGTTTTATTAACAAGTATTGCATTAGGCGCTTATACAGGCTTTTTATTATCTGCCTTAGTAAGCTATCCAATGTTAAATAATCCAGTATTGCCAATTTTGTTCCTTGCATCAGGGACTTCATCTGGTATTGCAGCACTGATTTTATTTACTTTGCTATGTACAAAAGAAAATACCCATTCAAAATCTTTGGCGTTTTTGCACAGATTTGAAACACCTGTCGTGTTAATTGAAGCCTTTTTACTCTTTGCTTTCTTCTTTGGTTTATACCTTGGTGGTGGGCAAAAAACTGTGGCATTTAAGACCGCACTTTTAGGTGGCTTTTGGTCCAATGTATTTTGGATTGGCGTGGTAGGAATTGGTATTGTGTTACCGCTATTGCTCAATGCAGTTGCAAAAGATGCGCTAAAACATAATAAAGTCTTTATGATGTTAGTGGCTATATTGGGATTAATAGGTGTCTTTAGCTTACGTTATTTTGTTCTTTATGCGGGACAGATGACATTGGCTTAATAGGCAAGAATATTTAAGATTTTAATCTGCACCTAAAGTAACAAATAACGGCTTTAGGTGCATATTATATTTTGAGTGATTAGTTTATCTTGTCGACAATTGGAAAATCATTGTTTCTGCTTGGCAGCTAAACGTAAATTTCGCATCAAGTTGATAGCCACCATTCACTTCTTTAATTTCACTGCTAATTTCGCATGGATCAGTTTCCGCCTCTCTTGCTTTTGCCGTTAAGTAAGCTAAAGCCTCTTGCGCTGCTGTTTCGCTTTCATATACTTGAGAAAAATCTACGCTAAGCTCTGAATTATCTATAATCGTACCTACATCAGCACAACAACATGAACATTCATTGCTTTCTTCTGTATTACATTTTAATGCTTTCTCTGACATGGTCATTTCCTTATTTCTAATAATTAAAAAATTGCCGAGATTTTAGCATTGTTACTATCCTACGCCAAATTTAACCGCACTTTTTATAGGAAAAAAATTAAGCATTGCATGCAAACTTTAATTTTAACTGGTCGGAACACTTGGTATAAATTATAAATTTATTTGCTCATATATTAGCCCTGCATTAGAATTCACACAATTTTTTACTTATAAAAACAAGGTAACCTAATGAAAAAATCTATTTTTACTCAATCCTTAATTGCATCTGCATTAGCATTATCTGCAACTTATGCCAATGCGGCGGCATTCCAATTAGCTGAAATATCAACTTCTGGCTTAGGTCGTGCTTATGCAGGTGAAGCAGCGATTGCTGAAGACGCATCCGTAGTAGCAACTAACCCTGCTTTAATGACGAAATTTAAACAAAATGAATTCTCTGTGGGTGGAATTTTAGTTGATGCTAAAGTGCATTTAGAGGGAGAGACTTTTGTGTATGAAAACGGAAAAGTTCCTGGAAAAGATATGCCCAGAGCTGGAGATTCAGCAGATCAACGTGATGTGATTCCTCGTGCTTTTGTACCTAATTTATATGTGGTAACGCCAATTAATGATCGTTTTGCGATTGGTGGAGGAATGAATGTAAATTTTGGTATGCGAAGTAAATTTGATTCTGATTATAGTGCGGGTATTTATGGGGGAAACACAAAATTAACTGCTGTTAATCTTAATTTAAGTGGCGCATATCGTGTTACTCAGGGGTTAAGTTTTGGTTTGGGATTAAATGCGGTTTATGCAAAAGCAAAATTGGAGCGTAATGTAGGTTTATTAGAGCTAATCCCTCCATTTAAGGACAAGCAGGCTAAAGTTGATACATTAGTAGCTCGTTTACAAGATAATAATGCATGGGGCTTTGGTTGGAATGCTGGTTTAGTGTATGAATTTAATGAAAATAACCGTATTGGTGTAGCTTATCATTCACATGTAGATATTACCTTTAAAGATGGTGCAGCATATACTTTCCCTAGCAAAACTAAAGCGGCTTCTTTAGAATTAAATCTTCCAGCTTATTGGGAAATTTCTGGTTATCATAAAATGACTGAGCGATTTGCCATGAGTTATAGCTTGAAACGTACGCTTTGGAACCGTTTTGAGAAATTACAGGCAACCTTTAATGATGGAGTTCCAGCCTTATATAAACCAGAATATTTCCAAGATAGTACGCGTATTGCCTTAGGCGCAAGCTATGATGTAAATGAGGCTTTAACATTGCGTACTGGTATTGCTTACGATGAAAGCCCAATTGTTGCACCTTATAAATCCGCTTCTATTCCAGATACCGACCGCACTTGGTATAGCTTAGGGGCGACTTATAAAGTGACTCAAAATCTTTCTGTGGATTTAGCCTATACCCATATTAGAGGTAAAACGATTAGTTTCGTTGAACAAGAGCTAGGCAAACCAATTAGAGTGGAATACACTTCAAGATCAAAAGCAAACTTATTCGGTTTAAATCTTAACTACCGTTTCTAATAACTATCTATTATAATCAGGCGTATTTTTTAATACGCCTTTTTGTTTTTTATGCAGCCTATTTTTTATTGCTATTATCATTCACCTATTGGGCGATTATTGATGTTGTCACAAGATAATCAACTCACCAATCTTGATTTTGACATCGAACAGATTAAGCCAAATCCTCGTTGGATTCTTAATCAAAATCTACCGCTCTTTTTACAAGTAAAATCCGCATTAGATCGTTATTTTAGTGGAAAAAAAGAAGATTTTTCCGCTATTCCATTAAATCCACAAGGCACAGAGTTTCAGCAAAAAATATGGCAAGTGTTACGCCATATTCAATATGGGCAATCTAGTAGCTATGGCGAGTTAGCTAACTTAATTGATCACCCTAAGGCGGTAAGAGCGGTTGGTGGTGCGGTAGGACGAAATCCAATTAGCATTATCATTCCTTGTCATCGCATTTTAGGAAAAAATCGTCAACTCACAGGTTTTGGCGGAGGATTGCCAACAAAACGTTATTTATTGCAATTAGAAAAAATTGACTATGTTGACCAAGGCGTTGAATATGTGAAACCCAAATTACTTAAAAAATACAAAATTTAGACCGCACTTATGATTCCCAAAAATGAAACAGAACTGTTGCAACGAGCAAAATCTATCGCAGGATTAACCTTTGCTGAATTGGCAAAAGAACTGCATATGCTTGTTCCGCCTGATTTAAAGCGTGATAAAGGTTGGGTTGGAACGTTAATTGAAACTGCATTAGGAGCAATGGCAGGCAGTAAAGCAGAACAAGATTTTAGCCATTTAGGCATTGAGTTAAAAACAATCCCCATTAATCAACAAGGTTATCCTTTAGAAACGACTTTCGTCAGCCTTGCGCCTCTAACACAAAACAGTGGGGTTACTTGGCAATCATCTCACGTTAAGCATAAACTCTCAAAAGTGCTTTGGATTCCTATTCAAGGAGAACGACAAATTCCCCTTGCAGAACGCTGTATCGGCGCACCAATTTTATGGCAACCTTCGCCTTCACAAGAACAACGCTTACGTCAGGATTGGGAAGAATTAATGGACTACATTGTGCTTGGTAAACTGGATCAAATTACTGCTCGTATTGGTGAAGTCTTGCAACTACGTCCCAAAGGTGCAAATAGTCGCTCTTTAACTAAAGGCATTGGAAAAAGTGGCGAGATCATTGATACCTTGCCTTTAGGTTTTTATTTACGCAAAGAATTTACCGCTGAAATTTTGCAGAATTTTCTAACAGATTAATTGAATTTAACAAAAAACTCGTTAAGATGACGAGCTTTCACTTTTTATATAAGGAACCTTTATATGTTTGAATGGCTATCAAGTCCAGAATCTTGGATTGCATTATTAACTCTAGCATCGTTAGAGATTGTACTAGGTATTGATAACATTATTTTTATTAGTATCTTAATTGGCAGATTACCTAAACAACAACGTCAATCTGGGCGTTTAATCGGTTTAGGATTAGCAATGGGCATGCGTATTTTACTATTGCTTTCATTATCTTGGTTAATGAAATTAACAACCCCTTTATTCACTATTTTAGGCAATGAAATTTCTAGGCGAGATTTAATTTTGTTAATAGGTGGATTATTTTTGGTTGCTAAAAGTACTCATGAAATTCATCATGCTATGATGCCTGCAGAAAGCGAAGAGCAAACTAATGCAAAAGCGGCAAACTTCTTTAGTATTTTAGCCCAGATCGCTATTTTGGATATTGTTTTCTCTTTAGATTCAGTCATTACTGCGGTTGGTATGGCGGATCAAATTGAAGTTATGATAGTTGCTATTATTTTAGCGGTAAGTGTAATGATGATTGCGGCTAAACCTATTGGCGATTTTGTAGAAACTCATCCTACGTTGAAAGTATTAGCGCTATCTTTCTTAATTTTGGTTGGCGTTGCCTTGATTGGCGAAAGTTTAGATTTCCATATTCCGAAAGGTTATATTTATTTCGCTATGGGCTTTTCAGTCGTAGTTGAAATGATCAATATTAGAATGAGAAAAAAATTAATTCGCAAGCCATAAGCAGAAAGAGCGGTTATTTTTATCTCTAAACTTCTTTAAGCAATCGAAAAAAAGGCTGAGTCTAATTAGAACTCAGCCTTACTATTTTAATCTTTTATAGAATTACTTCTTAAACTGATAACTTCCATCAGCTTGGCGGATAAAACGCGCCCCATTAGACAAGCGTAGCTCATTAACACGACCTTGGCTATTTAATGATACTTGTACTTTATCGCCTGGCTTAAAGCTGCTTAATGCGTTACCAGCACCACTTGCTTTTGTCATAGCATTTACATCCGAAATATTTAGATTGTTATTGCGGAATACTTGCATTAATGAAGTTCCTTGTGGCACAACAAGGGTTTTACTCGCTTTATTTGTTTGCGCTACAGGCTTTTGAGATTTTGCTGTGTTAGCTGGCTTAGCATCAATAACTGGTGCACCTTTTTTCTCTATTTTAGATTTTTCGCTATTTTTAGGTTTTTCTACTGGTTTTGTTTTCTCTACAAATTTAGGCTTTTCTACCGCTCTTGGTTTGTTTTGTGCTTTGGGTTGTTCTGCGGCAGTTTCGCTAATTACTTTTGGGGCTGGCTGAACTGTTGCAATATTTTTTTCTTGCTCAACTTTTGTTGGCTCTACTTTTTCTTGCTCAACGATGCTTGGTGTTTGGCTTGGTGCTTTCACATTTGGCATTATTGTTTGAGTAGTAGCTTGCTCCGTTGCTGGAGAAACTATAACATCAGTTTCTTTTGTCTCTGTCGGAGTAGGAGTATTTGTTTCTGTAGTCGTTTCTGACGTCGTTGCAACTTTTGTTTGAGGTTGAGGATTATTTAGTTTATCTAAAATCGTTGGTTCAGCAGGTTGAGATTGATCCAATGATTGAAATTGAGTTGGAATGGTATTGCCCTTAGGCTGTTCAAAAGATTGCACCACATCACTACTTGGTTTTAACCATGAAATGATAAGTAGGACAAGAACAGCAATTAATAAGGCAATAAAAATACGACGATATTTAGGTGGTAGCGCACCTAATACAGACCAATTCTCTGGTTTTGTTAAATTTTCTTGAACCGTTTTTATGGGTTCTTCTGATGTACTTTGAGCTTCATTTTTTTCAGCATCTGTGGTTGTTTTTTGTTCTTGCGTTTCAGGTATCATGATATTTTGTTCGTTTCCAATAGTAATAACAGGAATTGCAGTTTCTTGTGTTTTTTGCTCTGTTTCAATATTTGTTGTTTGGGATGCAATAGTAGGTTCTTTACGCATACTAAAATTTGTTTCATTAGTGCTACTTTTTTTACCTAATCCACTAAAGATGCTTTTGGACTTTTCTAATAAGGTGGGTTTGGGGGTTGGGTGTCTTTTAGGAGTAATGGGTTCCATATCAAGTTCTAATTCTTTCTGTACAGGGGCTTGTCCAGAGCTTTCAATTTTATTTTGTTCAGTTGTCACAATAGTACCTTAGTCTAAAAAAGTGATAGTTAAAGATACGCACAAAGTGCGGTTAAATTTCTGTGTATTCTAAAGGATATTTGTCCTTTTTCCTATGCTGTATATAAAGTTTTGTTGGGTTCTCCGGCAATTTCACGAGCCAATTTAGGCACTAAAAATCCTGAAGTAATGCTTTGTAATTGCTTGTAAATTGCTAGTGCTTTTTCGTCTTCAATATAGAAATGACTTGCACCTTCAACTTTATCCAATAAATGTAAGTAATAAGGCAAGATGCCGATGTGAAATAACTTGTCACTTAATGCTTTCAAAATGAGTGCGTTATCGTTGATGTTTTTGAGTAACACAGATTGATTAAGCAAGGTGACATTAGCTTGTTTTAATTGTTGCATTGCTTTTGCCAAATGATCATCAATTTCATTGGCATGATTAATATGGGTAACAAGGACAATTTGTAAACGAGAGTTTTTGAACATTGTACATAGCTCTGTCGTAATTCTCTGCGGAATAACAACCGGCAGTCTGGTATGAATACGCAAGCGTTGTAAGTGCGGTATGTTTTCCAAATGTTTGATGAGCCAACTTAATTCTTTATCTTTTGCCATTAGCGGATCACCGCCAGAGAAAACAACCTCCTCAATTTCGGAATGTTGTTGAATATAGGCAAGTACTTGTAACCAATTCTCTTTGCTCCCTTTATTTTCCGCATAAGGAAAATGACGGCGAAAGCAATAGCGACAATTAATAGCACAGCTATTTTTTACCATAAATAACAATCGGTTATGGTATTTATGCAAAATATTAGGCGCTGGATTTTTTTGTTCATCTAAAGGATCTTTGCTAAAACCGACCGCACTTATAAACTCTTGTTGCGAAGACATGGCTTGTAAAAATAATGGATCTTGTGGATTACCTTTTTGCATTTTAGTAACAAAAGGAAGTGGAACGCGTAAGGCAAATAATTTGCGTGCCAGAATATCTTCAGCAAAATCTTGTTCAGCTAATTCTAGAATATGAAGGAGTTGTTTTGGATCTGAAATCGCTGTTGCAAGATAATCAATCCAGTCTTCTGTTTGAATTTGTTCTTCTCTAATCGGGATATTTTGAGTTAAAATAGACACTTTTAAAAACAATCTCTTTTATTTTGAGGATAATATGGCTACATATACTACCAGTGATTTCAAACCAGGTCTAAAATTTATGCAAGATGGTGAACCTTGCGTAATCGTTGAAAATGAATTTGTTAAACCAGGCAAAGGTCAGGCTTTTACTCGCACACGTATTCGTAAATTAATTTCAGGTAAAGTATTAGATGTAAACTTTAAATCTGGTACTTCAGTAGAAGCTGCTGATGTAATGGATCTCAACTTAACTTACTCTTACAAAGATGATGCGTTCTGGTATTTTATGCACCCAGAAACATTTGAACAATATTCAGCAGATGCAAAAGCAATTGGTGATGCAGAAAAATGGTTGTTAGATCAAGCTGATTGTATCGTAACTTTATGGAATGGCGCGCCAATTTCTGTAACGCCACCAAACTTTGTGGAATTAGAAATTATTGATACTGATCCAGGCTTAAAAGGTGATACAGCAGGAACAGGCGGTAAACCAGCAACATTAAGCACTGGCGCTGTAGTTAAAGTGCCTTTATTCGTACAAATCGGCGAAGTGATCAAAGTAGATACTCGTTCAGGCGAATATGTTTCTCGTGTGAAATAATGTCTGAATTAAGAAATTAGAAAATGGTGTATAACTCAAAGTTATACGCCATTTTTTATATCTTTTGTTAAAAAGTGCGGTGCTATTTGGCTTTTTTTTCGGGGCTCCCCATTTTTGAGCAAAAGATCCGCTATAATGTGGCGCGAAAAAATAGATCGAATTTGTAGGACAAGAAATGATACGTTTTGAAAATGTAAGTAAAGCCTATTTGGGAGGGAAGCCAGCGTTACAGGGGCTAAATTTTCATTTGCCCATAGGTAGCATGACTTATGTCGTGGGGCATTCTGGCGCAGGGAAAAGTACCTTATTGAAATTAATTATGGGCATGGAACGGGCAAATGGCGGGCAAATTTGGTTCAATGGGCATAATATTACTCGCTTATCAAAATATGAAATCCCTTTTCTACGCCGTCAAATTGGTATGGTGCATCAGGATTATCGCTTAATTACTGAGCGTACTATTGCGGAAAATGTGGCTCTTCCTTTGATTATTGCTGGTATTCATCCGAAAGAAGCAGAAACAAGAGCATTTGCAGCATTAGATCGTGTGGGTTTGCGTGAGCGTGCGAAACATTTCCCTATTCACTTATCTGGCGGAGAACAACAACGCGTAGATATTGCTCGTGCTATTGTACATAAGCCTCAATTATTATTAGCCGATGAACCTACGGGAAATTTAGACGGTAAATTATCTTTAGGGATTTTTAATTTATTTGAAGAGCTTAATCAGTTGGGTATGACGGTACTAATTGCGACCCATGATCTAACTCTTGTTCAACAAAAACCAAAACCTTGTTTAGTTTTGGAGAATGGTTATTTACGTTAAGGAAAGATTATGGCACATCGTCCTATTTACGCCTCTTGGGCTGTGCAAGTAAGTTATGTACTCAAAGCTGTTTGGGCTGATTTACTCAAGAAAAAATATTCAACTTTAATTACGATTTTGGTTATTGCTGTTTCGTTGACTATTCCTACGACGAGTTATTTACTGTGGAAGAATTTACATCATGCTACCACACAGTTTTATCCTGAAACTGAATTCACTTTATATTTGCATAAAAACTTATCGGAGGCTGATGCGAATATTGTGGTGGAAAAAATTCGCCAGCAAGAAGGAATAGAAAGTTTAAATTATATTTCTCGCAAAGAAAGTTTGAACGAGTTTCGTCATTGGTCTGGTTTTTCGGAAGGATTAGATATTTTAGATGATAACCCACTTCCAGCTGTCGTGATGATTAAACCAACAAAAGAATACAACGAAAATACGAAACGTCATCAACTTCGTGAAAATCTGTTGAATATCAAAGGGGTTGAGGAAGTGCGTTTAGATAATGAATGGTTAGAAAAACTGACCGCACTTTCTTGGCTGATTGCACATATTGCACTCTTTTGTACGGTATTAATGGTGTTTTCCGTATTTTTAGTCATTGGCAATAGTATTCGCTCCGATGTGTATAGTAGTCAAGGGAATATTGAAATCATGAAATTATTAGGTGCAACGGATCAATTTATTTTACGTCCTTATCTTTATACCGGCATGATTTATGCCTTACTTGGTGCATTCTTTGCGAGCATATTTAGTGCGGCATTAATTGCCTATTTTACAAGTGCGGTCAAATATGTAACTGAGATTTTTGCAGTAAATTTTGACTTGCAAGGTATCACTCTCGCAGAGTTATTATTTTTACTGGCTTGTTGCACATTAATGGGCTATTTAGGGGCCTGGCTTTCAGCAAATCGTTATATTAATTTGCTCAATAAAAAATAATTAGATAAAACAGCGAAGAAATTAAAATTCTTCGCTTTTTTATTAAAAAAACTTGATTTTATTGAATTGTTCTGTAATTAATTAAAACATTCTTTTTTACAATTCAACACAACATTAACTAATAAGGAAAATTATATGCAAAATGTAGGTTTTATCGGTTGGCGTGGCATGGTTGGTTCTGTGCTAATGGATCGTATGGTGCAAGAAAATGATTTTGCAAATATTAATCCAGTATTTTTTACAACCTCACAAGCAGGTCAAAAAGCCCCTGTATTTGCAGGTAAAGATGCTGGCGAATTAAAAAATGCTTTTGATATTGCAGAGCTACAAAAACTCGACATTATCGTTACTTGCCAAGGTGGCGACTACACCAACGAAGTCTATCCAAAATTAAAAGCAACGGGCTGGAATGGCTATTGGATCGATGCAGCTTCAGCGTTACGCATGAAAGATGATGCAATCATTGTGCTTGACCCTGTAAACCAACATGTCATTAGCGAGGGCTTACAAAAAGGTATCAAAACTTTTGTGGGCGGAAACTGTACCGTTAGCTTAATGTTAATGGCAATCGGTGGTTTATTTGAACGTGATTTAGTTGAATGGGTTTCTGTTGCCACCTATCAAGCAGCTTCTGGTGCGGGAGCAAAAAATATGCGTGAGCTACTTGTACAAATGGGACAATTAGAAGACAGCGTGAAAGAAGAGCTCGCAAATCCAGCATCATCAATTCTTGATATCGAACGCAAAGTCACTGCAAAAATGCGTGCGGAAGATTTCCCAACAGATAATTTTGGTGCTGCGTTAGCTGGTAGCTTAATCCCTTGGATCGATAAATTATTACCAGAAACAGGACAAACTAAAGAAGAATGGAAAGGTTATGCAGAAACCAACAAAATTTTAGGTTTAAGCGATAATCCAATTCCAGTGGATGGATTATGTGTGCGTATCGGTGCATTACGTTGCCACAGCCAAGCCTTCACTATCAAACTGAAAAAAGACTTGCCATTAGAAGAAATTGAACAAATTATCGCAAGCCACAATGAATGGGTGAAAGTGATTCCAAACGACAAAGAAACTACATTGCGTGAATTAACACCAGCAAAAGTGACTGGTACATTAAGTATCCCAGTGGGACGCTTACGCAAATTAGCTATGGGTCCTGAGTACTTAGCAGCGTTCACCGTTGGCGACCAATTGTTATGGGGGGCCGCAGAGCCAGTTCGCCGTATTTTAGTTCAATTGACTAAATAGATTTGAATGAAGAGCGGTTAAATTTTTATAAATTTCAACAATCAACAGATATTTTTTATCCGTTGATTGTTTTTACTAATTGAATGCCTACTAATCAGAACTGGGTAGTAAGATCGGTTAACCAATCTGGACTTATTTGAATTAGCCAAATCTCAAGTTGTTTATCAAATCCTGTTAGAACTAGCAAGCCAACGACCAATAAACTGTATCCCATAATACGTCGCCCTTTTGTTCCTGCGTTAGCAAGTTTTTCCCTTTTTTCTCTGAAAAATTGTCTAGAAATTAAGCCAATAATAATGAGCGGAATAATTGCACCGAAACTGAAAACAATCATGACGAGAGCAACACTGAATAAGGCTTCTCCTTGGCTTGCTAATGCGATAGCAGCACCTAATGTTGGTCCAATACAAGGTGCCCATACAACGCCTAGTAATAATCCAACGAAAAATTGTCCTAGTGCAGACTCAGGGCTAAATTGACTTAACCATGCATCTCCCTTGCTACTTAAACGAGAGGTATATTTATTCACTTGTTCTTGCAAACGACTACTTAATAACCAAATTGCTACAAATAACATCATGATCGCCGCAATGTAGCGTAAATATTGGCTATCTAGACCTAAAGCTAAACCAATAGAGGCAACAATTGTGCCAATGAAAGTAAAGGAAATTGCCATGCCTAAAGCAAGCGTAAAAAGACCGATTTTTCTCTTTGCCATTGCTGATGAGGCAACAATTGGAAGGATAGGCAACACACAAGGAGATAAAGTTGTCAATAGTCCAGCTAATGTACTTAATGCTAAGATGGTAATACTAATATCCATAAATGTAATCCTTAAAATGAGAGAAATTGTTGTAATTTTTCTCGGTTTGTGATTCCTGTTGCTCTACGTATCTCCTTGCCGTTATAGAATAAAATTAAGGTACTTTGGTGTTTTACATTAAATTGATTGAGTGTTTTTCTATCGCCATCGAAATCAACTTTGAAAACTGATAAACTCGCATTACGAGGCTCTTTGAGTAACGTATTTAATTCTTTAGCTTGTTTACGACAGACAGGGCACCAATCTGCATGAATATGAATAAGAACTGCTTCATTATTGTTCACAAGTTGTTCAAATTTTGATTGTTCAAAAGGCTGAATTTCTTGTGCTAAAATGGCTTGAGAAAATCCCAACATAGCAAATAAAGCAAAAATTTTTACTAATAATGTTTTCATATAAAACTCTCCATATGGATTAAAATAGTGGTTTTAATTAGGCGTTTTGAGAAGAATATTCTTACAAAAAATTTTAAAATTTTTAATGCTTTTGTTAGAACGATAGCATTTTTTATTAAAAATATGTGTTGATAAGTACACATCTTTAATTACAGCAATGAAACAGTTTATTTTTTAATGATCGATAACATTGCTTTCAGATCTCATAGATATCTTCTTGCAACATTAATAATTTGAGGTAGCAATCATTTTTTTGCTTTATAATAACATTCCATTGTTGAGCAAAAGTGCGGTAAAATTCACCGCACTTTTTTATCCCTAACCTATAAAATTTCATGAACCGACAAACCGATTTTTCTTCTTTTGTATTAAATAAATTACAACCTTTTATTGAAAAAGTTCCTATTCAATATATTGATAGCAAGAGAAATTGTCGGTTGGCGTATCGTCATTTTCGGCAAGACTTGGTAACGGATAAGTTGGTGGTTTTGGTGAATGGTCGAGCGGAGAATTTGTTGAAATGGACGGAACTTGCCTATGATTTTTATCAACAGGGTTATGATGTTCTCGTCTTCGATCATCGTGGGCAAGGTTATTCACAGCGTTTATTAAAGGACAGGGAAAAAGGCTATATTGATGAGTTTCGTTTTTATGCGGAGGATATGGATAAGCTGATTTCTACTGTAACAACACAATTTTCTTATCAGCATCAATATTTATTAGCACATTCTATGGGGGCGTTGGTTAGTAGCTATTATCTTGCTAATTACGATCATCAGATAAAAAGAGCGGTGTTTTCTGCGCCTTTTTTTGCTGTGCCAACAGACAATCCCATGCGGGATGAGTTATTGGTGAATTTGATGATGTTGTTGGGGCAAGGTTCTCGCTATGTTTTTGGCAAGTCTGCTTATCAACCAGCAAATTTGCTTAGTAATAAACTGAGTTCTTGCAAAGTGCGTATGAAATGGATGAATAGAATTAATAAGTTAAATCCTGAATTACGTTTGGGAGGCCCGACATTCCGTTGGTTACATTTGTGCTGGAAGGCTATTCAAGGTTTAGCTAAGATTTTGCCACGCATTGAAATTCCCGTTTTGATTTTGCAAGCAGAGCAAGAGCAAATTGTGAACAATAAAAACTTGTTAAAATTGAACCGCACTTTGCCACAAGGTCAGCATTGTGAAATCCCACAGGCAAAGCATGAGATTTTATTTGAGCGAGATGAAATTAGAGATTTTGCTTTAGGTAAGATTTTTACTTTCTTTGAGGATAAATAAAGAGAATAAAAAAGACGGAAAATTCCGTCTATTTTTTAGTCAAATCTGATTTGATGTAAGAATGCTTTGGTGCGTTCATGTTGTGGATTTTCAAAAAGTTCTTTTGGCGAGCCTTGTTCCACAATCACACCTTTGTCCATAACGACCACTAAATCCGCTACATCTAAGGCGAATTTAATTTCATGAGTAACCACAACCATTGTCCAGCCTTCATTTGCCAGTTCTTTCATGGTATTTAGCACATCTTGCACTAATTCAGGATCAAGCGCTGAAGTAGGTTCATCAAATAGCATCAATTCTGGTTGAATGGCTAATGCACGAGCAATTCCCACACGTTGCTGCTGTCCACCAGAAAGTTGGTGCGGATAAAGGTTTGCTTTGTCTGTTAGCCCTACCTTACATAGCAAGGTTTCAGCCTCTTTACGCACTTCGTCAGGATTGCGTTGTTGTACTTGAACAGGTCCTTCCATCACATTTTCTAAAGCAGTTTTATGCGGAAATAAATTATATTGTTGGAATACCATTCCCGATTTTTTGCGTAGCGGTAAAATTTCTTTGCGAATATTTTTGCTAGCAAAATCTACATAAAGCGGATTTTCTTTGTGAAACTCGATAGTGCCTTGCTCTGGTAATTCAAGTGCATTTAAACAACGCAAAAATGTAGTTTTACCTGAGCCAGAAGGACCTAAAATAACCACTACTTGCCCTTTTTCAATATCTAAATCAATACCGCGTAAAACAGGATTGTTATCGAAGGTTTTATGAATATTACGAATTTTAATCATCATTTATCCTTTCTTATCTTGTGACATAACGATCAAGGCGTTTTTCAATGCGAGCTTGTAGTAAGAACAACACGAAACAGAAACACCAATAAATTAACGCTGCTTCAATATAAACTGGCAAGAAATCATAAGACATATTTGCTACTTGTTGTGCTACTCGGAACATTTCTGTCACCGTCACCACTGATGCCAAAGAGGTATCTTTAAATAAACCAATAAAGGTATTACTTAACGGCGGTACAGCTACACGGAAGGCTTGCGGTGCAATAATGCGGCGGAAAGTCTGCATATAAGTCATTCCAATGGTATAGCCAGCTTCCCATTGCCCTTTTGGGACAGATTGAATTGCCGCTCGTACTGTTTCAGAACCATAAGCACCAATATTTAATGAAAATCCAATAATCGCCGCTGGAATAGGATCAATAAAAATGCCTAATGCGGGTAATCCATAAAACACAATGGATATTTGCACTAACATCGGTGTGCCACGAATAATGGAAATATAAATTTTCGCAATCACTAAAAAGATGCGATGAATAATACTATGGCTTGGTGTAACACGAAGTAAGGCTACGGCAACGGCAATGAACATGCCAAGTATAAAGGACACAATAGCAAGCGGTATTGAAATCAATACCGCCGCTTTAACCATAGGAAGAAAACCGCTTATGACCAATTCTGCTCTTGCATCAGTCATAAAGGGTAATGATGCAAGAAAATTATTTAACACTGATATCTCTACCAAAGAATTGTTCACCTAATTGTTTTAATGTGCCATCGTTACGTAATTCTTCGATAGCTGCGCTGATTTTTGCTAGCGCTTCTTCATTGTTTTTATTAACAATAAGACCAGCACCTGCTTTATTTTCAGCTTTCCAAACTGGTTTTAAACCTGAATTTGGATGTTTTTTCAAATAATCCAACAATGCTAGAGCGTCATTAAAAGTAATATCAGCACGTTTTTGTTGAATTAATAATAATCCTTGTGCCATGCCGTCAATTGGCACAATTTTAGCTTGGTATTTCTGTGCTAACTCACCGTAGTTTGAGCTAAGAGTTTGTGCTGCTTTTAAGCCTTTTACATCTTCAACTTGGTTAATACGAGTTTCATCATTGCGAGCAATTAACATTGCACCAGACCAGCTATAAGGTTCAGATTTGTCAAAAGTAGCTTGGCGTTCTGGTGTTGTTAAAGCCACTTGGTTTGCCACAAGATCGAAACGCCCTGCTTTCAATCCAGCAAGCATTGCATCCCATTGAGTTTCTTTAAACTCAACTGTAACGCCTAATTTTTTGGCTACGGCACGAGTCACTTCAACATCATATCCGGTCAATTTTCCATTTGCATCATGATAAGTAAAAGGCGCATAAGTTCCTCCTGTACCAACAGTAATAGTCCCTTTGCTGTTAATACGTTCTAATAAATCACCTTGTGCTAAGGCTTGTGTGCTAGTTGCAATTGCCAAAACAGAGGCAAATAAAAATGTTATTTTTTTCAACATATAAAGTTCCTCACTATAAGTAAAAATTGAATTTGAGAAAAATGAGTGCGGGAATTGTAAAAGAAAAGTTAAAGTTTACAAATAACTTTCAGGAATATGTTATAAGCAAAGGCTATGTTTATTAAAAGTTAGCTCGAAGAGTAAATAATTAGATTGGAAAGTGCGGTAATTTTTTGAGGACTTTTGCTCATAAAAATGAGCTTTAATAAGTGAATTTACACTTAGAAAAGCTCATATCAATTATATTGAAAAAGTTATAGCCAGAATAAGTAAGCAAATGTGCCGATAATAAACACACAAAGGATATTCAACACGACACCCACTCGAACCATTTCTTTTTGCTTAATTTCGCCCGTACCAAAGACGATAGCATTTGGTGGTGTGGCAACTGGTAACATAAATGCACAAGATGCGCCTAAACCGATGATCAATGCTAATCCTAGCTCTGGCATTCCCAGAGATTGTGCAATAGAAATAAAGATTGGTACTAATAGTGCTGCACTTGCTGTATTTGAAGTAAATTCAGTTAAGAAAATAATAAAGGCTGCAACTAATAAGCCGATGAGATAGAAATAGAAATGCCCACCATCAATTATAAATACAATGCCATCTGCTAAGATTTTGCTTGCGCCAGAATCTTTTAGCACCGCACTTAATGTCAAACCACCCCCGAAAAGCATTAATACGCCCCAGTCGGTATTGTCTTGTAATTGTTTCCAAGAAATTACGCCTGTTACACAGACCGCAATAGCTGCAAGTAAGGCAATAACGGTGTCAAAACTCGCAATATTTTTTTCTAAGCCTAAGAATGAGGAAAGAATAGGATTGAGTTTAGCACTGAAAATCCAACCAAGCGCAATGGCTACGAAGATGATTAAGGTAATAATGCGTTGATTATTCATCTCAACTTTTTCAAAGTTTTGGCTGAATTTAATATTTAGTTTTGGCTTAAGAGAGATGTACAGTGTACCGATCATAATTGGCATAAGAATGAACATAATTGGTAAGCCAAAATAGAGCCAATCTGAGAATGTTAATTTTAATTGAGAAGCCACAATCGCATTTGGTGGGCTACCAATTAAGGTTCCCATGCCGCCGATACTTGCACTATAAGCAATCCCTAATAATACGAAAACATAAGTATTATGTTCTTTTGTTCTATCTAATTGGCTAAGAATACCCATAGCTAATGGCAACATCATTGCTGCTGTTGCGGTATTACTCATCCACATCGAAAGGAATGCTGTAATTGAGAACAAATAAATCACACCAACAAAAAGATTACCACCAGCTAGAGCCATAATCTTATTGGCGATCATTTTATCCAATTTTTGAATATGCAAAGCAGTAGCAAGGGCAAATCCACCAAAGAACAGGAAAATAGTTGGTGCAGAATAAGAGGCTAGGGCAGTTTTAGTTGTCACCAAGCCAAGCGCAATTGCTACAAATGGTACTATTAGGGCAGTTACTGTGACATGTAATGCTTCAGTTAGCCATAACACTGCAATAAACACTAACAAAGCTAAACCTTTATTTGCTTTGTCATCAAAAGGTAAAACATGAAGTAAGACAAAAAAGACGATAACATCAAGGATGAAAATTAACGCATTTTTGTTAAAAATTGATTGAGAAACAGTTTTGCTCATAATGTTATCCTTTCAAAGATACAATTTTGGATTATCCCTAATTTTAGTTAGGAATTTGGTGGGAAGTTATCAAATTGTTAAAAAAATGCAATGATCTTTTGTTGTTTTTGTGAGCTGTGTCTAAAAAAATACTAAAAGTGCGGTGTGTTTTAGCCAAGAAAAATCTGCACCTTAACAAGCTGGCTTTACTAACCTTGCTTATTAAGGTGCAGATTAACATTTTAACCGCACTTTTTTTCTGCTTAATTTATTTCACAAGCCCACCACTTGCTTGTAAATCAGCATGATAAGAAGAACGTACAAAAGGTCCACAAGCGGCATGCTCAAAGCCCATTTTTTCTGCTTTAGCACGGAAATCATCAAATTCCTCAGGTGGCACATAGCGTGCAACAGGTAAGTGATGACGACTTGGCTGCAAATATTGACCTAGGGTTAACATGGTTACGCCATGATCACGTAAGTCTTGCATTACTTGCAAAATCTCTTCGTTTGTTTCTCCCAAGCCAACCATAATGCCAGATTTAGTCGGAATATGTGGGAACATTGCTTTGAAATCTTTGAGTAATTTCAATGACCACTTGTAGTCAGCGCCCGGGCGAATTTCACGATATAAGCGTGGAACATTTTCTAAATTATGGTTAAAGACATCAGGTGGATTGTCTTTTAATTTTTCTAATGATTGTTCAATTCGACCACGAAAATCTGGCACTAAAATTTCGATTTTAATACCCGGATTAAGCTTACGAATTTCTTTTACACATTCGGCAAAATGTCCAGCACCACGATCTGGCAAATCATCGCGATCCACAGAAGTAATTACCACATAGCGTAATTTCATATCTTGAATAGTTTCTGCCAGTTTTTTAGGTTCATCTGGGTCTGGTGGCAATGGTTTACCATGGGCAACATCACAAAACGGGCAACGGCGGGTACAAATTGCACCCAAAATCATAAAGGTTGCTGTTCCGTGATTAAAACATTCATGTAAGTTTGGACATGAGGCTTCTTCACATACAGAATGTAGTCCATGACGGCGCATACCGTTTTTAATGCTATCAATTTTTGCTGAATTTGCTGGAAGCTTAATTTTCATCCACTCAGGCTTTTTCAGTAATTCCTGATTTGGATCGATATTTTTAACTGGAATAATCGAAGTTTTCGCAGCATCACGATATTTGACACCACGTTCCATTTTAAAAGGGGTTGTCATTAACAGATCCTAATTTTGTTAACAAATTGTTACGTCATTATAGCCCAATAATTGTGTAAAGTGTGTAACTAATTTCGGCGCAACTTTGTCACATTGAGCTTGTTCAGTCGGGATAAAGTCTGCCATTTGGCACATTTCTAACCCCACATAGCCACAAGGATTAATTTGTCTAAATGGCGATAAGTCCATGTTGATATTTAGGGCTAATCCATGAAAAGAACAGCCTTTGCGAATACGCAAACCAAGTGAACAGATTTTTTGTCCATTGACATAGACACCCGGCGCATCCGCTTTTGGATAGCTTTCAATCCCATAATCCGCCAGGGTTTTAACTACCGATTGCTCAAGTGCGGTCACTAATTGGCGTACATTTAGTTCGCTACCATTTGCTTTGTGACGCTTAATATCAATGAGCACATACATAACTTGCTGGCCTAATCCATGGTAGGTAATTTGACCGCCACGATCCGATTGAACTACTGGAATATTACTTGGATTGAGCAAGTGCTCAGGTTTACCTGCTTGCCCTTGAGTAAAAACGGCTGGATGTTGAACCAACCAAATTTCATCAGGTGTTTGGCTACCTCTTGAGTCGGTAAAATCTTGCATTTGTTGCCAAACTTGTTGGTAATCTTGAATACCAAGTTGGCGCACTATCAAGGTTGGAGTTGTCATTTGTTATCCTAAAGTACCATTCTTACGCCGTCGATTTTGGCGAGTTCCGCATAGAGTGTTTCTACTTGTTCAATATTTTCCGCAATAATATCAATGGAAACTGAATTATAAGTGCCTTTGCTGCTGATATTTTGGCGAGGATTATAATCCCCTTTTGCATATTTTTGTGTCACCATTACTACATCATCAATTAAATCTGTTCTATTAGTTCCCACTACTTTGAACGTAAAAGGGCAAGGGAACTCTAATAAATCTTTTAATTGTTTTTGTGGAATATCGTTAAGTTTTACGGTTTTATCTGTCATAAATTTTCCTTAAAGTGAAACCGCACTAGAAAGTGCGGTCTAATTTTTCATTATTTTTTAGCTAAATAAACTTTTTACTGTTAATACTAGCCAGTCCCAAATTTTGCTGAAAAATCCGCCTTCTTGCACATCAGACATTGTTTGTAAGTTTGCACTTGCAATATCACGACCGTCTAATTGGTAAATGATTTTACCGACGACTTGTCCTTTTGCCAGTGGTGCTTCTAACATTTTATGATCGAGCTCATATCTTGTTTTTACATCATTTTGGCGACCTTTTGGCAAAGTCACATAAGCATCATTGAGAACTCCAAGTTGTACTTTGCTAGTATCGCCATAGTAAACTTTTTCTTCCGCAATAGATTGGTTGGCATTTAAAGATTTAAAGGTTTCAAAGTTTGCAAAGCCCCATTGCAATAATTTTTTGCTTTCAATTTCACGACCTTTATATGTGGAAACGCCCATTACAACGGAAATTAAACGCATATTTCCACTATTTACTGCAGAGGCAACAAGATTATAACCTGCTTTATCTGTATGTCCGGTTTTCATTCCGTCAACATTCAGGGATTTATCCCAAAGTAAGCCATTGCGGTTAGGTTGCTTGATTTTATTGAAAGTAAATTCTTTTTCTGCGTAGATTTTATATTCTTCAGGTAAGTCATGGATAATATGACGACCAATAACCGCCATATCTCGTGCAGATGAATATTGATTTTCATCATCTAGCCCATGAACTGTTGTGAAGTTTGTGTTTTTCAGACCAAATTGAGCTACATATTTATTCATTAATTCAATGAAATTGCGTTCTGAACCAGCTACATGTTCAGCCATAGCTACACAGGCATCATTACCAGATACAATCACAATCCCACGATTTAAATCAGCCACTGATACTTGTTGATTTAAATTTAAGAACATTTTTGAAGAGCCAGGGAAGTTTTTACCCCAAGCGCTTTCGCCGATAGTGACAGTATCCGTTAAACTAATTTTACCTTGTTTAATGGCATCGCCCACAACATAGCTAGTCATCATTTTAGTCAATGACGCAGGGTATTGGCGTTGGTCTGGATTAAGTGCGGCAAGCACTGCACCAGAGTTGTAATCCATCAGAATATAGCTTTGTGCATTTAATTCAGGTGTTGCAATCCCATATTGCATATCTTGTGAAAGCACAGGGAAAGAAATTAATCCTGCGATGAGGGCAATTTGTGTTTTTTTCATAGCTTTTTTTAACATTTTACATCCTTTAAAAATTATTTCTCATTATAAGAGATGACGATAAATTGGTGTGAGTGGCTGAGTTTTTGTAACTTGTCTTTAAGTTCTTTAATTTGTTGTTTGTTTTCCAAGGGACCAAATATGATGTCATATTTATTTCCCTTGCTTTCAAGCTCAAATGCAATATTAGACTGTTTTAAATTACTAATTAATTTTTCAGCTTCTTGCTTGCTGGCAAGATTTAACATTTTTAATTTATAGCCCGAGAAAACAGTTTTTATCAGAGGTTCAGTTGGTAAACTTAGACTTAATTGCTCGCGCGCACGGTCATTTTTGCTTGTTTTCGCTAACGTTTTTGTTGCTGGCCCAGATATTTTTCCTTGAGAGTTAACATGTAAGAATTCAATTTTCACTTTTCCTGTTCCAGCACGAATAATTCCTAGCTCTTTTGCTGCTGCTCTGGATAAATCAATAATTCGTCCTTTACTGAAAGGTCCTCTATCATTAATTCTTACGATCACTTTACGATTATTGCGTAAATTAGTAACCAGAACATAAGAATTTAGCGGTAAGGTTTTATGTGCAGCAGTATAAGCATTGTTATTAAAAATTTCCCCATTGGCGGTTTTACGCCCATGAAATTTGTTGTGATAAAAGCTCGCTATTCCTTCTTTTGAGTAGTTTTTAGCTTTATTATGAGTCTTTGTTGTATATTTTACACCTTTCACCACATAGATATGGGATGTATCAGCAGGTTTTTGATAGGTTAATTGAGGTCCTTCAATTCCATAGAGTTTCTTTGTATTGGCTTGTGTTGACAGTGATAATACAGCCATAAAAAGTGCGGTAGATAATTTAAATGTTTTGTTTGATTTCATCATAATTTATTTTAATGTTAATCGCCCTATCTAAGATAAGTAAATATTTATTTAGTTCCTTTAAAAAAGTGGGCTTTATGTGTGTGAATGGACATGATTAAGCCAAATCCAGCCATAAGTGTAACAAAAGATGTGCCACCGTAGCTAATTAAAGGCAAAGGAACCCCAACCACTGGGAGAATTCCACTTACCATACCAATATTCACAAATACATAAACAAAGAAAATTAAGGTTAATGCACCAGTTAAAATTCTGCCAAAAGAGTTTTGTGCATTGGCACCGATAATAAGACCTCTTGCGACAATAAATAGATAGATCAGCATTAAGATCATAAATCCTATCATGCCATGTTCTTCACTGAGTACTGCAAAAATAAAGTCGGTATGTGGTTCGGGTAGAAATTCCAGTTGTGATTGCGTACCTTGCATCCAGCCTTTACCCCAAATCCCACCAGAACCAATGGCGATTTTGGATTGCAAAATATGATAACCTGCACCTAAAGGATCTTTTTCTGGGTCTAACAGAGTTAATACCCTTGTACGTTGGTAATCATGCATTAAATAAAGCCACATAATCGGGATAAATGCCGCTAAACCCACAACAGCAATTAAGATTAACCACCAACTCATTCCTGCTAAAAATACAACAAAAATCCCCGAGGCGCTGACTAAAATTGAGGTGCCTAAATCTGGTTGAATCGCCACTAATAAAGTTGGCACTATGATTAAAAAGAGCGCAATAAAAGTTTCACTTAATTTAGGCGGTAATGAACGATTTCCTAAATAGGTTGCCACCATTAATGGTACAGATAATTTTACAATTTCAGAAGGCTGAAAACGGAATAGTCCTAGGTCTAACCAACGCTGTGCACCTTTGCTTGTAGTACCAAAAAGATCTACTAATAACAGTAATACAACACCAATCGCAAAACCATAAGGCGCGATACGTTGATAAAATCTGGGTGAAAACTGTGCCATGACAAACATAACAGTAAAACCGAGTGCTACTTGAATAATACGGTTTTGGAACATTTTTTCACTTCCGCCAGATGCGCTGTAAAGTACTAGTAGTCCATAAGCAGAAACAATGACTAATCCGAGGAAAAGCCAAAAATCAATATGTAAACGGCGCCACAAGGTTAGCCAAAGATTTTTTTTCTCCATCAATTTGTTCCTTTTTCGCCTTGTAATTGAACCTGTGGCAAGCGGACATTTAAATAATAATCCATAATTTGTCGCACAACAGGACCTGCATTGCTTCCACCGCCACCCGCATTTTCTAAAATCACAGCAACAACCATTTTAGGATCGTTATAAGGCGCGTATCCAATAAACCAAGCGTGATCGTGGAACTTATTATCCAGTTCACTTGCATTATAAGTTTGATTTTCCTTCAGGCTAAAAACTTGTGCTGTGCCTGATTTCCCAGCCGCTCGGTAATTTGCATCAGCAAAAGGTTTTCGCCCCGTGCCATTAGGTGCGTGTATAACGTTATACATACCTCGTTTTGCAGCTTCCCAAAACGCTGCTCGAGGTTCAGTAATATCTTCATATAAATGAGGATCTTGATAAGGTTGAATCTCTGACCCTTCAATCGCTTTCATTAAGTGCGGTGTGTTTACCTTACCATTATTAATTAAAACCGCTGTTGCTTTAGCAACTTGTAATGGTGTTGCTGTCCAATAACCCTGACCAATGCCAACAGAAATCGTATCACCTTGTACCCATTGTCTTTTATAGCGTTTTTGTTTCCATTCTCGGCTTGGCATAATCGCTGCAGTTTCTTCTTGAATATCTATACCCGTTGGTACCCCGAACCCGAAGCGCTTCATCCATTGAGATAAGCGGTCAATCCCCATGTTGTAAGCTAACTGATAAAAATAAGTATCAGAAGATTCCACAATAGCCTTATTCAAATCCGTATAGCCATGACCTGATTTTTTCCAATCGCGGAAACGTTTTGTGGTATTTGGTAACATCCAATAGCCCGGATCAAATATAGTTGTACTGGTGGTAATCAAATTTTCTTGTAATCCAGCCGTAGCAATAAAAGGTTTTACAGTTGAGGCTGGTGGATAAGCGCCTTGAGTCACGCGGCTGTACAAAGGGCGATTAGGATCTTCTAATAATCGTTTGTAATCAGCCCCTGAAATCCCACCCACAAAAAGATTGTTATCATAGCTCGGTGTTGACACCATGGCTAAAATACCACTGTCTTTAGGGTCTAAAACCACCACTGCTGCACGGCGATTGCCTAATAAATCCGTGATGTAACGCTGCAATGCTAAATCAATAGTTAAGCGAATACTTTTTCCCGCAATTGCTGGCTGTTCTCTTAACTTGCGAATAACTTTGCCTCGATTATTTACTTCTACTTCTTCAAAGCCTACAGTGCCATGTAATTCATCTTCGTAATAACGTTCAATGCCGAGCTTACCAATATCATGAGAACCTGCATAATTTGGATATTTTTCGTTTTTCTTTAAGCGCTCCACATCTCTGTCATTAATCTTCGCAACATAGCCTAAAATATGGGTCAATGGTTCGCCATATAAGTAATGGCGTTTAAAATAAGGACGTACATCCAAGCTTGGATAGTTGTATTGATTTACTGCAAAACGTGCGATTTGTTCTTCACTTAAATCGCCTTTAAGCAGAATTGGGGTGTAGCGAGATGAACGACGCCGCTCCTTTTTGAAATTTTCAATATCATCATCAGTTAAGCCAACGATATAGCGTAGTTCTTCAAAAGTGCGGTCTAAATTCTCTACTTTTTCTGGCACAATATATAAGCCGAAGAAAGTGATATTTTCCGCTAATAACTCGCCATAACGATCGTAAATCAATCCTCGAGTTGGTGGTAATGGTAGTAATTTAATTCGGTTACCATTCGATCTTGTTTGATAAGTTTCATAATTAACAATTTGTAAATGATACAAATTGGTAAATAAAATTGCTGATAAGCCTAAAACGCCTAAAAAAGAGATAAGTGCGCGGCGAGCAAATAGATTGCGCTCGGCTTTTTTATCTCGAATAGGTGTTTGTGTAGGTTGTGAAAGCAATTTTTTTAAATTCATAGAAAACAGACCGCACTTACTCTCGGTGATAAGGATGGTTTGTGCTCAATGACCAAGCACGGTATAAACTTTCCGCCACCACAACACGCACTAATGGATGAGGTAAGGTTAAAGGAGAGAGTGACCAACTTTGTTCTGCCGCCGCCTTACATTCTGGCGATAATCCTTCAGGTCCGCCAATTAAAAGCGCAACATCTCGCCCATCATTTTTCCAGCCTTCTAATTGTTGTGCTAATTGCTCCGTTGTCCAAGGCTTACCGGGAATATCTAAGGTAACAATGCGATGTTTCTGACAAACAGATAACATAGCTTTACCTTCTTGCTCTAGAATACGTTTAATATCAGCATTTTTTCCACGTTTCCCAGCAGGGATTTCGATCAATTCAAAAGGCATATCTTTGGGGAAACGGCGTTGATATTCCTCAAAACCTTTTGTTACCCAGTCGGGCATTTTTGTACCAACAGCAATTAATTGAATTTTCATAGGCTAAAGTGCGGTTATTATCCCCAAAGTTTTTCCAATTGATACATTTCACGGCTATCCGCTTGCATAATATGTACAATGGCTTGTCCGAAATCAACGACGACCCAATCAGCCGTTGCTTTACCTTCTTCGCCAAAAGTTTCAACGCCAGCTTGTTTGCTTTCATCAATTAATTTTTGCGCTAAGGACATAACATGGCGACTTGAAGTTCCTGTACATAAAATCATGTGATCGGTAATGGAAGATTTACCACGGACATCAAGAGTTAAAATATCGGTACCTTTTAAATCATCTAATTTATTGACTAAAAAATCGACTAAATTCATTTTGTTCTCAGTTTGGGAATGCGTTAATTAAAAGTGCGCAATTTTAGCACGAGTTGCGACATTGAGGAATATTGTTAGGGGATTACTTGGCAATTAATGTATGAGTTTGGCTTGTGCTGTGAGAATAAATATTGGAATAGAAAACAACCGCACTTTGTACGATCTAAAAGTGCGGTTGTTTTTTGATTATTTTTGTTCTGGTAAGAAACCAGATTGCACGTCTTTCATATTAGGTAATTGGTGAGCAATACCTTTATGGCAATCAATACAGGTTTTACCTTGTTCTTGTGCCATCGCATGCATTTTTTGTGCCACTGTTTTTTGCTGAGTGCTGTCCATGTCATTGAAATTATGGCAGTTACGGCACTCTTGTGAATCATTGGCTTTCATACGCGCCCATTCACGTTGTGCCATTTCTAAGCGATGTGCCTCGAATTTTTCTTTGGTGTCCACTTTGCCAGTAATATGTGCATAAACTTCTTTTGCAGCTTCGATTTTACGCGTCCATTTTGGAATAAATTCATGCGGTAAGTGACAATCAGCACAAGTGGCTTTGACACCACTACGGTTCATATAATGTACAGAATGGCGATATTCAGGTACAACATCATTCATGTGGCAACTAGAACAAAATTCTTCTGTATTCGTATATTCAAGTGCGGTGTTAAATCCGCCCCAAAAAATAATACCCGCAATAAAGGATAATGTGATCAATACGCCAACAGCAATACGGCTAGGCTTGCTGAACCATTGCCAAAAGCCTTTGATTAAGCGCACAATGATATTTGATTTTTTTTCATTTGCCATACATCTATCCTTAATTAGTTACCATAGCCTTTCATTGGTTTAAATTCATTTGGCACAATAGGCTCAACGTCTGCTTGTGGCACATGGCAATGTAAACAGAAATAACGGCGTGGTGCAGTTTGACCTGTTACATTCCCGTTGCGATCAGTAAAGTGTGTTGGACTTATTCTCGTTGCCCCTGTAATTCTGGCATTTTCTGGGCTATGACAAGTTAAACATTGGTTTGTGTTTTTAGTTACCTGATAGTTGGCAACACTATGTGGAATCATTGGTGGCTGATTAACATAGTTTAATGCTGGCGTTTCACTTTCTTTAACATGATTGTGAAATGCGGCTGGTACATTTTCCGCAGCATCTTGGTAGTTTTTGCCAACGTCTTGTGTGGCAAACGCAGAAGAAACTAAAAGTGCGGTAGCTAATAATATGGTTTTTTTCATCATTTTTGATCACTCCCAGAATGATTAAATCTATTGCTAAATATAAATACTTTTTCAGCACAAACATCAATACAACGTCCGCAACTGATACAATCTTTTGAAAGCACAAGCTGGCTTTCGTTGTTTTTACCATGTAATGGTGCTCGTAAAACTTGTGGCTCAGGACAAACGTTGTAGCAATCCATACAGTTGTCACATTTTTTTCGGTCAATCACTTTAATACGCAATAAACTCTTGGCACCAATGACACCATAGCTTGCGCCAATTGGACAAAGATGACCGCACCAACCATGTTCCACAATAAATAAGTCAAATAAGAAAACGGCTAAGATCAACCAAGTTGTTGCACCAAGCCCGTAAATTAATGCTCTTCCCAAGGCTGCAACGGGATTTATCCATTCCCATAACAGCACGCCACTGATTGCGCTGCCAATTAAAATCATCAGCAAAATGCCATAACGTAAGTTGCGAGGAATTTTAGCACTTTGGCGAATACCTAATTTACGTCTTAGCCAAGCGGCACAATCTGTCACTACATTCAGTGGGCAAACCCAAGCACAAAAAACTTTGCTACCCAATAAGGCATATATTGCTACCACAATAATGGTACCAATAATGGTTAAGCTATTGGGCAAATAACCTGTTGCTAGACTTTCGGCAGTAATAAGCGGATCTGTTAGCGGAATGGTATCTAGTAACAAACTGCCACTGTAATTGCCTTTTAATATCCAAAAGTTCAGATAAGGTCCGCTTAAGAACATGGCGAGAATACTAAATTGGCTTAATCGGCGCCAAATGAGAAAACGATTGGCATACCAAAAACCTAATTTTTCTCGCACTTCTTTACCAGCGTATTTAGGAGCATTTGCCATTATTTACTCTCCGGTTGACGAACAGGTAAGGAAATTAAACCTTCAGGTGCAAGAGAATGCCCCGCCTTATCTTTCTCTTCCCAACCTAAGCGATAATGCTCGCCCAACATGCCTTTTGCTAGGGCATTTGGCAGAACCTTAATAGCCGCTTCTTCCAGTACACAAGCCTCTTCACATTTACCACAACCAGTACAAGCATGAGAATGAACAGTGGGGATAAAAACAGCATGTTTTCCTGTTCTTTCATTGCGATGTTTTTCCAAGGTAATTGCTTTATCAATTAAAGGGCAAACACGATAACAAACATCACAGCGCAATCCTTGCCAGTTTAAGCAAGTTTCATGGTCGAGCAGAACAGCAAGTCCCATTTTTGCTTGGCTAATATCATCCAGTTGGTTATCTAGTGCACCTGTTGGACAAGCCTTGGCACAAGGAATATCCTCACACATTTCACAAGGTTTCTCACGAGCAACAAAATAAGGCGTACCAGCTTCCATTGAAGATAACAATGAGGCTAAATGTAGCATTTCATAAGGGCAAGCCTGAACACATTGACCACAGCGAATACAAGCCGCAGTAAAATCTTTATCATCTGCTAATGCACCAGGTGGACGTAATGCCACACCTTGTCTAGCGAGACTTTGATTTTGTTGCAAGCCAAGTAATAAACCTAAACCAGCCAATCCGCCACAAGTGCGAGCTGTATCTCGGAAAAATTTTCGGCGTTCTGGTGTAAAAGCAATTTTCTTCATGATTATTCACCGCACTTTAATAAGTAAAGTGCGGTGCCTTTTATTGAGTTTTACGCTTTCACCACTTTAACTGCACATTTTTTAAAGTCCGTTTCTTTTGAAATTGGATCTGTTGCATCTAATGTCAGTTTGTTTGCTAACTGTCCAGCGTCAAAGAATGTAGTGAATACCAATCCTTCAGGGCATTTATTACGGCCACGAGTATCTAAATAAGAGGTAATTTCGCCACGACGAGAAATCACTTTAATCTTATCTCCGTGTTTTAAACCACGTTTTTTCGCATCATTTGGATTCATCCAAACAAGGTTGTTCGGGAAAGAACGGTGTAATTCAGGTACACGGCGTGTCATGGAGCCTGTATGCCAATGTTCAAGCACACGACCGGTACTTAACCATAAATCGTATTCTGCATCTGGAGCTTCTGCTGGTGGCTCATAAGGCACGGCTAAAATGACCGCTCTTTTATCTGGATTACCATAGAATGCAACGCCTTCCCCAGCTTTCACATAAGGATCGTAGCCTTCACGGTAACGCCATAAGGTTTCTTTACCGCCAACTACTGGCCAACGTAAGCCACGAGCTTGATGGTAGGTATCGAAATCCGCTAAATCATGGCCATGTCCACGCCCGAAACTTGCATATTCTTCAAATAAACCTTTTTGTAAATAGAAACCAAAGTGGTATGCCTCATCATTTAGGCGACCTTTTAATTCATCATTTGAATACTGGTTCACTTGTCCATTGAGGTAAAGCACTTCATAAAGTGTTTTGCCTTTGTATTCTGGGTTTTTCGCTAAAATTTCTGCTGGCCATACTTCATCAGTAGTGAAATATTTAGAAAACTCAACTAATTGCCATAAGTCAGATTTTGCTTCGCCTGGTGCTTTAACTTGTTGACGCCAGAATTGCGTACGGCGTTCTGCATTACCATAAGCCCCTTCTTTTTCAACCCACATTGCTGTTGGTAACATCAAGTCAGCTGAAAGTGCGGATACGGTTGGATATGGATCTGAAACCACAATAAAGTTATCTGGATTACGCCAGCCAGGGAAAGTTTCTTCATTGATATTTGGACCAGCTTGCATATTGTTATTACACATTTGCCATAACACTTGCATTTTGCCATCTTTTAAGGCACGACTTTGTGCAACCGCATGGAAACCTAATTTATCTGAAATTAAGCCTTCTGGAAGTTTCCAGATTTTCTCTGCAATTTTGCGATGTTCTGGTTTAGTCACCACTAAATCGGCCGGTAAACGATGAATAAATGTACCTACTTCACGCGCTGTACCACAAGCAGATGGTTGACCTGTTAATGAGAATGGTCCACAGCCAGGTAAGGAAATTTTTCCAGTTAATAAGTGAATGTTATAAATTAAATGGTTTGCCCATACGCCACGGGTATGTTGGTTAAAGCCCATTGTCCAATAGGAAACAATTTTTTTATTTGGATCCGCATAAAGTTTTGCTAATTTTTCCAATTGATCTTTTGGTACACCAGAAATTTCATGGGCTTTTTCTAAAGTGTATGGTGCGACTAATTTCTTAAATTCTTCAAGGCTACTATCGTGCATTTTGCCTGCAGTTTTCACATTTTTAGCCGCTTGTTCACGCGGATCTTCTGGACGTAAGCCGTAACCAATATCTGTTTCACCACGTTTAAATTTAGTGTGTTTTTCGATGAATTCTTGATTAATTGCATTATGCTCAATGAGGTAGTTAGCAATATAGTTCAGAATAGCTAAATCTGATTGAGGTTTGAAAAGAATGCCTAAATCTGCCAGTTCAAAAGAGCGGTGTTCAAATGTAGAAAGCACATTTACCGTAACGCTATCTGGGTTCGCTAAACGGCGATCGGAAATGCGTGACCATAAAATTGGGTGCATTTCTGCCATATTTGAGCCCCAAAGGACAAAGGCATCAGCATGTTCAATATCGTTGTAACAGCCCATAGGTTCATCCATACCAAAGGTACGCATGAAAGCAACCGCTGCAGATGCCATACAGTGACGAGCATTTGGGTCGATATTATTTGAGAGTAAGCCTGCTTTGAATAATTTGGATTTAGCGACACCTTCAAAAATAGTTGATTGTCCAGAAGTGAACATACCTACACCATTTGGACCTTTAGCTTTTAATGCTGCTTTAAATTTGTCAGCCATGGTTTTAAAGGCAAAATCCCAAGTGACTGGTGTGAAATCCCCTTCTTTATCGTATTGACCGTTTTTCATACGCAACATAGGTTGAGTTAAACGATCTTTCCCGTACATGATTTTTGGTAGGAAATAACCTTTGATACAGTTTAACCCACGGTTTACTTCTGCATCTGGATCCCCTTGTGATGCAACAACACGTCCATCTTTTGTTCCCACTAATACAGCACAACCCGTACCACAAAAGCGACATACGGCTTTATCCCAAGTGATGCTAGAGTCGCTAGCATTAACATTTTTAACTGGAATAGTTAATCCAGCCACTGATGCCGCCGCTAAGGCTGCATTTGTTTTCATAAAGTCACGACGACTTAAATTCATAGTGTCCCCCCACTATTAGTTTTTAATTATTTATCAATATTGTCATCTTGTTGATGATAAATTAAAGACAGATCAATCACGCCATCAATATTGCGTGAGTTTTCCATATTATTGAGTAAAACTTGCGGATCATCTGATTGCATTACCACAACCAATTTCCCTTTTTCATCTTCTGCAGGAATTTCCGTATGTGGAATAGCTAAAAGAGCGGTCTTAACTTGTGCTACTTTTTGTGGATTGGCTTGAACAACTAAACCACAAACATGCCACTCTTCCGAATTGTTCATTACTGTATTATTTTCTTTCATATTATTTCTTATACTGGATTTATTATATTTATTGCCGACACTGGGCAGCTTTTAATGCAAGCGCCGCAACCGTTGCAATTCGCCAAATCTAATATAGGTTGTGCAACTGTATTGAGTTGTGGGCGAAAGCGAATTGCTCGCATTTCACAACTATCTTGGCAACTACGACATTCTACTTGCTGTTGAGTAAGGCAGGCGGATGTCATTTCAATTTTGTGTTGCCATGGCGTTTCATCAACTGAGCGAAAAATAGGTTGCTGACAAATCTCGACACATTTTTGACAAAAAGTACATTCGCCTTCAGAAAATCGTACTTCGGGATAATCTCCCTCGCCTTTTACTAAAATTTTTGTTTCGCAAATAGCAATGCAATCACCACAACGGTTACAACCCTGTAAAAAATCAGCAACATCAATTGACCACGGTGGTCTTATCGCCGAAAACCCTTGCGTTTTTTCTGTTTCTGATTTTAACGTGTTGAAAAACTTTGCTCGTAAAAAATGTCGGCGCGATAAATTTTCTTCTGTCACTGCAAAGTTAATCCTAGATCATGGCTATTCTCTTTTTGGGCGTATATTGTCTGAGTGTTGTGGTTAATTTTTAATAACCCCGAATGAGTATTTATAAGCATGAAGAACGAGTTTATTGAGTTAGATCAAATTTAAAATACGAAGATATGAAAATAGATGAGAACTATTCTTAAATAATGCTTGTTGTGATAAATAAAGTGTAGCAGTATTTAGTGCATTCTGTTGTATTATAGCGAGCAATTTTTTGTTTAAAGACCTTTGTATGAATATAAAAAATAATTCTGTTTCTACTAAAATTGCTAATTATTTATTGCTGATTATTATTTTTGTATCCTTAATTAGCATAATGAGTTTAGCGATTATGCAAAGTAATAAATCTGATGCTGAATTAATTAACGTTTCAGGTTCCTTACGTATGCAAAGTTACCGCTTATTTTATGAAATGGAACATGAACCAGAAAATGTTGAACAAGCCTTAAGACAGTATCGTTTGAGCTTACATTCAGATGCTTTGATTAAAATTAATCATCAATTTTTAGTACCTGAAGATGTGCGTCAATCTTACCGTGATTTGATTAAGCGCTGGGAAATCATGGAAAAGCACGCTCGAGAAAACAATAAAGAAGCTTATCGAGCTGAAATCGCCAGCTATGTGAACCAAGTAGATCAATTTGTAAACACATTACAATATTTTGCAGAACTCAAATTGAAAATTGCTGTGCTCAGTATTCTTGCTGCAATGCTGGTTATCTTGATTATGGTGTCCTATGTGATTTACTTCACTCATAAACGTGTTGTAAATCCATTGGAAAAACTGGCATTAGCAAGTTCTCAAGTGCAAATTGGGCAGTTTAACCATATTCCGTTAGATACGAAAAGCGATGATGAAATAGGTCGGTTAGCGCTGGTGTTTACCCAAATGGCAAGTGAGTTAAAAAAGCTGTATTCGACGTTGGAAGACAAGGTAAATGAAAAAACACAAAAGTTAAGTCAAGTGAACCGCTCTTTAACCATGCTTTATCATTGTTCTCAGCTTGTGACCACAAAAGCTATTGAGCCTAAGTTATTTAGACAGATGTTAGAGCAGGTGATGATTAATGAACATTTGCGCTATTTAGAATTAATCGTACATGGCGCGGAACATTGGCATATTTATTTAGGCTCAAAACAAGAAAACATTGATTTACAAAGCATGGAATTGGAAATTGAAAATAATCAACTTGGCGTTATTCGTTGGCAAGCTGGTTTACCTTGTCCTGATTTACGTACGATGCGTAATGTGGCACAAATGTTAAGTCGCACTTTATATTTTTACCAAATGCAACGACAACAACAGCATTTATTACTGATGGAAGAGCGGTCGATTATTGCAAGAGAATTACATGACTCTTTAGCGCAAGTATTGTCTTATTTGAAAATTCAGCTCACATTATTAAAGCATAATTTACAACGAGATACTGTTGATGCTAAGCAGAAAAGCCAAGGGATTATCCAAGATTTTGAACAAGCAGTTACGGACGGTTATGTGCAATTAAGGGAACTTCTGGCTACATTCCGCTTAACTGTACAAGAGGCAAATTTGCAAGTGGCTTTGGAGCAAGTAATAGATTCATTACGCAATCAAACATCAATGAAAATGCGAGTTGATTGTTCTTTACCTTCACAAACTTTTAATGCACAACAATTGGTTCATGCGTTACAAATTGTGCGGGAGGCTACATTAAATGCAATCAAACATTCACAAGGCACCGAAATTGAAGTGTTAGCTTATACGAATGAGGACGGGGAATATGAACTTGCTGTGCGTGATAATGGCGTGGGCATACCAAGTTTAGAGGAACCTGAAGAGCATTATGGGCTGAATATTATGCTAGAACGTAGTAATCAATTAAATGCGCGCCTGTCTATTCAAAATCGTGCAACAGGTGGTACCGAAGTGAAATTTACTTTACAGAATACATTTTAAGGAAGATTAATGGAAAACTTACAAGCATTTCATACATTTCACATTCTAGCTCAAGCAAAAAAAGTGATAAAAATCACCGCACTTTCTCAGCTCATTGAGCAATGGAAATTAGCTAACGAAGCTGGATTGCCAATCTTATTTTTAGGGCAAGGTAGCAATGTATTATTTGTGGAAGATTTTAACGGCGTTATTTTTGTTAATCAGTTAATGGGTATTGAGCATCAACAAGATGAGGATTTTCATTATTTGCATGTGAATGGTGGCGAGAATTGGCATGATTTAGTGCAATGGTCTTTGGCTCAAGGTATTTATGGTTTAGAAAATCTGGCATTAATTCCTGGTTGTGCGGGTTCTGCACCTATTCAAAATATTGGTGCTTATGGTGTGGAATTTAAAGATGTTTGTGATTATGTGGATGTGCTGGATTTACAAAAAAACGAAATCTTCCGTTTAAGTAATGAAGAATGTGCTTTTGCTTATCGTGAAAGCGTGTTTAAAGGGCAGTATAAAGACGGTTATGTGATTATCGCCATTGGACTCAAATTAGCGAAAAATTGGCAACCCGTTTTAAAATATGGCACTTTAACGAAGTTTGGTGAAAATGTAAGCGCACAAGAAATTTTTACCGAGGTTTGTCATATTCGCCAAAGTAAATTGCCTAATCCAGAGGAATTTGGAAATGCAGGCAGTTTTTTCAAAAATCCAGTGATTTCAGCACAGGAATTTGCTCATTTACAACAAGCATATCCAGACATACCTTCTTTTCCACAGGCAGATGGTTCAGTTAAACTAGCAGCAGGCTGGCTAATTGATCAAGCTGGGTTAAAAGGTTATCAAATTGGAGGTGCAGCAGTGCATCAACAGCAAGCCCTTGTTATTATCAATAAAGATAATGCAACAAGTTCAGATGTTGTGGAGTTGGCTCGCTATATTCGTCAAACTGTTGCACTGAAATTTAATGTTTATTTACAACCAGAAGTGCGTTTTATTGCTGCGAATGGCGAAGTAGATAGCACGGCTTATATTGCATAATTGATATTTTTGTAACGGAGGAACAAAATGGATTTCAAAACAATTTTAGAGGGATTACCTAGTATTGAGCATTTGTCAGGCTTAGATGTTTTAGAGAACAAGCAAGTCATTCATCATATTCCAGCCATACAAGGTAAGTTAGGCTCTTTGCGTGTCTATCATGCGTTAGCACAAGAATTTAACGGAAAATTAGACCGCACTTGTGCTGAAAAAGGTTTAGCATTATTCGCAGAACATACTTTAGATGCTAAAACAAATCCAGGTAAGCATCCAAATATTGATTTATTATTGCAAGTTATTGAGCAAGGTTTAGAATATAGCCTTGTGCCGATTGTTAAATAACATGAGAACTTTTAAATTTATTTATGGTCGAAACTATCAGAATTTGAGATATTGATTGATTAAAACGATTAAAAGTCTTAAAGTATAGTGAGAAATAAATAATTTATACAACAGAAAGGAATAGAATGAATAAAGAAACACAAGCAATGATGTTAGTTCCGCAAGGCAGTATTGAAGGCTATATCCGAGCAGCATATGAATATCCAATGTTGACGGCTGAAGAAGAAAAGGAATTGGCGGAACGTTTGTACTATCACGAAGATTTAGATGCGGCAAAACAATTGATTTTGTCTCATTTGCGCTTTGTTATTCATGTGGCTCGTGGCTATTCTGGTTATGGTTTGCCACAAGCGGATCTTATTCAAGAAGGTAATATCGGCTTGATGAAAGCGGTAAAACGTTTTAATCCAGAAGTTGGTGTTCGTCTTGTTTCTTTTGCGGTGCATTGGATTAAGGCTGAAATCCATGAATATGTATTGCGTAACTGGCGTATTGTCAAAGTTGCCACAACGAAAGCACAACGCAAGTTATTCTTTAATCTACGCAAAACTAAACAACGTTTAGGTTGGTTTAGCGATAACGAAGTCGATATGGTAGCGAACGAGTTAGGCGTATCCAAAGAAGATGTGATTGAAATGGAAAGCCGAATGACAGGATCTGATGTAGGCTTTGATTTACCTGTTGATGATGACGAAAGCTATGCACCAGCCTTGTATTTAGAAGATAAAAGTTCAAACTTTGCTGCTGAGTTAGAAAATGAAAATTTTGAAACTCAAGCCGCAGATCAAGTTGCAAATGCATTAGCAGAACTTGATGAGCGTAGCCAAGACATTATTAAATCACGTTGGTTAGATGATGATAAAGCCACATTACATGATCTTGCGGCAAAATATAATATTTCCGCAGAACGTGTGCGCCAACTTGAAACAAACGCATTGAAAAAACTAAAAAGTGCGGTAAGTTTTTAAAAAGTTTTGAGATATAAATGATAAAAGGTGAAATAGTTAGTATTTCACCTTTTTTGTACATTTTGTCTACTATACAGTCCATTACTCAGACAAAAATAAAGGTGCAGCTCAACGAACTGCACCTTTAATATTTTATGAAAAAGACATGTATTTATTAAGCGAGATCAAATACTAAAAACTCGACATCATTTGAAGGTTCAATGCTTGCTAAAGTTTCTTTGCTAATTGCAATACCGTCACTAGTTTCAACTGATTGACCATTGATTGAGAAATTGCCTTTTACAACTTGTAACCAGTAATTACGGTTTATATCTAATTCAATATCAGTTTTATTGCCAGCACTCAACTGATAGCGCCATAATTTCATATCTTGGTAGATTTTGAATGAGTCGTTTTCTGCTGTTGGCGATAAAATTAAAGTTGCCCCTTCTTTATCTTCAAATGCTTTTTGATCATAGCGAGGTTTGATGTTGAACTCATTCGGTTGGATCCAAATTTGGTAAAAATGTAAATTTTCAGTATTGCTTGGATTGAATTCTGAGTGAGTTACACCTGTGCCCGCTGACATAATTTGGAATTCCCCAGCTTTTAATTCTTTCACATTTCCCATGCTATCTTTATGTGCAATAGTTCCCTCTAGTACGTAAGAAAGAATTTCCATATTGTCATGTGGGTGAGTACCGAAACCAAAACCAGCTTTTACACGGTCTTCATTGATTACACGTAATGATGAAAATCCCATAAATTTTGGATCATAATAGCTTGCGAATGAGAAAGTATGGTTGCTATCTAACCAACCATGATTTGCATGACCACGTTCGTTTGCTTTTCTGATATATAACATAATTTTTCCTTTGTTGAATGTTCATTTGATTTGTTGATGCGTATTCTAATTATATTGCTCTTTAAGATAAATAGCTGTTTTGTTGATTATTTGTTTCCTATGAGTAAATAATCTAATGCTTTGTCTTTATTATTCACCAGAAAATAAAATCCCTTGCTGTTTTCGAGCTGTTTCTGTAATTTCACAAACAATCTCACTTACTTCGAGCATTTGATTTGCTCTTTGGTAATCTTTTTGTTGAATGATTTCGATAAAAGCTAAAAACTCATGTAGCATACGGTGGGATTTATCAAAATGGTATTGTGTTGTTTCTGATTTATTGAATGTTAGGGCGTATTCTGTCATTGCATTTGCTGGCATAGGGACAGTAATACAGCCTTGCTCTCCTTGGATAGATAAGATAACTGGTGCTTGACAATCTTTAGCGCCAATACAACAAGCCTGAAAATCGCCATAATTAAGTAATAGAATACCGCTAGTATCTATGCCTTTATTGATATTTGCTTGGTAAATACAACTTTTCGGTTTGCCAAATAAACCAACTGCAAAATGAATGTTATACACATTCAGATCCATTAATGCGCCTCCTGATTTTTGAGGATCAAAGGCAGGCAATATTTCGCCTTGCTTAAAGCGATCATAACGAGAAGAATATTGGCTGTAATTTAGGTTAAGAATTTTGATTTCACCCAATTTAGCAATTTCTTGTTTTAACGCTATATAAGCTGGAAGATAATGTACAGTGACTGCCTCAAGCAGAAAACATTGATTGGTTTTGGCTAGCTGCTTTAGCTCTTTGAATTCCACCAAATTAGATGTAATAGGTTTTTCTAAGATGACATTTTTACCAGCTTGTAAGGCTTGTTTAGCAAAGGAAAAATGTAAGTGGTTTGGTAATGCAATATAAAAGGTATCAAACTCACTGTTGAGTAATTCATCATAATCAGTGAAAGCTTGAGATAGTCCATGCTCTGTGAGAAGCTTGAAGACTTTTTCTTGATCTCTGCCATAAATTGCACATTGCTTCAACGGTAACTGGCTTTAAATTTGTAAAAATTCATGGACTATCATGCCAGTGCCGATAATTGCTAATTTCATTGTTTATGCCTTTTATCAATTTAAGTATTTAACTACATTTATTTTAAGTAATTGACGATTTTACAGTCCTCAACATTTCCAGATGAGTGATGTTGAAGATTTAATAATATTGTTTTGATTTCATTGAGATGCTCTATTTTCTGATTGATTTTATCTAAGTGCTGATTAACTAAATTGTCTATATTTTTACAACTATCAATACTCTGTGCTTTTAGGTATTTTAATTGTTTTATTTCATCTAAGCTAAAACCTAAAGCCCTACATTTTTGGATAAAACGTAATTCTTCCAAATGTTTTTCTGTATATAAACGATACCCATTGCTTGCTCTTGAAGGGGACAGGATTAATTCTATTCTTTCATAAAAGCGTAATGTTTCAGAATTTATTCCTAACAATTTACTTAATTCATTCCGTTTAAAAAATTTCTGCATTATTTGTCTCTTTTATCACAGTTAGCTATTGACCTTGTAGTAAATACAGGGTTTATCTTTGCTGTATTGTTTGTATTTAAAAAGGAAAAAGTATGTCAAATCTAAATTTAGCTTCTTATAGCAATCACAACCATGATCACTCATTACCAAAGGATAAAAAAATACTGACTCGCAGTTTTTTCTTTATTTTAATGTTCATGTTTGTTGAATGGTTCGGGGGTTATTACGTCAATAGTCTTGCTCTGTTAGCCGATGCTGGACATATGGCAAATGATGCATTTTCAATTGGACTATCTTTACTTGCCTTGTTGTTATCTTATAAAAATCCAAAATTTAATAGTTTTTTTGCTCTAATTAATGGCATTTCACTTGTACTGATTGCAATCTATATTGTTTATGAATGTGTAGAACGTTTTCAAAACCCTACCGAAATAATATCACTACCTATGATCTTTATTGCCACTATAGGACTTATCGTGAATGTGATCGTTGCACGAATGATATTAAAAGCTAACATGAATAACTTAAATATCAAAGCCACTTACTTCCACATATTAACTGACTTATTTGGATCGGTTATTGCAATTTCAGTGGGCATCACAAATTATCTGTTTAATTGGATTTGGATTGATCCATTAGCCAGTTTATTGCTAAGTCTATTAGTGTTTAAAAGTGGTATACATATCTGTTACGAGGCAATTCTTATGTTAAAAAACCGACGTTGACATAAAGTGCGGTTATATTTTGTTTTTTTCTCACAAAAATGGCTGTTTAAGAAATTAAATAGCCATTAATTTAATGCTATTTACAAAATAAAACGACTTAAATCTTCATTTTCAACCACATCACCCAAAGCTTTAGCAACATAATCACCATCAATAATCACTTCCTGTCCATACATTTCACTCGCATTAAAAGAAATATTATCCATTAAGCGTTCCATGACAGTGTGTAAACGGCGAGCACCAATATTTTCTGTTTTTTCATTGACACGGAATGAAGCTTCTGCAATTTTCTTAATTGCATCTGAAGTAAATTTAACATTTACTCCTTCAGTTTCCATAAGTGCTTGATATTGTTGAGTTAGTGATGCATTTGGTTCAGTCAAAATACGCTCAAAATCATTTGCTGTAAGTGCGGATAATTCCACGCGAATAGGCAAGCGACCTTGCAATTCAGGAATTAAATCTGATGGACGAGCAACTTGGAAAGCACCTGATGCAATAAATAAAATATGATCAGTTTTGACCATACCATGTTTTGTGTTAACTGTTGAACCTTCCACTAATGGCAATAGATCACGTTGTACCCCTTCACGAGATACATCTGCACCACTGTATTCGCCTTTTTTACAGATTTTGTCAATTTCATCAATAAACACGATACCGTTCTGTTCAACTGCATCAATGGCTTTTTGTTTTAGCTCTTCTGGATTAATGAGTTTTGCCGCTTCTTCATCAATTAATACTTTTAGCGCATCTTTGATTTTTAGTTTGCGTGTTTTGGTTTTCCCTGAAGATAAATTCTGGAACATGGATTGCAATTGGCTGGTCATTTCTTCCATACCTGGAGGCGCCATAATTTCAACGCCCATGCTTGGTGCAGTCACATCAATGTCTATTTCACGATCATCTAGCTGACCTTCACGTAATTTTTTGCGGAAAATTTGGCGTGTGTTGCTATTGGTATCACGTTCTTCGATTTGTCCCCATTGATCTTTGGCTGGTGGTAACAGTGCATCTAAAACTCGTTCTTCTGCCATTTCTTCAGCACGAAAACGGTTTTTTTCGATTTCTGTTTGGCGTACAAGTTTCATCGCACTATCAGTTAAATCACGGATAATCGAATCTACTTCTTTACCAACATAGCCAACTTCAGTGAATTTTGTTGCTTCAACTTTGATAAATGGTGCATTAGCTAATTTTGCTAGACGGCGAGCAATTTCGGTTTTACCTACACCAGTTGGACCAATCATTAAAATATTTTTAGGGGTAACTTCATGACGCAATGGTTCTTGTAATTGCATTCTGCGCCAGCGATTTCTTAAGGCAATTGCCACCGCTCTTTTGGCATCAGCTTGACCAATAATGTGTTGATCTAATTCGGAAACAATTTCACGTGGGGTCATTTCAGACATATTCTTCTCTCTTATTTCTTAAATTTTAATGTGATGCTAGTTTTAAAACTATTACACCACTGATAATCATTAATGCACCAAGTGTACGCCAAAATGTGAGTGCATCATTATAAAATAAAACACCAACAATAAAGGCACCAGCTGCACCAATGCCTGTCCAAACTGCATAGGCGGTTCCCATTGGAATGGATCTTTGTGCTAACCATAACATCGTGCCGCTGCCTGCCATAAAGGTAAGGGCAATAATAATGCCTAACCAGCGTGTTTCAGTTTGAGCCGCCATTTTTAACCCTATTGGCCAACCAATTTCTAATAAGCCAGCAAGAGTTAGATAAATCCAAGCCATTTTATCTCTAGCCTAATTCTTCTATTGTGTGAGTTAAATTAGTGAATACACAAATATCGCCTGCAATTTTTAATGATTTCTCAACGATTTCACGTGCAGATAAATCGGTATTGTCTACTAATGCACGAGCTGCGGATAAGGCATAATTTCCGCCTGATCCAATGGCTAGAATTTGATCTTCCTCTGGTTGTACAACATCGCCATTACCTGTGATGATTAAAGACTCGGTATGATCTGCAACGATAAGCATGGCTTCTAAACGGCGTAATGCTCTATCTGTACGCCATTCTTTCGCTAATTCCACCGCACTTTTTAATAAATGCCCTTGATGCATTTCCAATTTTCGCTCAAACAGTTCAAATAACGTAAAGGCATCGGCAGTACCTCCAGCAAATCCAGCGAGGACTTTGCCATTATATAAACGGCGGACTTTACGAGCATTGCCTTTCATTACGGTATTACCTAATGAAACTTGCCCATCACCACCAACCACAACTTGCCCTTTACGGCGAACACTGACAATAGTCGTCATTTTTTATTCCTTATCGTTTTCCTTTATTTTGACCGCTGCTATATGAGGACTGAATTCGATCTTTCAAGGATATTCACAAAATAAAATTTTACCCTTTATAATATTTCTATGGCTTTATTGAATAAATAGGGAAGGGATAATGATGCAAAAGATCAATATCAACGATCAGGGGTTCTGGTTATTAACCAAGGGATCAAATATTCACTTAATTAATCATCAACTACCGAAAGGCAATGCTGAGGATTTTGCTGTGCAAGGTAAGAGCGGTATGATTATTGGCTATATTGAAAATCAGCCTTTATGGTTAGTGGAAGAATTAGATGATGAAAGAGCCTATTTTTCCTTACGAGATCAACTTTATTTACCCGAAGAGCTTTTTTATTTGCTTTGTAGAGGCGTAGAGTTAAACCATTTTTTTAACACACATCAATTTTGTGGAAAGTGCGGTAGCAAAATGCAAATTGCTGAAGATGAATGGGCAGTACAATGTCGCAATGAGAGTTGTCACTATCGGACTTACCCTGTTATTTGCCCATCAATTATTGTCGCAGTTCGGCGAGACGATCACATTCTGCTTGCTAACCATGTACGTCATAAAGGCGGTATATATACGACTATTGCTGGCTTTGTTGAGGTTGGGGAAACCTTTGAGCAAGCTGTTGCGCGAGAAGTGTTTGAAGAAACAGGGATAAAGGTAAAAAACATTCGTTATGTGGGTAGTCAGCCTTGGGCATTTCCAAATTCACAAATGGTTGGGTTCTTAGCAGATTATGAAAGTGGCGAAATTTGTCTGCAAGAAGAGGAAATTCATGATGCAAAATGGTTTGCTTACAATCAGCCTTTACCTGAGTTACCACCCAAAGGTACTATTGCATTAAAGTTGATTGAGCAAACCTTAGAATTATGTAAACAATCGGCGGGATCAATTCGCTAAATATACAAAATCCCTTTATAATGACCACACTTTTACCGCAAGTGCGGTTTCTTTTTACTATTTTTTAAGACCGATGGAAATGACGGTATTACTTTATTTACTAAAGGTTGCAGCTTGTGGTTAGAAACTATGGCAAATACAGGTTGTGATGCACTAGGTTTAGATTGGACAATCAATTTGGTGGAAGCAAAAGTGCGTGTAGGGCATAAAGTAGCATTACAAGGAAACATGGATCCTTCCGTGTTATATGCTTCTCCAGAACGTATTGAACAAGAAGTACAACAAATTTTGGCGGATTTTGGGCAAGGTAGTGGACATGTGTTTAACTTAGGGCATGGTATTCACCAAGATGTACCAGAAATTAGCCCGAAAGTATTTGTCGATGCTATTCATCAATATTCAAAACCTTATCATCAATAAAAGTGCGGTAACAATTATGCGAAATCCTATTCATAAACGTTTAGAAAAATTTGAGAGTTGGCAAAATATCACATTTATGGTGTGCTTATGTGAGCGTATGTATCCTAATTTTCATTTGTTTTGTCAAATGACGGAACAAGCCGATAAAGCCAAAATTTATCAGAATATTTTGAGTTTAGTTTGGGAATATTTAACGGTTAAAAATGCCAAAATTAATTTTGAAAATCAGTTAGAAAAATTAGAAGACATTATTCCTGATGTGAATAGCTACGACTTTTTCGGCGTTGTACCTGCATTAGATGCTTGCGAAGGATTATCTGAACTATTGCATGCGATTATTGCTGGCGAAACTTTAGGACAAGCAATAAAACTCAGCCAATTATCTTTGCAAACTGTTGCCACTTTATTAGAAACCCAACAAAACAAAGCTCTGTCTGAAACTGAGTTAAAGCAAAGTGAAGAAATTGAGTTAGAATTAGACGTGCAATGGCAAATTTATCGCACTCTGAATGAGTGTGAGGAAAGAGATATTGCACTCATTTTGGACTTAAAAAAGGAATTAAGAGATACAGGAGTATCCAATATCGGTATAGAAATTGCTCAATAATGTGATTTAGTTAGCAATTTTGACAGATATTGCTTTTTTTTCGATGAAACTTAGATTATGCTTGGCATCGCTGTGATTACAGTGATTGTGACTGCTAAAAAGGTAGATAATCTTTCTAAGTGCGGTCAAGAATTTTAATAAAAAGAGAGAAGGTACTAATTTATGAATAAAACAGATTTAATTGATGCGATTGCAAGCGCAGCAGAATTAAATAAAAAACAAGCAAAAGCAGCATTAGAAGCAACTTTAGAAGCGATTGCTGGTAGCTTAAAAGCAGGTCAACCTGTACAGTTAATCGGTTTTGGTACATTTAAAGTTAATGAGCGTAAGGCTCGTACTGGTCGTAACCCACAAACTGGTGCAGAAATCCAAATTGCAGCTTCAAAAGTACCTGCATTTGTTGCTGGTAAAGCGTTAAAAGATTCAGTAAATAGCTAATTTTTTCTATCTACTTTGAACCTCGCAAATGCGGGGTTTTTTGTTATTTATGTTTCTTATTTTCCTTTCTCACTAAAAAACTCATTTACAATTGTTTTTTTTTATATAAAATTCGGAACGAAATTTGAATCGCTGGATTTTTTATGAAACGAAACTTTCATCCTAGAAATACACAACAGCGTCGCCATACGATTATGCAACTTTTGCAAGAAAAAGGTGAAATAAGTGTTGAGCAATTAGTGCAACATTTTGATACGTCTGAAGTGACTATTCGCAAAGATCTCAGTGCATTGGAAAGCACGGGGCTTTTATTGCGCAAATATGGTGGTGCAATTTTAATGCCACAAGAATTATTAGAAGAAAATCAAGAAGAATTACTTTCTAATCGAAAGTTAGCCATTGCGAAAGCGGCTGCAGATCGTATTGCTGATCATAATCGAATTATTGTTGATAGTGGTAGTACAACGGCAGCACTTATCAAGCAATTAAATAGAAAGCAAGGCTTAGTGGTGATGACGAATTCTTTGGCTGTTGCCACTGAATTACGCTGTTTAGAAAATGAACCGACATTATTAATGACCGGTGGAACTTGGGATACGAGATCTGAGTCCTTTCAAGGCAAAGTAGCGGAGCAAGTATTACGCTCCTATAACTTTGACCAATTATTTATCGGGGCAGATGGGATTGATTTAAATCGTGGCACAACAACGTTTAATGAACTTGTTGGGCTAAGTCAAGTGATGGCAGAAGTCGCTCGTGAAGTAATTGTGATGGTGGAGTCACAAAAAATCGATCGCAAAATGCCTAATTTAGAATTAACTTGGCAGCAAATTGATGTACTGATAACGGACGATCTATTGGGCGATGAAGTTAAAAAACAAATTGAATTACTTGGCGTAGAAGTTATTTGCGTAAGTGCGGTCTAAATTTTTTATTTTAAGGAAAAACTATGTGTGGAATTGTTGGTGCAGTGGCACAACGTGATGTAGCAGAAATTTTAGTTGATGGATTACATCGTTTAGAGTATCGCGGCTATGATTCAGCTGGTGTGGCAATATTAAATGAGCAAAATCATCTACAAATTGTGCGTAGAGTTGGGAAAGTTCAAGCGTTAGATGAGGCAATGGAAAAGCAGCCATTATTTGGCGGAACAGGCATTGCACATACTCGTTGGGCAACTCATGGAGAACCTTCGGAAATCAATGCTCACCCTCATTGCTCAGGAAAAATTGCGGTTGTACATAATGGTATTATTGAGAATTACCAAGAGTTACGAGAAATTTTGCAGCAGAGAGGCTATATTTTTCAATCGCAAACAGATACAGAAGTTATTGCGCATTTGGTTGAATGGGAATTGCGTAATGCCGCGACTTTATTAGAAGCTGTGCAAAAGGCAATTGTTCAATTGCGTGGAGCCTATGGCACAGTGGTAATGAACCAAGATGAGCCAGAACATTTAATTGTTGCCCGTTCTGGTAGCCCATTAGTTATTGGCTTAGGTATTGGTGAAAATTTCTTGGCTTCAGATCCGCTGGCGCTATTAAATGTTACACGCCGTTTTATTTATCTTGAAGAAGGCGATGTTGCTGAAATCACACGTCATAGCGTAGATATTTTTGATCTTAATGGTCAGCAAGTAGAACGAGTAGTTCATGAAGGTAATTTCGAAGCCGATGCTGCTGATAAAGGTCATTACCGTCACTATATGCAAAAAGAAATTTTTGAGCAGCCAGTGGCAATCATGAATACCTTAGAAGGGCGTATTGTTAATGGGCAAGTCAATATTGAAGCGATAGCACCCAATGCGGAGAAAATTTTACAACAAGTAGAACATATCCAAATTGTTGCTTGTGGAACCTCTTATAACGCAGGTATGGTAGCTCGTTATTGGTTTGAGTCTATTGCTGGTGTAAGTTGTGATGTAGAAATTGCCTCTGAGTTTCGTTATCGTAAATCTGTAACGAGACCAAATAGCTTGCTTATTACCCTTTCTCAATCTGGCGAAACCGCTGATACATTAGCCGCATTACGTTTAGCAAAACAATCGGGCTATATGTCAGCAATGACTATCTGCAATGTAGCAAGTTCTTCTCTGGTAAGAGAGTCTGATTTTGCTTTTATGACAAGAGCAGGCGTTGAAATTGGTGTGGCTTCGACAAAAGCATTTACTACACAATTAACTTGTTTACTTTTGTTAAATGTGGCACTTGGTCGAATTAAAGGTTCAATCAATGCAGAACAAGAACGTAACATTATTCAGGCATTACAACGTTTACCAGCACAAATTGAGAGTGCTTTGGTATTTGATAAGCAAATCGAGAAATTATCAGAAGATTTTGCCGAAAAACACCATACTTTATTTTTAGGGCGTGGTGAGTATTATCCCATAGCGATGGAATCTGCATTAAAATTGAAGGAAATTTCTTATATTCATGCAGAGGCTTATGCGGCTGGTGAATTAAAGCATGGTCCGCTAGCCTTAATTGATAGCGACATGCCAGTTATTGTTGTGGCTCCAGAAAATGATTTATTAGAAAAAGTGAAATCTAATATTGAAGAAGTTCGTGCTCGTGGTGGTCAGTTATATATTTTTGCAGATCATGAAGCGGGTTTTAGTAATAGTGATGGCTTTAAAACTGTTGTATTACCAAAAATCGATGAAGTTACTGCACCTATTTTTTATACGGTACCTCTACAATTATTGTCCTATCACATCGCCTTAATTAAAGGCACTGATGTGGATCAACCTCGTAATTTGGCAAAAGCGGTTACAGTTGAATAGGAATATGCAAAAAGTGCGGTAGAATTTACCGCACTTTTTGTTTGCCAAATTTATTAAAACGCTCTAAACTAGCTGCGATTTTTTAATCATCCCTTCCTTAAATACTTTAAAAGCTACCCGTGAGTAGCAAAAGGACATCTTATGACAGACAAAGTAAATAGTTATGGCTGGAAAGCCTTAGTTGGTTCCGCTGTTGGTTATGCAATGGACGGATTTGATCTTCTTATTCTTGGTTTCATGCTTACTGCGATTTCAGCAGATCTTGCTTTAACACCAGCGCAATCAGGGTCTTTGGTAACTTGGACATTAATCGGTGCGGTTGCTGGTGGCATTATTTTTGGTGCATTAAGTGATCGTTATGGACGAGTGAGAGTATTAACTTGGACAATCGTTCTCTTTGCCGTATTCACGGGGTTATGTGCATTCGCTCAAGGGTATTGGGATCTATTAATTTATCGCACTATTGCTGGTATTGGACTTGGTGGTGAGTTCGGTATCGGTATGGCGCTTGCTACTGAGGCTTGGCCTGCACGCCATCGCGCAAAAGCTGCCTCTTATGTTGCGCTAGGTTGGCAAGTAGGCGTATTAGGTGCGGCTTTATTAACGCCATTATTACTACCACATATTGGTTGGCGAGGCATGTTTATCCTAGGTATTTTCCCCGCATTTGTTGCTTGGTTTTTACGCGCAAGACTACATGAACCAGATGTTTTTGTGCAAAAACAGACCGCACTTCAAGAGGAAGATAACAAGCCTACAAAACTAGAGGCTTTCCGTTTGCTAGTCAAAGATAAAGCCACAACAAAAATCAGTGCTGGTATTGTGGTTCTCACATCAGTACAGAATTTTGGTTATTACGGCATTATGATTTGGATGCCAAATTTTTTATCTAAGCAATTAGGTTTTAGCTTAACAAAATCTGGGCTTTGGACTGCGGTAACCGTATGTGGCATGATGCTCGGCATTTGGGTGTTTGGCTATCTAGCGGATCGATTTGGACGCAAACCAAGTTTCTTATTATTCCAAGCTGGTGCAGTTGTTAGCATTACCCTTTATTCTCAACTCACAGACCCAACCGCTATGTTAATTGCTGGCGCATTCTTGGGTATGTTTGTCAATGGTATGATGGGTGGATATGGCGCGTTAATGGCAGAGGCTTATCCAACTGCAGCTCGTGCAACTGCACAAAATGTACTCTTTAATATCGGACGTGCTGTAGGTGGATTTGGACCTGTAGTTGTGGGTGCGGTCGTTTCAGCGTACTCTTTCTCACTTGCGATTGCATTTTTAGCCTTAATTTATGTGATTGATATGGTCGCAACTATTTTCCTTATCCCAGAGTTAAAAGGCAAAGCATTAGAATAATTATGATTAGATAAAAGAAAATCCCCAAACCTTAAAGTAGGTTTGGGGATTTGTTTTATATTTTATTTGTTAAAAATTACCAGCCTTTTGCAACACCGTCTTTAAAGTGTTTGTATGCTTCTTGGTAAACTTCTTCTGTTTGGTATGCTTTTACAAAGTTTTGTACTTCTGCACTGTCTTTATTATCTTTACGAGCAACAATAATGTTCACATAAGGAGAATCTTTATCTTCTGCAAAGATGCCGTGTTCTGCACTATTTAAGCCAACTTGACCAGCATAAGTATTGTTAACAACAGCTAAAGCCACATCATCTAAGGCACGAGCGGCAACAGATGTATCTACTTCTTTGATCTCTAAGTTTTTAGGATTTTCGATAATATCTAATGAAGTAGAGAACAAGTTAGTGTTGTCTTTTAATTTAATTAAGCCTTGTTTTTCCAATAAGATTAAGGCACGAGCAAGGTTACTTGGATCATTTGGTACTGCAACTGCATCGCCATCTTTTAATTCATTGATGTTCTTAATTTTTTTAGAATAACCAGCAAGTGGATAAACAAATGTATTACCAACAATTTCTAAATTTGTGATGTTTTTAGATTGTGTATCTTTATCTAAATAAGGTTTATGTTGCATTGCGTTAATATCTAAATCGCCTTTTGATACCGCAGTATTAGGTAATGCGTAATCATTGAAAGTAACAAATTCAACTTCTAAGTTGTATTTTTCTTTCGCAATTTGCGCAGCTTTTTCTGCAACTTGATGCTCAGGCCCCGCCATTACGCCAACTTTGATTTTTGCTGGTTTATCTTGAGTAGCTGTGGTTTCTGCTTTTTTATCATCTTTACAAGCTGTTAAAGCAACAGTTGAAGCGATAGCAAGAGTAGTGAAAAGTTTGTTTAATTTCATAAGATTTCCTCTTAAGTTGTTGTGTTTGAAATAAATTAGCGATGATCCACTTTTTTAGCTAAATCATCACCTAGTTTTTGGCTAATAATGACAAATAACACGATGATAATGGTTGAAATCCAAGTGATGAATCCCATGCCACGATGTACACCGTAGTTAATAGCTAAACTTCCTAAACCGCCACCACCTTGGGTTCCTGCCATTGCAGTGTAGCCGATTAAGGTGACAAAGGTTAATGTAATCCCATTAATGAGTGACGGAAGTGCCTCTGGTAAATAGAATTTAGTAATAATTTGCCAATTCGTTGCACCTAATGCTTTTGCAGTTTCAGTTAAGCCAGTCGGAATTTCAAATAGTGCGTTGCTAGTTAAGCGGGCAAAAAATGGAATAGCCGCCACACTTAAAGAAACAATTGCCGCATTAGTTCCCAATGATGAGCCAACGATATAGCTCGTTACAGGAATTAAGATCAATAACAAAATAATATAAGGAATAGAACGTCCAATATTAATAATGACATTGAAAATTTTGTTTGCCTTGCTATTTTCTAGGATTTGTTTTTTGCCAGTTAAAAAAGTAGCACAGCCAATTGGTAGACCAACAACCACAGCAATAAAAGTAGAGGCAATAGTCATGTAAACCGTTTCCCAAGTGGAAATAGCAATTTTGCTCCACATTTCAGGTGTTAATTGCTGATGAAATGCAATCAGTAGATTATCCAACATAGCCTAATACCTCCACGCGGACATTGTTTTCCATTAAATAAATTTTAGTTTGTGTTATGGCATCTTCTTCACCTTCTACTTCTGCAATAACAAAGCCGAATTTGACTCCGCCAGCATAATCTATTTGTGAGCTTAAAATGCTGAGGTCAACACCAAAGTGCTTGGAGGCTTGAGATAATAATGGTGCATCAACAGAACGACCAGTAAATTCAAATTTAATAATTGGATAAGATTTAGCATGTTTTGGCGTCGCTGATAAATTCTCCATATATTCCTCTGGCAAGCTAATATGGAAAGTCGAATGAATAAATTCTTGCGCAAGAGGCGTTTTCGGATTAGAGAAAATATCGCTTACCGAACCTTGCTCAATCAATTGACCTTTATCAATAACCGCCACCTGATCGCAAATACGTTTCACCACATCCATTTCGTGTGTAATCAGCAAAATGGTAATACCTAAAGTGCGGTTGATTTCTTTTAATAATTTTAAGATTGATTGCGTTGTTGCTGGGTCTAATGCACTGGTTGCTTCATCACAAAGTAACACTTTCGGATCATTCGCGAGCGCACGAGCAATAGCAACACGCTGTTTTTGCCCACCAGATAAATTCGCTGGATAAGCATCTTTTTTATCGCTTAAGCCCACTAAATTCAAAAGCTCATCAACTTTTTGCTTAATTTTATTTTTATCTGCTTTTTCTAATTCTAATGGCAATGCAACATTATCAAAAACTGTTCTAGAGCTTAATAAATTAAAGTGCTGGAAAATCATGCCAATATGGCGGCGAGCATGAATTAATTCATTGTCTGAAAGTTGGGTTAAATCTACATTATCGACAATAACAGCGCCTGAAGTTGGGCGCTCTAATAAATTGATGCAACGAATAAGTGTACTCTTACCTGCGCCAGAGGCACCAATTACGCCACAAATCTGTCCTTGTGGCACTTCGAGGCTGACATTATCAAGTGCGGTCAGATTTTTGCCTGAAACGCTAAACACTTTACTTATATTTTTTAGCTTAATCATATAAGCCCTTTTCTATTGAGTTAAAATTAAAAGTATTTGGTATTTTAGACGTCTAGATTGCTATGTCAACATTTATTCAGTAGATTTTTATGGGGATCTCTTATTTATTGAGGCTATAATAAGGAAACTTTGTCTTTATAGAGGTTTATTTTATGAATAAAGCAATTTTTTTAGATCGAGATGGCACATTAAATATTGATCATGGCTATGTGTATGAAATTGATAATTTCCAATTTATAGAAGGAAGTATAGAAGCCCTGCAAGCATTAAAAAAAATGGGCTATTTGCTAATTTTAGTCACTAATCAATCTGGCATCGCACGTGGCTATTTTTCCGAAGATCAATTTTTACAACTCACCGAATGGATGGATTGGTCATTAGCGGATCGAGGCGTGGATTTAGACGGTATTTATTATTGCCCGCATCATATCAACGGCATCGGCGAATATAAACAAGATTGCGACTGCCGCAAACCTAAAGCTGGTATGTTGCTGCAAGCAATCAAAGAGCTAAACATTGATCCTAATTTGTCTTTTATGGTGGGCGATAAAAAAGAAGACCTTTTAGCTGGAAAAAGTGCGGGCGTAAAAACCAATATTTTAGTTAGAACAGGCAAAGAAATTACCGAAGACGGATTGGCACTTGCTGATTACGTATTAGACAGCATTGCGGATTTACCTGAGTTGATAAAAGGTATAAAAATCTGACCGCACTTTCTTTAACCTAGAATGAATAAAGCCCCTCTTAAGTAGGGGTAAATTTTGCAACAACCTTAAATATCTTCATATAAAGCCAATCCAGCCCCTCTCTTTATTTTTGACATTTTTCTTATCTTTATCCTTTTATCCACCTCAAAAGCTTAGAAATTTCCAATGAGTATACTCATTGTTGGCTTTCCTTTACAGCAAAGCCAACATCATCCTGCTAAACAATATTTTATTTCGGAGTTTGCTATGAACAATGACTATATACTCGAACGAATGGGCAAGATCAAAGAGATTTGGGCTGAAAAATTGCATCCGCAGTTATCTCAATTGCGTTCTTTAGATAAAGAATTATTAAAAGAGGTTCGCCGTAAAATTTTGACATCATTGCCTCAGGATTTTGAGAAATTGGAATCTATTTATTCATTAATGGGAGATATTCAAGCTATTTTAGATGGTCGAGAAGACTTAGCTCAATATCTCACCATCGAAGAAAATCTACGTGAAATTTTAGCGATTCAATAACACTTTTGTTCAATCTTAATAAGGTATAAAAAATGAAAAAATTCAAAACATTACTCGCCACCGCTCTACTTGCCGCCTCTACTTCAACTTTGGTTTATGCCAACAGTGCTGAACAGCAATTTCAGCAAGGTAATGGAGAATTTAAAGATCACTTTGATAGTGTTAAATTGGAGGCAGAGGCGGGGAATGCGATATTTCAAACACTCTTGGCGGAGTTTTATTTCTATGGAGACGGAGTTAAACAAGATTATCAGCAAGCCTTTAAATGGTTTGAAAAGGCCGCAGAGCAGGGAGTTGCAGAGGCTCAACTTAATTTGGGGGAGATGTATTTCGGAGGAGAAGGCGTTAAACAAGATTATCATCAAGCGGTGAAATGGTCTCAAAAAGCCGCAGAGCAGGGATATCCATTTGCTCAATATAATTTGGGGGTGAGGTATCACAAAGGACAAGGCGTTAAACAAGATTATCATCAAGCGGTGAAATGGTATCAAAAAGCCGCAGAGCAAGGACTTGCATGGGCTCAAAATAATTTGGGGGTGATGTATGAAAACGGACAAGGCGTTAAACAAGATTATCATCAAGCGGTGAAATGGTATCAAAAAGCCGCAGAGCAGGGAGATGCAAAGGCTCAAAATAATTTGGGGGTGATGTATTACAATGGATATGGCGTTAAACAAGATTATCATCAAGCTTTCAAATGGTATCAAAAAGCCGCAGAGCAGGGATATGCAGATGCTCAATCTCATTTAGGATTGATGTATGCCAAAGGAGAAGGTATTAAACAAGATTATCATCAAGCTTTCAAATGGTATCAAAAAGCGGCAGAGCAGGGAGATGCATATGCTCAAGCTCTTTTAGGGGCACTGTATGAGTATGGAAGCGGTGTAAGACAAGATAAAACGAAAGCGAAATATTACTATGGATTAGCTTGTGATAATGGTATGCAGATTGGATGTGATTACTATCGTAAATTGAATAGTGAGAGATAACAGTGATAATAAATAAAAATTGTTGCTATCTTATTTATGCTTTGTCCGTGCTATTGGGGCTTGCCCTTTTGTCTTTTTCGATAAGTTTTTTGATAAAAAGCTATGAAGTCACACGCTTATGGGACATTAGCCTTTGGGTGTTTGCCCTGCTTGGGGTGTTAATCACGGCAGGGGCGGCAGTGCCCGTTATTTCGGCAATATTTACTTATCAATCTTTTATCAAAGAGAGTGAAAATGCACAAAAAAACTTAGATGAACTCAACAAACAGCAGGCATCGTTAAAGAAGGAAATAGACACTGCTTTAGCGAATTTAAAGCAGAAAATAGATGCGTCTTTACCAAATTTGGAGCAGAAGTTTGCGAGTGTAACCGCATTATTACAACAAGATGAGGCGAAAAAGTGGGCTTATAAATGGGCAAGAAAGGGCAGGGAACTCACCCAACAGGAGCGAGAAGAAAGGTTTAATCGCATAGATTTTTTATATTCTCAGCTTTCCGATTGTTCTATTTATCAACTTATTGTTCTAAAACAGCACGAAATTGAGCAATTTGAAGGCGAAATTGCCCAAAATGAAGCCCAATATGGCGAAGTGCGATTATATGATTATGAAATGCGGTTAGACAGTCTAAATCAAGAGATGGCAGAACTTTATCACATTGCGTCACTCAGCGATAAGGATTTTAAACCGCTCTATTTACAACAATTAATCCACATTTGGCAAAATTTAGCGGATAGAAAAGAAGCTGTGCAACAAGCAACAGAGCAAGAAAAGGTAGATAAAGAAGCTAAAGAAAAATATCTCACCGAGCAGATGAAAGCCATTTTACTGCGTTTTATTCAATTCAATGAAAATAATGCTACACATATTCAAGTAAATGAAAAAGTAGGTAAAAGATTAATTGAATTTGCTAAAACTCATTTATCTCTACAAGAAATAGAAAAATGGATTAATCCTTATAAATCATCGGGAACTAAGTTTTCCAACCTTATTAGATAGTGTTACTGGTAAAGTTATTATTGAAACAAGCGGTCAATTCTTCGCAAACATTTGCAAATGGCAAAAATCTGTGAAAAATTGACCGCTCTTTTATATTAAGGATGAACAATGAAAAAGTTTTTGTTATTTTTAAGTTTAGTTATCCCCCTTGCCTTGGCGGAAAATTTGGTATTTCTGACAATTCCTCAACTCACTGAAAAAGCCGAACAAGGCGATGCAATCGCACAAACGACGTTGGGCACTGCTTATTATTTCGGGAGAAAAAAAGAACAAGTAGAAAAAGATTACGTCAAAGCCTTGTATTGGTATAAAAAAGCTGCTGAGCAAAACCAGCCGATTGCTCTTTATCGATTAGGTGTGATGTATGAGTTAGGTCAGGGAGTGGAAAAAGATGAAAAGGAAGCCTTTAAGTGGTATCTAAAAAGTGCAAAGTTAGGAAAAACAGATGCACAAAGCACAGTGGCATTTGCTTATTATAAAGGCGAATGGGTAGCAAAAGATGATAAACAAGCTTTCTATTGGCTTAAGAAAGCTGCAGAGAAAGGGGGATATTACAACATTCTCGGTGCTTTTTATTTTCATGGTATAGGCACAGAGCAAAACGTTGAAAAAGCCTTTGAGAATTTTATCAAAGCCCACCAACTACAACCTAAAGATGCGAGTATCCAAGAACAATTAGGCATTATGTATGAATTTGGCTTAGGTACAAACGTAGATGCTTACCGAGCTTTTGATTTTTATCTCAAAGCAGCTGATCAAGGTAAGTCTTATTCACAATATCGCATAGCCTATTTTTATGATGTGGGTAAAGTTGACAGTCAAAATAAAGAAAGAGCTGTGATCTATTACAGACTAGCTTGTAAAAATGGCGAGCAGCAGGCTTGTAAGGTACTCGGCTGGTAAATTTGCTTAATAAAACTTACAAAAATCTCACCGCACTTTTTAACGATAAACAAAGCCCCAATTAAAAGTAAAAGGGGCTTTGTTCGTTTTAGCGATTTTGCTGTGCCAGTTGGTACATTCTCGCTACGTTTTGTGCGGTAGATTCTAGATTTTTTCTGCCTTGTGCCAAAATCTCGGGCAAGTCGCCTAATTGACGAATAATTGGGAAGACGGCATCAATGCCATGTTCGTAAACCACATCATAGTCTTCTCGCAAGCAACCTGTAATGGCAATCACAGGTTTGTTCGCCTGTTTAGCGGTTTTAGCGACACCAATCGGGGTTTTACCATGAATGGTTTGCGAATCCATTCTGCCCTCGCCAGTAATCACTAAATCCGCATCTTTGATAATCTCGGCTAAATTGACCGTATCAATCACAATTTGTACGCCTGATTTCAGTTGGACTTTTGGCAAGAGCAACAAGCCACCGCCCATACCGCCAGCCGCACCGGAACCAGCCTGATTGGCAATTTGTTTGCCACAATCTCTTTCTACTATTTGACTAAAATGTAAGAGAGATTGATCTAGCTGTTGTACCATTTCTGGCGTTGCGCCTTTTTGTGGGGCAAAGGTAGCGGAAGCGCCTTTTTCTCCACATAAAGGATTATTGACATCGCAAGCCACATTAAATTGAACTTGGGCTAAGCGTGCATCTAAATTTGCGGCATCAATATGATCGATTTGTTGTAAGGCTAAGCCGCCGAAGCCAATTTCTTTTCCTTGCGCATCTTTGAAAGAAATACCAAGCGCTTGCAACATACCAACACCGCCATCGTTAGTCGCACTACCGCCGATGCCAAGGATAATTTGATTTACGCCAAGATCTAATGCGGCTTTAATCAATTCGCCTGTACCATAGCTGGTGGTGTAATAAGGGTTACGTTTTTCCATTGGCACTAAATGCAAGCCAGATGCTGAAGCCATTTCAATAATGGCAGTTTTTCCATCACCAGATAAGGCAAATTCAGCCTGTGTTTTATTGCCTAAAGGCGCTGTGACTTCCACGGAAATCAGCTTGCCTTGCAATGCGTCAGCAAGGGATTGCACAGTTCCCTCACCGCCGTCAGCCATAGGTACTTTTACATAATCTGCATTGGGATAGACTTTTTTGAAGCCATTTTCGATAGCTTGCGCCACTTCAAGTGCGGTTAAACTTTCTTTAAAAGAATCTGGGGCAATGACGATTTTCATGTTACTTCTCCTATTCAATATTGCTTAAAATAATTGCAATACACCAAAAATCAGCGTTGAAACAATCGTCATAATTAAGCCCACTGCGGTTTCATAAGGGATTAATTTTAAACGCTCTTTAATATCCATATAGACACTACCACCAGTGGCATGGAAGAAGGAACCATGAGGCATGTGATCGAAGACTGTTGCACCAGCATGGATCATTGCAGCACCAGCAATTCCACTCACGCCTAGCTCAATTAAAGTAGAGCCGAATACTTGAGATGCAACTGCTGTGCCTGCTGTGGTAGAAGCTGTAGCAAGTGACATTAATGCCCCTGAAATTGGTGCTAATAAATAAGAAGGTAATCCAGAAGCGGTTAATCCTTCAATTAAGAGATTTTTCAAGCCTGAATTAGCAATAACGCCAGCCAATGTTCCTGTTCCCAATAACATTACTGCCACTGGTGCCATTTTTCCTAAACCAACAATAGCGTATTGATTTAAGTTGCGTGCTTTACCCATGCAAATTGCACCAACAATACCACCAAGAGGTAGGGCGATAAGTGGATCAATTTTGATACCGAATAGTGGGCGAAGTGCGAGTAAAACAATAGTAAAGAGCGGTGCAATAATTGCTGGTAAGAATTTTGGTAATTCACCCGTAATTTCAACCACTTCTTTTTCGCTAACTTTTGAGCCTTTATTGATCAAATGTTTAGCGAGGAAATAAGTGAGGATTAAACCAAAAATCGCAGGGATAATGCCTGCAGCCATCACAGAAGTGAGGGGAATATTGAAAGCATCAGATGCAGCGATGGCATTTGGATTTGGCGACATAATATTGCCTGCTTTACCGCCACCAATCATTGCTAACAAAATTGCCATTTTAGAAAGGTTACTACGTTTCGCGAGTGCTAAAGCGATTGGTGCCACTGTAATTACAGCAACATCAATAAATACGCCCACCGCTGTTAATAACATGGTAGCGAGAATAAGTGCTAATAAGGCTCTGGATTCGCCTAATTTTTTGACGATAGTTTCAGCAATTGTATTTGCCGCACCAGATTCAATAAGCACTCCAGCGAGTACGCCCGCAGCTAAAATTCGCATTACAGCAGTGGTAATGCCTTGAGCGCCACCAATCATCAATGCGACAGTTTGACTTAGATCGGCTCCGCCAACTAAACCACCCACGAGTGCACCAATAATCATGCCGTAAGCAGGTGGGACTTTTTTCAAAATCAAAATAATTGCAGTAAACAGGGCAACAATTGCCCCAAGAGCAGTGACAGTTGTCATAGTTTTTTCCTCATGTATCAATAAAAAATGAATGTTGCGTATTATTAAATGTATGAGGTCAAAAAATCTTTGTTTGTTAATACAAAAAATATCAGGTTAACAAAATTCTTTTTGTGTTTTTGTACAATCTAATGGTTAAGTAATGTACTAAGGTAAAGTATGAATTTTTCATCTATCTTATTGAAAGATAAGCTTGTTATCTTCTCGATCTTATTTAAGCGATACCTCAATGTGTTGATATGAATAAAAAGTTGTTGAGAAGTGAGGGCAAGATCACAATTTGCTAAAAAATATTGTTGCAATGTCTTTTCTAAAAGCCGGTTTTCATCTTGTTGATATAAAGTATCAAGAGGTTTAAGTAATTCTTTGCTTTGCCAAGAGTTGCGTAAGTTATCCAATAATGCAGGTAACTTATATTGATTAAAAGAATAGACTGATTTTTTCGGAAAATAGGTTTGCCCATAATTTAGAGTGCTAAGTGCGGTCTGAAATGAAAGAGAAATATCTTTATAGGTTTCAACCTCAGCGCCAATTGCGATTTTTATTGCCTTTAACCCTGAAGGTAGGAGATGAGATGGAAATAATTTCGGTAACTCTTTTGACTTGAGTAAATTTTGTAGCTCGTTACTAGGTTGTATCAATGCGATTTTGTTATGAGACAATATTGCGAAGTGGGGATATTTGGCTGATTGTTCTAAATAGCCAACAAGCTGCTGTAATTTTTCGGCAGTAGGTTGCAAAATTTGGATAATAACGACCGCACTTTTAGGCTCTAGCGCCAAGCTGAAAAAGGCACTTTGTTGTTCAATTTCTATTTCATCAAGTTTGCCCTTTAATAAACTTAGAATAAATTCCTCTTTATATCGTTTGTCCCAACGTTCTTTTTCAAGTAAAAAATGTTGTTCAATCATCAGCTCCGCAGTCATCTTAACCAGTTCGCCATAGGATCGAACTGTTTCTGGATCCCCAGAAATACCCACAACACCTAAAATCTCTCCTAAATAGCTTATTGGAAGATTAATCCCTGGTTGCACCTCGAACTGCCATTGCTCAGCTAATTCCTGATTGATTTCAATAGGTTGATTACGGCGAATAGCCAACACTGCGCCTGTATGTTTTTGTTGTAGGCGGTTTGGATTAGTTGAAGCAATGATTATGCCGTTTTCATTCATTACGTTGATCGGCTTATGCAAAATACGATTTGTACGTTGTACAATGTTTTGAGCTAAAGAGAGATTTAATTTCATATTCAATAGTGCTGAGGTTGGCTAGATTGATTGCAATTATAATAGGATAGACATTCCTTTAGAAAACATAAAAAGTATAAAATTTCGGCATGCGAAAATTTTTTTGCAAAAAGT
>NZ_MUXZ01000009.1 GCF_002015075.1 Canicola haemoglobinophilus
CGCCACCTTACGGACAAGATGGTCTTTAGGCACGAGTTGTTCGAGACTTATCATCTCGAGCTCATATTGGGGAGAGGTGGTATTTTTGAGCATAGGCATTTCCTTTTTCGATAAGCCTATTAGATCAAACCTCTAGAAAGATGTCTAGAGGTTTGTCAATGGTCTGAGATAAACCGCTCTTTAAAGTGCGGTTATTTTTTTTCTGATTTATGGGGTTGGTAACACATGATTTCTGAGCCATTGTTCAAATTCTTGCTTATCCATAAAGCCTGTTATACGAGCCTGCTCAATTTCTTTTCCTGATTTGTCGAAGAAAATAATAGTAGGCAAACCTAGAACTTGTAGTTGTTTCATTAGCTCTGTGTTAGCTGGGCTATTTTTTGTCATATCGACTTGTAGTAGTAAAACATGTTCAAATAGCGGTTGAACATTTTCTGCACTAAAGGTGTATTTTTCAAATTCTTTACAAGCAACACACCAATCTGCATAAAGATCCAACATTGCTACTGATTTTGGATTGTTGCTTAGCATTTGTTGTAATTCGATATAATTTTGAACAGGCTGAAATTGAACATGAGATAATTGTTGTGTTGTTTCTTGTCCATTTTTATGCCAACTTGGATTAAATAGGAAAAGAGCGGTCAAAATAGTGGCAATAACCCAGCCTAACCAGCTTTTTCTCCATTGTGTAAAGATCCAGATAATCAAGATAAATAGCCAGCTTGCCCATAAATAATCGGTATAATTTGGGAATACACGAGAAAGTAGAAAGATAGGTAGCAACAGCATGACAAAGCCAAAGGCATTTTTAACTTTTTCCATCCAAGCACCTGATTTAGGCAAAATTTTGTTACCAAATAAGGTAATTAAAATCAAAGGCACGCCCATTCCTAAGGCTAATAAGTAAAGCGTTAATGCACCCGTTTTAAGATCACCAGTTTGCGCAACGTAAAGTAATGCGCCAGATAAAGGTGCAGAGGTACAAGGCGAAGCAACAAGGCCAGCAATCATTCCCATCACAAAAACCCCACCAAAAGCACCGCTCTTTTGTTGTTGACTTAATTGGGTAAGTTTGGTCTGTAATGAGCTTGGAAGTTGCAGAGTAAACACCCCAAACATAGATAATGCTAGGAAAATGAAAATAACAGACAAGGTAATAAGCACATAAGGGCTTTGTAACGCTATTTGAAATGGTAATCCAATTGCGGCAACAATGAGTCCGAGTAAAGTATAGGTTAGCGCCATGCCTTGCACATAAACAAAGCTCAAGCCTAAGGCACGTAAACTATTTGGTCGTTGATTTGCACCGATAACAATTGCCGATAACAATGGCAGCATTGGTAATACGCAAGGCGTAAATGCCAAACCTAGACCTAATAAGAAAAAGCCTAATGGGGCGTATTTATTATTTAATAAGTTTGAGGCAAGTTTATTCTGTTCTGGTTGTTGGCTAGCAATTATTTCTGGGGTATTTATTAATGTATTGTCAATAGAAACTTCTTGAGTTTCTGGTGGGTAGCAAAAACCTGTGGTACAGCCTTGATAAGTAATTAATGCTTTATGAATAAATGTATTTTGAGGAAGATTAAGAGATATATTTAATTCACTGCGGTAAATCTCAGTTTCGCCAAAAAATTCATCTTGATGTAGTTCCGCATGAGGTAAATTTAAGCTATCAATAGAAAGAGTTTCTGTTTTGTTATCAGCATTCACCAATTCAATACTGATTTCTTTTTTATAGAGATAATAGTTTTCTGCAATATTCCAATGTAAAGTGAGTTTTTGTCCTTCTTGCTGACTACTAAATTGAAAGGCGTCTTCACTTTTTAAAAATTGTGTTTTTTTGTTAAAAATACTGCCTTGAGCTTGGATTGTGATGCAAAGTGCGGTAAGAAAAATAGAGAAAATGCTTAAAATTTTTTTCATTCAAACGTTCCTGGCTACTAAATAGATTAATTGCGAATTTACAAAAGGGTAACATAATATTTGCAGAGGTAGATTAAAACAAGTGTTTTATGATCTGTATCATGAAATTTAGTGCTATGCAGAAAAATTGTCTTTTTTCACTTGTTACAATAATGTTGCAATTATACAATAAGCCCAGTAACTAAATTGGATTATATTCTAGGGATAAAGTATGAGTACACCACAAATTTTAATTATTGAAGATGAAGTTATTACCCGAAATACGCTAAAAAGTATCTTTGAGGCGGAAGGTTATGATGTGCTAGAAGCATCAGATGGTAATCAAATGCATCGGGTACTTGCGACACATAAAATTGACTTAGTCATTATGGATATTAATTTACCTGGAAAAAATGGTTTAATGTTGGCTCGTGAGTTGCGCGAAAATACAAATACGGCATTAATGTTTTTGACTGGGCGAGATAATGAAGTTGATAAGATTTTAGGGTTGGAGATCGGTGCTGATGATTATATTACTAAACCTTTTAATCCAAGAGAATTAACAATTCGCGCAAGAAATCTCTTACAACGCACAATGCAAGAGATCCAGAAAACCAACACTAGCCAAGTAGATCAATATCGATTTAATGGTTGGACCTTGGATTTAAACTCTCGTTCTTTAATCAATCCTGAAGGCGAAGAATATAAGTTGCCGCGTAGTGAGTTTAGAGCCATGCTACATTTTTGTGAAAACCCAGGAAAAATTCAAACTCGTGAGGAATTACTGAGAAAAATGACTGGGAGAGAATTAAAACCACAAGATCGTACTGTGGATGTGACTATTCGCCGTATTCGTAAGCATTTTGAAGATCATGCGGATACGCCAGAAATTATCATGACTATTCATGGAGAAGGTTATCGTTTCTGCGGGGATATAGAAGCATAAATGAATTGACGAAGGTGAGATAAGTTCTCACTTTTTATTTATCTTGTTTTTCACAAACGCCTTTAAAATGTTTATTTTCTAATACATGAAGAAATTCAAATTTATTTTCAGTAAAAGTTTTAATGTCAAATTGAGTTATAGTAGGTAAGTTGTATCCACTTTTTAGCCATAGGTAAATTAAATTTTCTCTTGCAGCATAACTAGTATCAGTTTCTAATCTTCGCATAGTTTTATCTGAATGAATTTTGATTATTTTATAATCATTACTAGTTTCAATAAGAGAATTATCGCTTATCACCCATAGTCCAGTGTGCTTTGTTTCATATTTGAATTCTCGAGAAAAATCCATATAGCCAATACCGACAGAACTGCCATTTTCTAAATATTCGGTATGATCTACAGTCGTTAGGTTAAAAAGTGGATAATGAATAACACATCTCCATTTACCAACAATATCTCTTGTAGATATTGTTGGTTGAGCCATTGAAGAAATTGATATAGCAGATACTAAACAAATGATTAAAGATCTCATGCTTTATTTTCTCTTAATAATTTTAAAATATTTTTCATCGTATCATCTAATTGTGCTACTAAGCGTAGAGTTTCGCCTGTTTTGGGGTGTTCGAAACGGATAGCAAAAGCGTGTAAGAAAAGGCGATTTAAGCCAAGTGCGGTCATTTGTTGGTCAAAATTTTTATCACCATATTTATCATCAAGCGCAATTGGATGACCAGCATATTGAGTATGTACACGAATTTGATGCGTTCTGCCAGTAATTGGAGATGCCTTCACTAAGGTGGCATTTTGATACCGCTCTTCGACACTAAATTTTGTTTCTGAAGGCTTGCCCTGTTCACTTACTTTTACAATCCGTTCTCCGCTAGCCAGTTCGTTTTTCAATAACGGTGCTTGTATTGTTTTGCAATGAGATTGCCAATGACCACGAACAAGGGCTAGATAATCTTTTTGGATTGTTTTTTCCCTTAATTGCTCATGTAGGCTACGCAAAGCTGAGCGTTTTTTCGCCACGAGCAAAATACCTGATGTATCTCTATCTAAACGATGTACTAACTCTAAAAAGCGGGCTTCAGGGCGTAATGTGCGTAATGCTTCTATCACGCCAAAATTCAGCCCACTTCCACCATGTACAGCAATACCTGATGGTTTATTTAAGACTAGTAGATGCTCATCTTCAAAGATAATTTGTTGCTCTAATTGTGCAACTTTGTTTAATTTTTTGGAAATTGGAGCCTGTTCTTTTTCAGATACTCGAATGGGTGGAATTCTAATCATATCTCCAGTTTGTAATTTATACTCTGGTTTAACTCGTCCTTTATTTACTCTGACTTCGCCTTTGCGCAAAATACGATAGATTAAACTTTTAGGTACGCCTTTCAGTTTGGCTAATAAAAAGTTATCAACTCGTTGTCCACTTTCATCTTCACTAATTGTTAGCATTTTTACGCTTTGATTGATTATTTTTTCATGATTCTTTTGCATCATTTTTCAACTTTTTTACCCGATAAAATTGTTGCGTATCATAGCATAAAAAATAGGAATTACCTTGCTAAAATTTGTTTATCAGTGGATAATAGAGCCTATTTTTGAGCAGATAAAATGCTTAAAAATAAATAAGTTATCATTGGCGAGTTGTTAATGCTGCGAGTGGCGTAAGACATTAATATATCAATGATTTTATGTAGATTTAAGCAATCTGTGGCTTGCAAAATTACCCATTTAAAATAATTTTGTTTGTATTAAGAAAACTATTTCAACACATATCTTAATAACGCAATCAATGCACCCAGCAACTGACAGTCGAGAGACTGACATTTTGCGACAGACACGAGGTCGATTGCGAAGCAAAGTGCGGTTGTTTTAATTCTAGTTATTAATAATAAAATTTAGAGAAAAATTAAGCGATGAAAAGAATGTTGATCAATGCAACTCAAAAAGAGGAGTTGCGTGTTGCCTTAGTTGATGGGCAACGCCTATTTGATTTGGATATCGAAAGTCCAGGTCATGAACAGAAAAAAGCAAATATTTACAAAGGCCGTATTACTCGTGTTGAACCGAGTTTAGAGGCAGCCTTTGTTGATTATGGTGTAGAAAGACATGGTTTCTTACCATTAAAAGAAATTGCTCGTGAATATTTCCCAGAAGATTATGTGTACCAAGGACGTCCAAATATTCGTGATATTTTGACTGAAGGTCAAGAAGTGATTGTTCAGGTAAACAAAGAAGAGCGAGGTAACAAAGGCGCAGCTTTAACGACCTTTGTTTCTTTAGCTGGAAGCTATTTGGTGATTATGCCAAATAACCCAAGAGCGGGTGGTATTTCTCGTCGTATTGAAGGAGATGAACGCTTAGAGTTAAAAGATGCCTTAAGCTCTCTTGATGTTCCTGAAGGCGTTGGTTTAATCGTGCGTACTGCTGGGGTTGGTAAATCGCCAGAAGAATTACAATGGGATCTCAAAGTGTTATTACATCATTGGGAGGCAATTAAACAAGCATCTCAAAGTCGTCCAGCACCATTTTTAATTCACCAAGAAAGTGATGTAATTGTTCGCGCTATTCGTGATTATTTACGTCGTGATATTGGCGAAATATTGATTGATAGTCCTAAAGTTTATGAGAAAGCGAAAGCACATATTAAATTAGTACGCCCAGATTTTATTAATCGTGTAAAACTGTATCAAGGCGAAGTTCCTCTATTCAGTCATTATCAAATTGAATCTCAAATTGAATCGGCTTTCCAACGTGAAGTTCGTTTACCTTCAGGTGGATCGATTGTCATTGATGTAACTGAAGCCTTAACCGCTATTGATATTAACTCTGCGCGTTCTACACGTGGAGGTGATATTGTGGAAACAGCGTTAAATACTAATTTAGAGGCAGCAGATGAAATTGCTCGCCAATTACGTTTACGAGATTTAGGCGGTTTAATTGTCATTGACTTCATTGATATGACTCCTGTTCGTCATCAACGAGAAGTTGAAAATCGCATGCGTGATGCAGTTCGTCAAGATCGTGCAAGAATTCAAATTAGTCGAATTTCCCGTTTTGGCTTATTAGAAATGTCTCGCCAACGTTTAAGCCCATCTTTAGGTGAGTCTTCGCATCATGTTTGCCCTCGATGTCAAGGTACTGGAAAAATTCGTGATAATGAGTCTTTATCTTTATCAATTTTACGTTTATTAGAAGAAGAGGCACTTAAAGAAAATACAAAACAAGTACATACAATTGTGCCTGTTCAAATTGCATCTTATCTGTTGAATGAAAAACGTAAAGCAATCCATAATATTGAAAAACGTCATAATGTTGATATTGTGGTGGCACCAAATGAGGTAATGGAAACACCGCACTTTAGTGTTTTCCGCGTTCGTGAAGGCGAAGAAATTCATGAGTTAAGCTACAACTTGGCTAAATTACATGAAGTGCATGATGATTCTTGTGTAGCAGAAGAGTCTTTAGTTTCTCGCAATATTGAAAGTCCTGTATTGACAGCTGAAAGTGCGGTAGAAAATGCTGCAGTTTCGTTAGCTATTGAAACGCCAGCACCAATGCCTGTTGAGAGAAAACAAGAGAAGGTATCATTGTTAACGCATATTATTGCGGGCATTAAAAAGCTCTTTAGCGATAGTTCAGATAAAGATAAAAAAGCTAAAGGCGCACGCCATAATAAAAACTCGCATAACAATCTCCGTAATCAAGAACGACGTCCTAATCGCCGGAGCCGTTATGAGAGTGATAGTGTTAAGGGTGAGGATATTCGTAATGAAGATGCTCAACGCTCTCGCTCAGAACGTAATGCGAAACGCACGAAAAAATCTGTTGATGAGTCACAAATTAACACAGTGAAGACTAGCGAGCTAGATACTCAAGCTAAAGTTGAAGAAGTGATTGAAGTAACTCAAGCTCGTCGCCAACGTCGTGACCTTCGCAAAAAGGTTCGAATTGAGGAAAATTTAGCTGATGCGCCAATTTCTGTATCAATAGAAGAACAAGCTGTTGTAGAAAAAACATCAGAATTTGTGACAAGTGAAGTTTCTGTTTCAGACGTAGAGAATGAAAAATCTCCTGAACGTCAAGACAATTATCGTCAACGCCGTTTACCACGTCATTTAAGAGTGAGTAACCAAAGACGTCGCCGTAATACAGAAACGAAATCAGCAATGCCTCTATTTGCTGCGGTAGCATCTCCAGAGTTGGCAAGCGGTAAAGTTTGGATTGATCCTAATGCAATCACTCCAAGAAATAATAACTTCTTATCGGTAGATGAATTGTTACAGCAACAATCGCAGCAAGAAGAAGTTGAAGTTGTTATTCCAGCTAGCGAAATCTTGATGGACAGTAAATCTGATGACGTTAAGCCTTTAAGTAACTTTGTGAGCTAACCTGCAAATGAAGCAGTTGAGAAGAAAGTTCAAGAGTCCTTACAACGTTTAACACAAGATGTAGCGGAAGAAGTTTCTACTGCTCAATCTTTTGAAGCTGTTGAAGAAGAGCCAGTGGTTAAACCTGTCACAGAATTTGTGCGTGAATATGAGTTTAACGGACGTTTAGGCACAATTTCAGCAGTAGTGCATACAAAAGCTGAAATGACATTGGCTAAATCAAGTGATGAACCAACACAGCCTTTCCCAATTGTTGAATGGCAAGACTCTCGCTATTACTTCTATGGTAAAGGTGCTGCTGGACATCATTGTGCAATCAGTCATGTTTATTCAGAACCAACTAGAGCCCAAGCTGAGTAAGGTACATTATTAATAGTAAAATCCATGCTTATAATCAGAGCATGGATTTTTTCTTTTTTTAGAATGACGTAAAAAAGAGCAAATGATAGAAATCTATGGATTAATTGCTTGACTTCATTACTAAAAGCACTTAATATGCACCTCGCTTAAATCACGGAGGAATGGTCGAGTGGTTGAAGGCACCGGTCTTGAAAACCGGCGAGGGTTTACGCCCTCCGTGAGTTCGAATCTCACTTCCTCCGCCATAAAGTTTGTACTAAGTCGTAAGTTATGCCTTTGAAATCAGTAACTTACGGCTTTTTTTATTTTCTTCAATATTTTCTAAGTCGTCATTTTTTGCCTCTAGTTTTGTTGTGTCAATTAGTCCGTTTGACGTAAATTTGACATGGTTTGCGTAGGTCAAAAGATGGTCTGCATTTAGATGTGCGTACTTTTGTACCATTTCTGTTGTTTCCCATCCGCCTAACTCTTTTAAGGTTAACAGGGGAGTGCCTGCCTGAACATGCCAGCTCGCCCAAGTATGCCTGAAATCATGAAATCTAAAATCAGATATATTTGATAGCTCTAAGGCTTTATGTAAATGATCTCTATCTATATCTGTGATCATTTTCCCTTTGCCTCTATGAAATACATAATCTGATATTCGCTTGGTTTCTTTTTGGCGTAAAAAGTTAATAGCTGCACGGTTCAGTGGTAACGCCCTAGCTCTTCCTGACTTGGCGATATCGCTTGTTACAATCGCAATACTTTGGCTAAAATCAATTTTGCTCCATGTCATAGTGAGGATTTCTGTCATCCTTGCACCAGTCATTAATGCAAAGAAGCAAATATCCCTCATCCATTCGAGAGTCATATTTTTTAGCAAAAGATTAGCCTCATCTTTTGTGATCCATCTAACTCGCTTTTTAGGCTCCTCGTTTTTTGCCAAAAAAGGAATTGTATCAACCCAACCAGCCTGACGAGCTAAATTTAATGCTCTCATGATTGAGGTGCGATATCGATTTTGAGTAGATGGAGATAACTTTTTGCCTGTTTTTAATACGTGAGTTGGCAAATTGTTATATATATCATCACTTGTTAAAGAGCTTAGTAGCTTATGTCCTATGGTTTCTCGCCAATATTTTGCGTGTCGGATTTTGGTATCAAGATCTTTTTGATGTTCCGATTTTTCGAGAAATCTAATTAGGGCTTGTTCTACTGTGCGTTCTGGTCTTTTATTTAATTGATCTATTTGCCAAGCCTCATGTTTTAGCTTGTCGTGCATTTGTTGTGCGAGTTTTTTGTCAGTCGTTTTACTACTGCATCGAACTCGCTCGCCGTTCGGTGTGGTGAAATCAATTTGCCAGATGCCATTTTTGTTTTTTCTGATCGACATTTTTTCTCCTTATCGCCGACCAAAACACCTAATCGGCTTGTATTTTGCATTTCTTGTCGGTTTCGATCAAGCTCTGATGGATAAATCCGCCATACACTAGATCCGCTCATACGAAAAAATCCCCAATTCAACCGCTGTTGATAAACTGTGCTATAGCTGAGGTTTAATCTCTTGGCAGCTTGTTTTATTGTTAGTGCTTCTTCCATATTTCCTCCAAAAATAAACCCTAGCGGTTGCTAGGGTTGGTTTAAATAATCTACTTCTACTAATACAACATTTCCGAATAAAGTTCTTTTGATTCGTAACCAATATCACGACGGATTTGATTATTGGCTTTAGCGATTTCTAATGCCTCTTTTCTGCTTACAAAACGCATTTTATTTGTCAAAAATCCTTGTTCCTTTTGCCGCCATTCATCATACGAAAACTGCTCTAAAATAGAGTGAGTAAAAGTGTCCATATGCCGAACCGATGGGATATCAATTTCAATGCTAGGATCGCAAATGTTAAAAAATCTCACCGCAGCACATACAATCAATTCTGGTACTTGCTCACCTTTAGTGATTAAAGTTGTCATTATTCTTTCTCCAATAAAAAGCCCTCAAAATTGAGGGCGTTGTGTGGTTTTATTCAGTTTCAGGTGGTTGTGGGAGTGGTTGCCAATGAGTAATGGCATAGCATTTACCCTCTGGGCTATGAAAATTTTTATCAGCTCCTAAATAAGCCGCAAATATAAAAGGATTGTTATCCTTTTTGCTTTCTCTACCAAAAACTAAGACTACTTTAGAACGAGTAATTAGTTCAAAATTTGTAAATACTTCTGGAAGCCGCTCATCAACACTAATCCAGCCGTTGTTTTGTTTAGTCATCGTCTTGCTCCTCTTATTGCATCTAGCCATTCTTCTGCGTCTTCGCGAGTGGCGAAATAACCACCACTACCCAATGTGAGCTGGGAGACGTTTTTATGTTTCTCGCAGTAATTTAATTTTATAGGAGTAAAAACACATATATACCACATCCCCTCTTGCTGTTATTTTAGTGGACAAGGCAAATCCAACTGTACTCTTGGATTTGGTTCTTGCCACATACTTACTATGTCTTCATCATGCTCAAGCGATTGATTTACTTTTCCGTTTAATCTCCAGCTTTGGCGGTTCGCTCTTATGCGACCAAGAAAAGATTTTAAGAAATAACCGCTTAAAGGGCTTTCTGTATGAAATTCATCAGGAATTTGATATTTTACAAAGGCTTTACACCCGTTTCTTAATCTAACAGGCTCACCAGCTAGGGCTTTTTCTAGGTCAAAGGGTTTCATTTTGCTCCTCCACTAACTCCAACATTTCCCATGGGAAAGCTCTTTGATCTAATACTGTTCCGCTATATGTTACAATTGCATTCTCTATATCAAGATTGACTACTGCTTGTCCTTTTGTGCTAAAATATTCGCCTTGATTTTGTGCGATTACGCCATAAACTGCGCCGCGCCATGTGTCTATTTTTACTCTTGAGCCTGTTGGGAAAGGTAATGTATATCCGTTTTCGGCGACCCATTGTTGGAACATTTCTCTTTCTTTTTTGTTGATAGCAAAAGAAAGGCTTTTTTCTTCAAATTCTTTTGCTTCTGCATAACTCCAGCCATAGCATTTTATTAAATCTTCTGCCATAAGCTCATCGCTTCCCTTCCAATCGCTTAATAGAGCTTCATATAAGCCTGTTTCTTCGGCGGGTATACCTTCGCAGTCGTCGGGATATTCTTTTTCAATCCATACTTTAATAAATTTTTCAAATGCTTCGTCTGTTAATTCTGGGCGTGGGACTTCTGGAACCCATTTATTATTTAATATCATCTTAATTTCCTCACTTCTGCTGAAATAAATTTACACTTATTGTTGCAAGCTGTAGTTGCTCGTTTGCAATTTTTAGCTGGCTCTGCAAAAAACGGATTTGCTTTGCTGTTGATTATTTTCTGTCATAAACTCAGTTATCTGATCATTGTATGCCGTGAGCTGTTGGCATTGCCGTTTACAGATAGCCTTGTATTGTCTGAGTTTGCGGATAAGGGCAAAGGGGTTTTTGAGTTTCATTTTTGCGCCTTTAAATCAAAATATTGAAATTCAGTATCAGGGTTCATGCCTGCTAAAACAAGATGCACCATGTTTTCATTGATATTTAAAATCGCTGTATTGTCTCTTAGCTTGAATTCAATAGACGGCGTATCATCTTTGCTTTGTATCAAAGGTTTAAGTGCGGTAGCAATTTTCGAGGCAATTGCAAGGTTTTGAGCACTATAAGTTTGAGTAAAAATAGGCTCCCAAGATTTTTTCGTTTCATTTTGATAAACAAAGTTCAAATTTGGGAAAGGCAAATCTTGAATATTTGCTGATACAATGTTGCTATTTAACCTTGCGGTCAAGGTTCGTGATTGCGTGCTAAATGAAATATAAAGTTGGCGATCTTCTTCCTTTTTACCTGTTTTTATTGCACTAACTTGTTGCGCAAAGTCGATTGGCATAAGGAAACCTTTACAATCGCTGTCGCTGTATGCTTTAAAAATATTCGGCTGTGTTATAAAAGCTATATGTCCGTTTGTTGACTGTAAACAACCGTTTATCAGGTTAAAATAAACGCCATTGAGTTGTTCTCTTACATCTTTTTTAGCTGCGGCTAATACTGCAGCTTTTAAATAGAGCACATCCAACTTAAATTCGATTAAGTTTGTCATATTTGTTTCTCCAATAAAAAAGCCACTATGAAGTGGCTTGTGTTTTGTGGGTTTAGAAGTCTATGCGGTTTAAGAGGTTAATGGCTCTTATCCAGTTTGTTCGGTTCGATTGTTTGAATGGTTCAATTAATCGTTTGATGGTTTGAACGGTGGCTTTGTGGTGGCGTTTATATTCGTGGTGGTGACTATAAACAATGCCGCTGAATTTTGAGCCGATGGCGTTAAGTGGTTCGATCATATCGCCAAGCAGTAGGTTCATTTGCTCGTGGCTGCAATGTAGCCAGACGAGTTGTTCCAGTTCGTACTCGGTAAATTCAAAGGTGTAACGTTTTTCGGGCTCGGGTAAGGCGAGCTGTTTTGGCTGTGCGGTTTCACGATCTAAAATATCCAGCACCCATTTGCGAAACTCTTTGGCGACTTTGGTGTGGCTAAGCATTCCGATTAGGTGACAACCACGCAAGCTGAAAATTCTGACTTTTTGCATTCCCCCTGCGGTTTGCATATCCACAAGTGCGGTCATATTTGGGGTAAATTCGTCAATGTTACGTTCATAGATGCGTTTAACATCACTTGTTGGATTGCGATAACCTAATGCTTGCCCAATTTCGTTAGCTGTGAAATAAGTTTGGTTGTTTTGATTGATAACCGAAAGAGTAGTAGTTTGAAAAGTTAATGTAGTCATTTTGACTGCTCCTAGTACAAGTTTTAAAAAACTCATCACTAGCCACTGCAATAACTGGTGATGAACTAATCAAGGTTTGCAGTGCCGTTGTACTAGGTAAACGGTGGATCTTTCGATCCCCTTAATCAGTTCATCATTGACTACTTTTGAAAGGGTGGGGCAAATTGCCCATACCTTTTGAAAGGTTTGACTTACTGATTTTCGGCTATAAAAAAAGCCACCATTAAGGCGACCTATCATTCTAACCGCCTAGTACTAATTCAGGACTGCAAATCCCGACTTTCTGTTGAAAGTGGTAATAGTCTAATCTGAATAGGGGGCGGTGTCAAATAAAAAAGCCTGCGTGGTGCAGGCTTATTTCTTACTCTTACATTCTTTAAAAAACGCTTTGGTAGATAATCCAGCTTGTCTTGCCATGGCTTGAATGAGGACTTTATCAAAGGGCGATATATGCTTATCTACCGTTACTAAAAATTTCCCTCTATCGTCCACTCTAATCCATTGCTCGTGTGCGGTAGCTGTTTTGGATTTGATTTCAAAACCTAACCGCTTCAATGCACTGGTTACTTCTTTATAGGTCAGTGGCGTAATTCGGGTAAACATTAAGCGTAACAATCCTCTTCAAAAAATGATACGCCTTTTTTATTACCGTTTTTAGCAGATAAAAATTTAAACCAATAATATTTTACCCATAAGGAGAGTGGAGCAGGACGATTAAGTAACTGGCTAGCATGTTGAGGTTCAGCATTAACTTCTGCAATAAAATCCTTGATTTGTCCGTCTAGTTTCTCAATTGCTTCATCCATTGTATCGCCCTGTGCTGCCAAAGAGAGATCGAGACATATGGCAATATAGAGATTGCCTTTTTTGTAAGCCATGCAGCGGATTAATTTTCTATATTTTTTCATCATCGTCACCTTTTTAGACTAAAAAAGCCTGCTCAAGTTTACTTGGCAAGCTATTTCTTTAATCTAAATTGTTGCAAAGAACAAAATGATTACTGTCACTAATCGGACTTTCTGTTGAAAGTGGGTATATCCTAAATCAAAGGGCGGTGGGTGTCAAATAGTAAATATGATCTCCAAGTGTTAGAATTATGGTGTTCATTCATCATTCTTTACAACAAGGAGATCATAATGTCTTTTTCTAAAAAGCATCTCATTGATAATTTTGTACCATTTTTATGCTTTTCACTATTTTCATTTTCACTCCTGATTATATTATTAGATTTCACAATGTTTTATAAGGGGGTGAATAGTTTAGATTTATTTCTTTTTTCTGTTCGCCGAGAGCTTACATCTCCTATATTAGGAGTATGCTTTATTCTTGTCTTGTTCATAACATTAAACTTTATTGTTAATAAAGTATATGCATTTCTAAATCTTGATTCAAAAAGCAAAGAGAATATATTTATCTCTTTATCTGAGATTTCAAAAGAAATTTCGCATACCCAAGAAAGAATTAATGCCATAGAAAATGGTGATATAAAAAATCTTGTTTTAAGTAAAGCTCAAGAGCTCATAAATGATGATTTAAAAAAACAGTTTGTGAACGATGTATCTCTTGAGAATTTTAGAGAAAATAAATTAAAAACTTTAAGTCGAGTTTATGATGCTATTGAATTGCATAATAGAAAGTCATTAGTTAATTTGTTGTTAGGTATCTCATCTGGAATTATAGGCATTGGAATATTAGCTTTTTATCTCACTTTATTTCCTACTAAGACATATATTAGTTTATTGGAATTTGCTAGTGAAGGATTACCTAAGTTTTCCATTGTATTGATTATTGAGTTTTTCTCTTTCTTTTTTCTGAGATTATATAAAAAAGGGCTTGAAGATGTTAAATATTTTCATAATGAAGCCACTAGTATAGAGCATCGATTTATTGCAATTGAGATTGCTCTTTTTTCTAAGGGAAAAGATACATCAATAGAAAATTGTATTAATAATCTAATCTCTTTTGAAAAAAACAAACCGGAATATAGAGAAAAAGAGCAAGAAAAATATTCAATAGACTATTTAAGTAAAATGTTAGATATTTTAAAAAAATAGATAAGTCTTATTTCTTTTTTAAAAAACAAAATATTGCAAATAATAGAATCATAAGCGAACAGCCAAATAAAAAACCTAATACTGAGCTAATAAAAATAGCCCCTTCACTTGAAAGGATGTTCATTTTTCTTTCCTTATAAAAAAGCCCACGTCTTAGGTGGGCAAACGGAGTTTTACTATGTCAATTCGGTGCGGTTTTTTTACGAGAACCGCAAAACTCGCCTTATTGTCTCTCACAACACTAAGGAATATAATTTAATCTCTCACAACACAAAATAAGGATTAAATTATGAATAAATTAATGTCAGAAAAGCTAGCTATCCAATTTGCTAACAAAATTATTGAAAATAGCCCAACAACTATTTTTAACGATAGCAGCTTCAATCTTGAAGATAAGGCTAAACAGCTAAGCAATTTCATTTCTGCATTGGCTAAAAATTTTGAAAGCAACCTTTCTGAATTTAACAATATACCTAAGCTTGATTAATTAGCTTGATTGCTTCAATCAAGTCTTTAGCAAGTTCACTTGAATATAAACAAGTTAAATTGATAGCATTTTTCAATACAGCCTCTTTGATTTGTTCTTTATCACATTCAGATAGGCTGTTTTTTACTACCACTAATTCCAAATTTTCAGGATTTCCTGATTGTTCATTATTTTTCATAGTTAGTTTCCTCTTTTTATGCCATTAAATCTTTATCTCGGCTCTTTAAAGCCTAATCTGCGTTTTTCTTTTGCTCGCACTGTTGGCGCTTTATTTGTTTTCTTGTTGCAGTTGTAATTGGTAATATCAACTCGTTTGCGAGATTTGATAAATCCGCAAATAGTCGCTTGATTGCAAGCACTTTCAACTCGTCTTGGTGCTTTGGGGCTGACTTCTGCTTTCTGATTTGCTCTGCGTGCTTTGGTGGATTTGTTGTAATCCACGCCACGCAAGGTTTTTAATTTTCTGTTGCTCATATTCATCTTCATCTCCTATTAGCTATTACACAGCACATTTGTCTAACGTTCTCATCGAGAGCTAGCTTTCTCTTTGGTGTCCGTAAATGCACTGTGTAATAGCAAATCGGTGGTTTTCTGCGGTGCTTTCCGCCGTAGGTAGGGGCTAACCATAACGCTGACCTACTTATTCAATCTGTTAAAGAGCAATTTTAACTTCCGCCTTTTTGTTAAAATAAGTGCGGTTGTTATTTTAGGTTTAGAACCTTTACTCAAGCCCTTGAGTTAAGGGCTTTGATAAAAATTCTTAGTGAGAATGTTGAGCTAACCATTCAAATCCATTTAATCGTCTTTCAAAATAAGATTTAATTTCTACACTACTGATAATCAATTCTGCAATTTTGTCTGCTGGAGTGGCATTAAGTAACACAAGCATGTTTTTTATAATTTCAATCATTTTTAAATTGTCTTTCTTGCAACCAATGCTCATAGTTTTCTCAAAATCTTTAAATTCAGCCATTGCACTATTTAATTCTGTTTCTGTTACTTTGTTCATCTTGTCTTCTCCGTTTGTTTTGATGCGGTTATTATCACTGTTTGTGATTTATATGTCAACAACAATATGTGATTATTTTTATTTATTTATTTCGATTTGTGATTATTTTATTGATTTACAAGGAAATTTATTTTTAAAATTTTTTGATTAATTGCTGAAAATGTGAGCAAGATCACAGAAAAAAAGAAAGTGCGGTAGGGATTTTGCCTTATTCTTTTATTTGTGATATATTTACATCACGTTTAATAGGTGGGTTTATCATTATGATTAAAAGTTTCAAGCATAAGAGCTTAAAACTTTATTTCGAAAAAGGTATTACAAAAGGCATTCAGCAAAAACACCAACGTAAATTAGATGGTATCCTTGATTTAATTGATTGTGCTGAAACTGTGGAAGAGTTTATGCCATTTTATCAGTGCCATGAATTAAAAGGTGATCGAAAAGGTGTTTATTCCATGGTCGTCAATGGTAACTGGCGGATTACTTTTGAATTTATTAATGGTGATGCCTATATTTTAAATTATGAAGATTATCATTAGGGGGAAATTATGCGTAAACCAGCACATCCAGGTCAAATATTACTTGATGGATTTATTGAGCCTAACAATATAAAAATTAAAGATTTGGCAGAACATTTAGGCTTTTCACGAGAAACGTTATCAAGAGTCTTAAATGGAAAAACACCAATAACAACAAACCTGGCATTGAGTTTAGAGGAGGCAGGTATTGGCAGTGCTAAGTTATGGTTAAATCTACAAACAAAGTATGATTTGTGGGAAATTAAACAGCATAGAACAAGCCTTGTTACACCTTATCTTTTGGTATCAAACTATGCTTAAAGTGCGGTGGGATTTTGCTAGGTTTATAGTAGTAAGGAGTAGTTAATAGTAGATTTTAGGGAAATAAAAACCGCCACAAGGGCGGTTGTATGTTCTTAGCTTAAAACGCTAAATGATGTTAAGTTTTGCAATCGACCGTTCTTTTTATTTATATGTAAATCTTTCCCGATGCATCGTGCTTTCTTACCTTCAGAGTGGGCTTTTATTGCCGCTTGGTATTGTTCCGCGTTTAAATCTATCCGAATAGTTTTATTTTTGTTTTGGATCGACGTGCTGATTAAGATAAAACCACCTTGTTCTAAATGAGCTGAGGTATTGCTTATAATTGTCCCTATAATATCTACATTTGGCAATGTGAACTCTTCTCGATAATATTTCGCAGCAATATCTACAATTTCTATTTCATCTTTACTGAAATTAACACTGAAATCCGAGTTGATATTTGGGTCGATAATATCACCTGCTTTAAGAGAAATTTCCACTTTTCTCTGCATGTGCGAACCACTTAACTTTGCAAGAGCATTACATAGATTGTAACTTACTCCGTCGGTAATTAACGGAGCAAAGATAGTTGGATCTCTATCAAACTCTGAAATAGCTTCTTTTAATTTACTTATACTTTTTAGTAAATTATGCGTTACCCCGCGAGCAAATGAGAAGGAAGTACTAAATTCTGAGTTTTCTATCTGATTACTTTGAACATTTTCAACTGGGTAGGATAATTCTATGATATAACTTCCAATGCTAGTTTGCCCTAGTCTAACATTGTTCATAAAATCTTTAACTGATTGACCACCTTCATTAACTCTGTAATTCACTTTTGGGTTTTTAGCTGATTGTGCGATAGAGTGGATAAGGTTTTTCGCATTTTCAAATAAGATAACGCCATCGGATAAAGGAATAGTTCCATCTTTGACACTTTCATCTTGGACTCGGATATAGATTTTATCCTCATAGCTTATCAATATATCATTAATGATTTGATCAATACTGCGTTGTTCAATATCAGATAAATCTTTTAATGCATTCCATATATGTCGAAGATATGTGGTTTTATCTTCTAAGTTTTCATTTAGTGGTAATGATAATCCATCAGATTTATCAGCTGTGTACCATAGGCTTGCTTTTTCTAAATTGCTTGGATTGCTCCAGTTTTTATTTGTTAGATATTGAGAGAATAGAGCAATAGAGATATTCTCTAATTTTGCTTTTATCTTACTGTTGATGAACATAAGCTTCTCCCGAACGAGCAGAGTCTAATAATTTAGGCAAAGAATGGATATCAACAATTTGGTTAGTAGGAATTTTTACTGTTTTTGTTCCTTGCCCAACTGGTAAATCTTTAAAATTTTGTAATGATAGCCAATAGCAACGATATTTAAAAGCACAAAATTTCTTTTTTTGCCTTATCCATTGAGAGCATTTCTTGGGAAGCTCTAGTACAAACAGGTATCTTGGATCACTATCGCAGATACGTAAGTCGTCATAGTTTTTACGATCCAATGTAAAGGAGATATATTCACCTTGCTTTTGTAGTGCTGATGTGGCTTTTAATTGGATGGAAACCCTTGAGCGTGACGCTTTCCCTAACTCAAAGGGATATTTCGCACAAATTTCTATATCAACGCTATCATCATCTACTTCCAATGTTGCAGTATTAAAACCACAAGCAGATGCTATTGCTCTTATAACAGCGACATTAAATTGTTCCATTCTTGCTGTGTGATGCATCATTCTTAGAACCTTAATTTCATATTATAGGAATAGTTCAAGCCACATTTCCACTAACCAATAAACCCCAACCTTACTTTACAAACAACTCCTATGCTCAACGGCTTTGCCGATAATACTAATCTTATTGCTTTTACTGCTTAATGTGCCAAAGCTATCATTTAGGGGAACGAGGTTAAAATGTTTATTCCCGTGTTCGTCCACTTCGCCCGTTTCTTTGTATTTTTTAAATGTGGCTTCGCCATCTTCGTTAAGTGCGGCAACAAAATCCCCTGGATTTGGGTATATATCAGGATCGATTAATACCATATCCCCTTCTTGAAAGCGTGGAGCCATAGAGTTTCCGACAATTTTTAAATAAAATGCGTTGCTACTTGCTTTGACTTGGGAGGAGATCATCTCATATAGGCTTTCTTCATCGGTATTTGTCAGTAAATTGACTTCTGTAAAGTAACCTGCTTGTACAGGGCTAAGCAGTGGGTAGTGAAAAGATCTAATTATTTCTACTGGAATTGCATTACTAAATGCTAATTCTGCGGCTGTAATGCCAAGAGCTTTTGCTAGCACCTCAATATCTTCTAAGCTAGGCTCTCTTGCATCTGTTTCATAATTTCCTATGCGAGATTGACCCCACGCACGATCTCTTTTATCCAAGCGTCCACACATTTCTGCAAACTCTTTCTGATTAACGCCCATTTTTATTCTTAATTCTTTAATACGTTGACCCAATGTAGTCATAAATTACCTCTCTTATATTCTCGCTAATAATATCACGTTACGTTATGAAATAAAAAATTCACAATGTGATTGATTGTTATCACTTAATGTGATTTAATATTCTTTGTTTTAATCACAAAAGGAGATTTGAATGAATAATCTTGCTAGAGCGAGGGAGGCTATTGGAATAACTCAAGCCAAACTTGGTCAAGAGGTTGGATTTAGTCAAAGCCGAATTGCTAATTATGAGTTAAACCTTAGAAAACCATCATTAAATGATGCAAGACGTATTGTAAAAGCACTTAATGATTTAGGTTCAAACGTTTCTCTTGATTATGTTTTCCCCGCTGAAAACTAATCTACTCCCACTCTTTGAATAAATCTTCAAGAAAAGGAACAAATTTTAATGAATAGCAAAGAGATCCAGCGGTTATTACACCGAGATTGTAAGAATAGTTCGGGTGGAATTACGTCCCTTGCTTATGCGTTGGATAAGTCCCCGAATATCTTAAGTAATAAGTTAAATATTGATTGTGAGCAAAATCAGTTGAGCTTTATTGAAGGCTTGGAATTGATGGCAATGGTGCGTAGTCGTGCCACTTTAGCAGCGATTGCAGCGGAGCAAGGTTATTTACTTGTACCCATCCCTGAATGTCAGCGTTCAGGAATGGATAAGCTTAAAGAAGTGTTAAGCCTTTCCGCTCAAGCGGGGAAATTGTGTGGCGAATATAGTCGTTCCATTTCTGCAGAATCAGATTTAGGCGAGCAGTTATCCATATCAGAAAAACGAACATTATTAGACATTTTGAACCGCTTGCAAGATAGCGTGCAGTGTTTGAAATGGGATTTAGGGCAATAAAAAGCCACTGAACAAACGGAGAAATTAAATGCGGTTAGGGCAACGAATTAAAAATACGTTCAAATTCACCCATTTTAAACATGCTGGACCATTTACAGCTTCCACATTGGAAAGGGAAACGAACAAAACTCGCACTAGCAACTTTGAAACAGTTGGGGCAATACACCGCTTTGATGTAGCCAGTGGAGGTTTTTTTAAATGCCGCACCATGTTCAAAGATAAATTGTTCCGCTGTGCGATAACTCGCTATTTCATTCTCCAGTGCGGTGCATTTTGCTTTAGTCTCGGTCAGTTCTTTTTGAGTCGATTCGTAGGTATATCGGAGTATTTCAATCTGATCCTTGAGGAGAGCAACACGCTCAGCCAAGACGCTGTTAGTTTCCATTCCAGAGAGGATATCAAGAGTAGTTTTAGCGGAGGAGAAAATGGTCGCAATATCCATAAAAAACCTCATCAATAGTCAGTTTATGGTAAGCAATTTATATAAAAAGCCACTGTTGGCGCAGTGGCAATGATTTAAGGAAAAATCGCTATGAATATTAATCTTAATGAAAAACAAAGTCAATCGCAGAATGGGCGATTTAATCGACCTGTACGAATTGATGTATTAATCCAAGATTATATAGAACGTGTTTTATACGCAAGGTTAGCAAAGCTCGATAAGGAGATTTTTGATGAAGGCAAGTGAACTTTTAAAACAAACAGGTCGATCTATCGCATATAGACCAAAGCTAGCTAAATTATTTGGCGGTGTAACCGCAGAAATTTTCTTTGAGCAGATTTTTTATTGGCAAGATAAAGCGGAAAACGAAGCGCTAGGCGTTTATAAAACGCAAGCAGAGCTTGAAGAAGAAACTGGGCTAACTCGTAAAGAACAGGAGACAGCACGTAGAAAGCTGCGTGAACGTGGCGTATTAATTGAAACGCATAAACGTCTTGAACATCGCATTTATTTCAAGATTGATATGGAAAAACTTGATGAACTTTTAGCTACATTGGCGAATGAACAAGATGAACATTCCCCAATGCCCGAAAGGGACATTGGAGACAGCCCGAAAAGTACATTCGTTAATACACTAGATTACAACACTAGATTACATAACATAAAAAATATTAATTCATCTAGCGATGAATTAATAAAAAAATCGGCAAAAGCCGATGTTTTGCCTGAGGAACAAGTCGAGAATTTTGACGTTTCTGAAGAAATTCAAGTTCAGACACAAAATCAATCTCCTGAAAATTCAGTCTTGGTCTTGGATAAAAAATCTCATGGCAAAAAATCCCCAATCAAAATCGATTATCAAGCTGTGATGGATGCTTACAACCAAGCGAATAGCGAGACGGGTGGTCGGTTGCCTTATGCTCAATCCTTGACGGAAAAACGAAAGCGAGCCATGAAAAAATTACTCACTGAGCACTTGAGCAAGCCAACGCTGGAATGTGCAGTGAATTATTTTGAGCGGTTATTTGAGCTTTTGCGCCCGTTTCATGTTGGCGAAGGTGAACGCGGTTGGAGAGCTAATTTTGATTGGGCTATTCGTGGTGAAACCGTCGTGAAAGTACGTGAGGAAGCATTGTGATGACGTTAGCAAAAATTATCCCGAACAATGTTGATGCGGAACAAGCGGTACTGGGTGGCTTGATGTTGGATAGTACAAGTGAGCGTGCTGCAAAAGTTTTTTCGATGTTGAAACCTGAAAGTTTTTATACCTTCGAGCATGGCAAGATTTTTTCTGAGATGTTGTTTCTGGCAAAAAATAATCAGCCTATTGATTTGATGACCATGGATAGTCGCTTGACAGCAACAGGCAATGCAGAGCAATTAGGCGGTTTTGCTTACCTTGCAGAGCTTGCCAACAATACACCAAGCGCAGCCAATATTTTAGCCTATGCAGCCCTGGTGCGAGATGCCGCGATTAAGCGTTTTGCGATTAAAAAATTACAGGATTGTGAGGCGTTGATGTTTGCGCAAAGTAACTTATCTGCCACAGAACGCATCGATGCTATCAGTCGTTTAATGGCGGAAATTGCTGACTATGGACGCACTGGAAAATCTGCTGGGTTACGTTCATCTCGTGAGGTGGGCAATGAGTGGCTGAATGAATTTGAGTTACGTCGCAATGAGCCTGAATTAGTGCGTGGATTATCCACAGGATTGACCGCACTTGATGATTTGTTGGGTAAAAAATTATTGGTTAAACAGTCTTTAGCTGTGGTAGGCGCAAGACCAAAGGCAGGGAAAACCGCGTTTTATTCGTTGATTGCGGGCAATTGCGTTATGCGTGAGAAAAAAACAGCCTTGCTGTTTAGCCTTGAGATGTCTGCAACACAAATTTTTGAGCGTATGTTAGGGCAGACCACTAATGTCAACACTGATGTGTTTTATCTCAGCGACAAAGAACTTGCGCAATATAACATGACGACACAGCAGTTATTCGGCAAGGTCACAAGCGCTATGGGTCAATTAGTGCAAGATGATTTGTTGTATATCGATGATACGCCTAACGTGTCAATGGCACATATTCGCAATGAATGTCGTCGTATTAAACGTGAGCGTGGCGAGATTGGTTTAATTGGGGTGGATTATTTGACCTTGATGAAAGCGGAAGATGCAGAGCGTAACGATTTAGCTTACGGGAAAATCACTAAGGAATTAAAAGCACTTGCTCGTGAAATGGATTGCGTAGTCTTGTTGCTTACTCAGCTTAATCGAAATCTTGAAAATCGTGCGGATAAACGCCCACAGCCAAGTGATAGTCGTGATACAGGTCAAATAGAGCAAGATTGTGATTATTGGTTCGGGTTATACAAAGAAAGTGTTTATAACTCCGATGCAGACAAGCAACTTACCGAAGTGATTGTACGGTTAAATCGTCATGGTGGAACAGGTGTGGTTTATGCCGATCAACGTTTTGGTGCAATGTTTAATTGTGACCAACAAGATGCTGAACGTAGAGCCATGATAGGTAAGCCAGCACCTAAGCAGAAAAGTTATCCGAAGGGGGATTTTTGATGAATTTTGACAAAGACGCTTACCGCACGCCAAGTTATGTTTTTAAATGGCTAGAACGCTTGTTTTACTGGTTCCATTTAGACGGCTGTGCGAATGAACATGATGCCATGTGCCATCGTTGGATTGGCAAAGGTAGTCACATTGCAGAAGATTTTCTGGCAGATGATTTACTTGAACGCTTGATTGATGAAGTGGTTGATCAAGCGGACCTATTACGTATTTTCGTCAATCCACCTTACAGCAACCCTTTGCCATTTGTGCAGCGTGCAGCGGAGCTGATGAAAGCAGGTCATTTAGTTGTGATGTTGTTACCAGCGGATAAATCAACCAAGTGGTACAAGGTAATCCAAGATAATGCCACGGAAGTGATCGACATTATCGGTGGGCGTATCAACTTCATTCACCCAGTAACAGGCGAAGAGGTGAAAGGTAATAACAAAGGCTCAATGGTGGCGGTGTTCGATCCGTTTATGCGAGGGTTTGTGACTCGTCAGGTGAGCTTGGATTTTGTGAGAGAGTGTGGGGAATGAACCAATTTCAAGAACAGAATAAGCGAAAAATCATTCAAATTACCACGGCAAGAGGGGAATTAACCGCATTATGCAACGATGGCACGGTGTGGCTGTATGATTTTGAAGGCTATTGGGTGAAATGTGAGGATATACCGCAAGATGATGAGTAATTATCAAATCCCGACTAAATGCCCTAAGTGCGGTGGTGAATTATCAGATTGTTGGGACGGTGAGCCTGTGAGTGCGTTTGTGGGCGAATGGAGCGATGACCGTTTTCGTTGTGAAGGGCATTTAATTGAAGCAAAAGACGATGTGTTTACGGACGGGAAAGGAAATCGTATTGCGTGGTACAACTGCACGAAATCTTGTGGTTATTTTGGGTTAGAGGATTTTGGCGTGGAGTATCGGGAAGATGACGAATAAACATCAATTCTTCCTTCGCTCTGAGCAAATCAAGGCGAATTGCCAGAATGTGATTGCTCAATTACCGACAAATAACGAAAAACCGCTTGTCGTCAAAATACAGCCACTTACTCGTTCACTTGAACAAAATGCCAAGTTGCACGCAATGTTGTCTGATATTGCCAACCAGTGCGAATTTCAGGGCAAAAAACGAGATATTGATACATGGAAAACGATTTTTGTATCAGCTCATAAAATTGCAAAGGGTGGACAAGCAGAAATGGCGATTGGGCTTGAAGGTGAAGTAATTAACTTGCGTGAGAGTACGGCTCAAATGGGCGTAAAGCGTATGGCAAGCCTAATTGAATATATAACCGCTTGGGGCGTTGAGAACGGCGTCCATTTTAATGATAAGTATGGAGTTTGGGGACGTTAAAAACCGCACTAAGTGCGGTCTGTTTTGGGGAAATTCTTACGCTAACAGGGGAGCTGTTAGGCGTAGGGGGAGTTAGACTCTTTCCATTCCTGCGTAGGTGCTAGCAAAAAGTTCTTTTTGTGCAGCTACAGCAAGGAAGTGACTGCGGTCACGATAGAGCGAATTATTGGCAACACGATTGTCAATGTTATTTAACAAGTATTGCGGAATGCTGATATTGATCCGCTGTTTCTTACCAAAGAAATTCGATACATCAATATCAACTAATAACCACGATTGGCAATGTGCATAGTCTTCTTGTTTTTGATATTCAGCAAAACCAAGATCTTTGATTTGGGAAAAATCAAAACCTGTTTCTGCCATATCTTCTAAAACTAAATGAATAGCATCCGTCACCATAGGCAAAATATCTTTGACCTCATCGGCTGCACTGATGCAATTATACAAGTCGTTAGAAAGGGCTGGCACATATAAACCAATCGCTGTGTTTTCATCGGTAGGCATATCAACGCCGATAGTAAATAACATAAATAGCTCCTTTTAAGCTCGGCGGCGCTTAAAGCCCCGCCGATTTTTTGATGGATTTCAAAGTTCCGATTGCTAACTCTTTTTTCGGGTGAGGAACTGGGAAAGTTTTCCCTGTTTTCGGTGAGTACCAGATTTGGTGATCACCTTTACCCATTCGCTTGAGATAACAACCATTAGCTTTGAGCTCCTTGATTAAGTCACTTGAGGTCATTTATTTCTCCTGTTGTCTTAATCTGGGAATGATTATACACACAAAATACACACAATGCAAGAGTTATTTATTCAAAAAGAGAAAAATACACAACATAAAATTTATTAAAGTTTGTTTTGAATTGCAGTTGATATGTTTTTACATTGGGGGTGAGATGAGTTTTGGGCGAAATAAGCCGTTTAATCGGAAATGCAAGATTTGTGGAAATAAATTCAAGACGAATTTTAGCAATGTGCAATGGTGTTCAGCAGAGTGTGGTGTTGCTTTGGCGAAAATAAAAGTGGATAAGGAAAGGGAGAAAGCAAGGTTAAAACGTGAGAAAGAGGATAAGGCACGAATTAAGGCGGTTAAAGAGCGGTTAAAAAGTCGTGCTGAATGGTTAGCGGATTTGCAGAAGGTTTTTAATCAGTTTATCCGCTTGCGAGATAAGGATTTACCTTGTATTTCATGCGGTCGCTATCACCAAGGGCAATGGCACGCTGGGCATTATCGTAGTGTTGGTGCTTGCCCTGAATTGAGGTTTGATGAGATGAACGTCCATAAGCAATGTTCTGTTTGTAACAATTATAAAAGCGGTAATTTGACGGAATATCGTCTCAATTTGATCAGAAAAATTGGCGAGGCAGAAGTTGAACGCTTGGATAGAAAAGATCATCCGCCATTAAAGCTCTCAGTTGATGAGATCAAGGCGTTAATTAAGGTTTATAAGGCGAAGGTGAGGGAGTTGCAGGATGGCAGATAGATTGTTAGAAGAGCCAAAACAGGAATGGATTGAGAACTTGCTGAACCTTTGGGGTGCTTGGGCGTTTAGTGGGTTGGATTTTGATAGTCGTATGAATATGTTAGCTAAGCTGATGATGAAAGCCGATCCAAATCGTATTACTGTGCCTGTGCGTGAGATGTGCGATGATGATTTGGGCTTGGTGATTAGCTCGGTGATTGGTTATTGTATTAAAAATCCTTGCCCGCAGGATTTTAAGTATCTCGAAGCTAAATATGTGTATGGGTTGTCGGTGTATGCGATTGCGAAGTATCAGTGGCAAAAGGATAAATCAATTTCTCGAAATGGTTGGTATAAGCGAGTTACAGAAAGTATAAAAGACTCAGAATGGGTTGTTGCTAAGTTTCTCGATCTTGCTATTAAAAATCACAAAGATGTCGCTAAATTGCAAAAATATGCTTTTAACTTGTAAAAAGGTATTGAATTTGGTGGTGAATTCATATAATATATCCGTAATGCTGGACATCGTATAAGTGATGTTCACCGAATGAATTTTCACAGCCCTGAGCAGAAATGCTTGGGGCTTTTTATTACCTCAAAAAAGCGAGGTGATGTATGAGTAATATTATGAGAGATTCGGCTACACAAAGTTATTTATGGAATGGTTTAACTGGTTGGCTTGCATGGCTTGGTGATCAGCAAAATCTAATGTTGATTAGTTTGGCATTGGGGATTTTAACCGCTCTTGTGAATATGTATTCAAAATTCAAAGAAAGAAAAATCAAACTCCGCCAAGAAGAAAGGGAAGAGGAAAAACACCGACTTGAAATGCAACAGCTTAGAGAGTTGGGTGAGTTGAAAAAACAACAATTACAAAGAGGGTTGCGAGATGAGCCGATTAAAAACAGCGGGTAAATATGGCATTGGTGTATGTTCTGTTGTTGCCATTATTGGCTTGATGCAGCACCAGTTTGGTAATGAATTTCGTACAAGTGAAAAAGGGTTAGAAATTATTGGCAATGCCGAAGGTTGCAGACGTGATCCTTATATTTGCCCTGCTGATGTTTTAACCGTTGGTATTGGGTCGACCGAATATAGCGGAGAACTCATTAATCCTAATAAACGTTATTCAGATTTAGAAATTGCAGAACGTTGGAAGAACGATATTAAGATTGCGGAGCGTTGCGTTAATCAATATGCAAAGGGCTATTACATTCCGCAAGGTGTATTTGATGCAGCTACATCACTAACTTTTAATGTGGGTTGTGGTGCTACGAGTAAATCCACTATGTTTCGCAAAATCCGCAAAGGTGATTATGTTGGAGCTTGTAATGAATTATCTAAATGGGTTTATTCAAGCGGTCGTAAATTACGAGGTCTTGAAATCAGACGTGAGAAAGAGCGGTCATTATGCCTTAAGGGGATAAGATGAATTATTTACCGAGTGTCTGTTTATTCGCATTTGCAGGTTATATGGCAATAAAAGGAGGTGGACCATGGGGATGGTTTCTATTTTTAGGACTGTTGGTTTATCCGTGTCGCATAGAATAATTATTGTATTGCTAACGGTGATTTTGGGCTTGGGGGTATGGTCGTGGCGACAGTCTCAGATGATAAGTAGCTTACAGGCTACGAACCAAGCTCAAGCCCAAACTATTGAGCAATTGAACAAAACGAATGAACAATTGAACAATCAGCTTATCGCAGAGCAAAAAGCTATTGAACAACAGCGAGAACTGGCAAATCAATTCAAAAGCCAAGCGGAGAGCAAGCGTGAGAAAGTTAGAGTTATCTTTAAAGACAATCAATGTGCTAACACTGACTTGCCTAGCGGTGTCATTGAGCAGTTGCAGTAGCCAGGTTAAAACGCAGTATTTATTCCCACCACAAGCCTACACAATCCCTTGTGAGCGGTCAGATTTTAGTGGTAGGACCTATGGTGATGCTATTGAGCATTTAATTAAGGTCATGGCTGAAAGAGATTTATGTGCAAGTCAGATTGATAAAATTCGAGAATGGCGGATTGAGAATGCACAGCATTGAGAGGTAAAAAATAAACCTTAAACATTTGCGGTGTTTAGGGTTTTTCATTCCAACTTCCTATACAAGAAGGAACGAGATGTGGAAATTATTACATTTTTAACCGTAACCATCAAGGAGATACTTATGGAATATGGTTTATGGCAAATAAGCCTTGCGGTAACGTTGCCTATTTTGGCTTTCGTTTCCCCTAAACTTGTAAATGCGATTGCAAATTTATTAAATGCTTTAAAGTAAAAAGGATTAACCACAATGCCAAAGAAAGACGAGGTTAAATCCACGTCTAAGGGGCGTGGTGAGAACAATAAAAAGAAAACAGGGCGACCATCATCTTATATGCAAGAAGTTGCAGATGATATTTGTATGTTGCTTTCCCAAGGAGAGAGTTTACGCAAGATTTGTGAGCGACCAGGTATGCCTGCTCAATCTACAATTTATCTATGGTTGCAAGAAAATGATCAATTTTCGGAGCAGTACGTGCGCGCACGCGAGAGCCAAGCAGATTTTTTGCTTGATGAAATTTTAGATATTGCCGATTGTGCTACGCCTGAAGACGTACAAATTGCTAAATTAAGAGTGGATAGCCGCAAGTGGTACATTACTAAAGTTGCTCCTAAAAAATATGGCGATAAAGTCACTCAAGAAATTTCAGGTGTAGATGGAAGTGCGGTAAAAATTGAAATGAAAAAAGAAATCGATCTTTCGGTGTATTCAGATGATGAACTTAGACTTCTTAGAGAGCTTAAGCGAAAGCAACCTTAGTAATGAGTTAGCTCGTAGAAATTTGATTGATTTCACTACACAAACCAACCCCGATTTCATTACAGGCTGGTTTAACAAAATTATTGCTCGTGAGCTACAACAATTCTATCAAGATGTTGTTGACGGCAAACAGCCTCGCTTAATGATTTTTGCCCCTCCTCGAAGTGGTAAAAGTGAATTATTTAGTCGTCGCTTTCCAGCATGGGCATTTGGCAAAAATCCTGATTTACAGATGATTGCTTGTTCTTATTCTGCTGATTTAGCTAGCAGAATGAACCGAGATGTGCAACGGATTATGGATGATGAAAGTTACCTCGATATTTTTCCTCAATCCTCGTTAAATAATAAACGAATTGCAAAAATTTCAGGTCAAGCACTTAGAAACAGTGAGATTTTTGAGATTACAGGACACAAAGGTGCTTATCGTTCTGCTGGTGTGGGTGGTGGTATTACAGGGATGGGGGCAGATATTGCCATCATTGACGACCCCGTTAAAGATGCCAAAGAAGCTAATTCTCAAACGGTAAGAGATAGCGTGTGGGATTGGTACACCACTACCCTTTATACTCGCTTATCACCTAAAAGCGGTGTGTTATTAGGTATGACCCGATGGCACGAAGATGATTTAGCTGGGCGATTGTTGCAAGAAATGGAAAATGGCGGTGATCAATGGCGTGTTATTTCATTTCCAGCAATCGCAGAGCAAGATGAGGAATATCGAAAAGAAGGTGAGCCATTGCACCCTGAGCGTTTTGATTTAGAACGACTCATGAAAATCAAAAATGCGGTAGGTTCGCACACATGGACCGCACTTTATCAACAACGCCCTACCTTAAAAGGTGGTGGTTTAATTAAAGGCGATTGGTTTGCACGCTATAAAATCCCTCCAATTATTCGAATTAAGGCAATTTATGCGGATACTGCACAAAAAACCAAAGAGCATAACGACTACTCTGTTTTCTTAGTTGCTGGTAAAGGTAATGATGGCAAGGTTTATATTCTCGATTTAATTCGTGGTAAATGGGAAGCACCTGATTTAGAACGCACGCTAAAAGATGTGTGGGCTAAACACTCTGCTATTCGTGAAACTGGTGTGCTAACAAAGGCAAACATAGAAGATAAATCGAGTGGCACAAGTTTAATTCAGAACATCAGACGAAATAGTCGCATTCCTATCAGCCCTGTTCAGGTTGATAGCGATAAATATACTAGAGTGCTTGGTGTGCAAGGTTATATCGAAAGTGGCTATGTTTGCTTGCCTGAAAATGCTCCATGGGTAGCTGATTTTATCGCTGAATGTGAGGCATTTACCGCAACAGATAGTCATAAGCATGATGATCAAGTAGATGCTTTAGTTATGGCTATTTCTGATTTACTTGGTAAGTCAAAATCCCTACTGGACTGTTAATGTATGAAAATTTTAGATGATTTACGTTCCTTTGCTCTTAAATTAGGGTTTAAACAGCAAGCAACGAGCTATCAGCGTGGTGAAATGATCACCCGAGATACTCAACAGCTTGATACACTCTGGACGGATAACTGGGTAGCAGAAAAAATCTGCATTAAACGCCCTCAAGATATGACAAGACGTTGGCGTGTGGTTTATTCCAATGATTTAGACGCAGAGCAATTAGAAGCCTTTGAGAAATTAGAACGTTCACTCAAGCTCAAAGAAACACTTACCAAAGCCTTATCTTGGGCGAGTTTGTATGGCTCGGTTGGCGTGTTGATTGTGACAGATAAATTCAATCTCTCTGCACCCTTGCAACCAACCGAACAACTCAAGCGGTTAGTGATTTTGCCAAAATCGAAAATCGGCTTGAGTGGTCAGCGAGATGAAAACATCTTATCGGATAATTTCGGCAAATATACCGAGTATCAAATTAGTGGCAATCAAGACTCGGTTAATATTCATCACAGCCGACTGATTATCATCAATGCCAAAGAAGCCCCCTTGTCGGAAGATACGATATGGGGGCTTTCTGATTTAGAGCCAGTTTTAACCGCACTTAAACGCTTTGATGGTGCAAGTACCAATATTGGCGACTTGATTTTCGAGAGCAAAGTCGATGTGTTCAAAATTGCAGGACTTTCCGACAAAATCGCCGCAGGCTTTGAAGATGATGTGGCAAAAGTGATTTCTTCGGTGCAGTCGATTAAATCCGCAACTAATAGCTTATTGTTGGATATCGAAAACGAATATGAACAAAAAGAACTTGCCTTTGGTGGCTTGCGTGATTTGTTGATTGAGTTTCGCAATGCGGTAGCAGGTGCGGCAGATATGCCAGTAACGATTTTATTCGGGCAAAGTGCGGCAGGTTTTGCTAGTGGCGAAGAAGATATCCAAAACTACCACGAAAGCATTCATCGCCTACAAGAAGCACGCTTACGCCCTGCATTAGAACGCTTAGACCCGTTACTCTGCCAAATGGCATTTGGTGGAATGCCACAAGATTGGTGGTTTGAGTTTTTACCATTACAAGAGTTAAAACAAGAGCAACAAATTACGATGCTAGGCACTTTTGCTACCGCATCAATGGCATTAGTGCAAGGTGGCGTATTAACGGAAATTCAAGTGGCAAATGAGCTGAAAGAGAGCGGTTTATTTGCCTCAATTTCTGCGGAAGATATTGCCAAGTTAGAGGAACAAGCGAATGTTGATGAACTTACCCGAGATTTGGAAGAACCAGAAGAACAAACCGAAGATACGCAAGTTCAAACCGAACAAAACGAGTAAACAGACGGAATTTTGGTATAGTCGCCAGTTGCTCGGTTTAGTCGGGGCATTAAGAAAGCAAGTAGAAGGGGCATTGCAACAACCGCAATCCCCTTTTTTAATGGATAGCGACAATGGTTTCAAGGTTTTTGACACTCAACGATTTTTAGCCGTTGTCAAAAAATTAGCGGAAAATGACCGCTCTTTAACGGCTGAAAATCTTGCTCAAGAGTTTGTAAAACGTGGTAATCAACAAAACACACGAGAAGTTACTGCGAATTTACAGCGTCAAACAGGCGTAGATTTGCAAGGTTTTCTAGGCAATAGCCCTGCCCTACTGGAAAAGGTAAATTTGCTCACCACAGCTAACACACAGCTAATTAAATCCATTAGCAATCAGTATTTAGACAAAGTGCAAACCGCAGTAACCCAATCAGTTATGACGGGTAAGCTCAATGCGGATTTAGCTAAAGAAATTAGACAAATTGGCAATGTAACGGAAAGCAGAGCAAGATTAATTGCTCGTGATCAGTCATCAAAACTCAACGCTACCCTCACCCAAGTTCGCTATCAAGATGTTGGTATTAAGAAATACCGTTGGAGTACATCAGGCGATGAGCGAGTGAGAACCAGTCACGCAGAAAATGACGGCAAGATTTTTAGTTATGACGATCCGCCTGAAACAGGACATCCAGGGCATGAAATTAACTGTCGGTGTGTGCAGATACCGGTGTTGGATGAAAAGGCAGAGCGAGAGAATAAACAGGTTGGTAAGTGGGATATGCTATCCTCAATGGAACAACAAGTATTAGAAAAATCTCCATCTATTGCTGATAGCACAAAAGGGTTGATGGCGGGATTAAAAGAGCGAAAAGTGGAAGTAAAACCTGTTCAACTGCTAAAAAAACAGCTATCAGGCTCGGAAATTATTCAAAAACTAGCAGGTGGAGATGAAACAAAAGGTTCTTGTGCTTCTCTTGCGTTAGCTTATATTGGTAATAGATTAGGGTTAGATGTTACCGATTATAGAGATGGTGAAAGTCGTTCATTCTTTTCTAATGCATTGAATTTTAGAAAACTTGTTACTACTCAAGGGGTCAAATCTGCGGTTTTTGAGGTTGTTAGAGAGGCAAAAGATGTCGCAACTCTCCTTGAAAAAGAACTTGTTTTAGGGAAAGAATATATCTTAGGTGCTGGTAAGCACGCTGCTATTGTTCGTAAGACTGAAAATGGGCTAGAATATCTTGAGATGCAATTAACAAAAGGTAATGGTTGGAAATCCTTCGCAAAAGAATATGGAACTGTTGTTAAGGGTTTGCAAAAACGATTTGGATGTAGTATAAGACCTGATAAATATGGTTTCAAATCCAGAGTGGAACTTGCAGAAGTAGATAGCTTTAAGTCTATAAAAACGGATATGAGAGCTATTTTAGGTTATTTAAACACTGCAACAAATAAGCAGAAAAAAGGTAATTTAGGTGGTGCAAAATGATTTTTTGGGAAAAGCACGAAGAAACCGACAAAGTTTGGTGGAAGCGAGATACTGATGTTATTGGGGAAATGATTTTCTCTTTTGATAAGAAAGAGGAATTTAATCTTTGGACAGACTATCCACATAAGCTCACAGCAGAACAAAAAATGATTTTTGATAAAGAAAATTCCTATTTTGCACAGGGGTTAGAAAATCGATGAATGTCAGTTTCATTAAGGTGTATTGATGTTATCTATTAAAGCTAAGCAATTTGCTTATAAAGCTCACGCAAACCAGTTTGATAAAGCTGGGCAACCTTATATTAACCACTTGCAATTTGTTGCGAATTTAGTTGCTGACCAAAGTGATGAAGTAATTGCAACAGCTTGGTTACATGATAGTGTAGAAGATACCGAGACTTCATTAGATGATATTTCATTTTTATTTGGGGAAATCATTGCAACTGCTGTTGATGCAATAACTAAGCGAAAAAACGAGGTTTATCAAGATTATTTATTAAGAGTAAAATCTAATGATATTGCGAGAAAAGTTAAAATTGCAGATTTAACGCATAATATGGACTTAAGTCGCTTGCCAAAAATGACAGAAAAAGATTTAGCTCGACAAATAAAATATCAACAAGCCAAACAATTTTTACAAACCTAGCCAACCAAGTGGGTAGCTTCAAATCTGTAAAAGCTGATATGAGAGCTATTTTAGGTTATATAAACACCGCAACAAATAAGCAGAAAAAAGGATCTACAGGATATGCAAAATAATCAAGTATATTGGCATAGAGAAGAAGGGGAGCAAATCTGGTGGAAATATGGAGATGATGAAATTGGACCTCTTGTTTTCTCCTTCGATAAAAAAACTAAATTTAACTTTTGGACAGATTACCCACATAAACTAACACCTGAACAAAAGGCAATTTTTGATATTGAGAGAGGGGCTTTAGCTGAATTAAAGGGATAAGAATGGAAGAGTTACCTTAAAAATGAAAGAATTTGTTAAAGCTATAGAAATATTCACTCAGATAAAAACTGAACAAGATTTATTGAGTGTATTTCAATATTTACCGCATAATATTCAGGAAAAGAGAGCATTTTATGAAAAAGAAATGTTTATTTATCCTGAGCAGCATTCTTTTTACATTTTGACATCGCTATTTATTGATTGGATATATAAATTAATCAGCAAGTATCAAGACGATGCTCAGGTATTAAATTTTCTTGATGAGCTGAATTATCTTTTTGAGTTTATTGATGATGAGATAAATGAAAATGAACAACAAGAGATTATAAAAAAAGCTAAATTATATTTAGATGACTATTGGAAGCACGATTTATCCTCAACTCACGTAAAACACCTGACGAAGTCAGAAATACAATCCTTGCGAGAGAGCAAGCGTAATGCTTATGAGCAAATGATGCAAATGGATTAATGTTCACAACCCCCAATGGAAAAATTACCTCAAAAATGGGAGATTAGGATAATGACTGAGCTATTAAAATTAGCCATAGATTTCCATAATAAGAAAATATCTGTAAATGAATTCCAAGAACTGTATTTAGATAAATGGAATGGTGGAACCAAGGGGGCGACGCAAGATGAGCAGAATAAAGAAATTAGTATTTATTATGCCACTGAGTGTTACAACCCTAACGGAATTTATCTGCATAATGGTGAAATTGATGAAGTCCAGTTAAGAAAAGAGATTGCTGAGCATCTAAGAGAATTAAAACTAGTTGATTAAATTCAAAGCCATAAATCTCACATAGTGCGTAATTCCCAATCTTAAAAATTTGCATCCGCATACGTCCGAAACGTCCCTATGCCCTATCGACTTATGGCTATGCTTATAGTATAGATTATTTCTTAATCTAAAGCAATTTTTACAAACCTAGCTCTTAGCTAGGTTTTTTATTGGAGAAAATATGCAATTCACAGACAAAGGCTCAAGTCAAAGAGCGGTAACAAAAGACGGCTATTTGGTGGTGCCAGCAACCATTTCTAAAGTGGGCGTATTTGACTACCACGCAAGCGAATTAGGCTTGCAAGACAGCACAGTAAAAAAAGTTGCTCGTACGGAAAACTCTCTCTTTTCAGACCGCACTTTAGCCAGTTTTGAGGGTGTGCCTTTAACCATTGGACACCCAGAACAAGGGGTAAATGCAAAAAACTGGAAAGATTTATCCGTAGGCGTGGTGCGAAATGTAAAACGGGTGGGAGATACCTTAGCCGCTGAGGCTTGGGTATATGACGACAACGCCATTAAGTTAATTCAAGATGAAGGCATTGAGGAGCTTTCCTGTGGTTATGATTGCGATATTGTTACCACAACAGTTCAAGATGCTGATTTTGAAATGTCGCCTATGATAGGCAACCATGTCGCTATTGTGGCGAAAGGGCGATGTGGGCCAACTGTTAAATTCGCCGATGAGGATAAATCCATTATGAGTAAAAGCGTGAAATTCCTTGATGCCTTGCTTAGTGTATTTGGTATTAAGTTATCAGATGAGCAAAAGCAAAAGGTAGAAGAGGAAGAAAAGAAAGAAGAAGGCGAAAAACAGCCCTCTAAACCTGAAACCAAACCTGAAAAACCCGTTGAAAAAGACGAGGACGAAGAGAAAAAAACAAAGGAGAAAACCAAAGTGAATGATGCTGCATTAGTGCAAGAAAACGAGCAACTGAAAGCACAAATTAAACAGTTGCAAGATGCTCAAAAATCCACAGAAGAAGAAAACAAACGCACCGCATTATTGGCAGATGCCAAGGTACATTTTGCTGATGTTACTTTTGCCGATAAAGCAACGGTACGTGAAATTCAGCAAAGTGCGGTAGTTTCGACAGGCATTTTTAGCGAAGACGAAGCAAAAGCTCTTTCTGATGCGGAAATGGCAGGCGCTTATGTGGCAGCGAAAGCCACAGCGAAAAAACTCGCAGACCAAAACCTAGGGCGTGTGTTAATTGGTGATGCAAAACCTGCACCACGCTTTGATTTCAACTCTTACAACCAAGGAGCAAAATAATGGCATTTGCAATTAATACCGCAGTAGCAACCGCTGGCAACATTGGCAAAGGCGGATTAGCTAACTCGAAAGCCATCGCTTATATGAACGAAGGCAAAACTGCATTAGTGGCAGGACGCTTTGTAGCGTTATCTGAAAAAGGCGTAAAAGCCTTATCAGCTAAAACCGATACCCTTGCTGGTGTGGTGGTGCGTAACATCATCAAAGACGAAACACCACAAGGTCAGCTTTGTGATGTGATGCACATTGGCACTGCTGATAGCATTTGGGTAGATATTGCTAAAGGTGTAGATGACCTCAAACGTGGCGATAAAGTTCACGTGGTCGCTGTAGCAAACGCTTCTAAAGAAGTGGGTACTATCCAAAAAGCCAAAGACGCAACCAACTGCATTGAAACCGACTACATTGTGATTACCGTAGCGGGCAACATTGCAGAAATCACTCGTTTATAACCAAAAGGAATAAAATAATATGCCACATATTAATATTTTACGTTCGGCATTGACCGAGGTGCAATCAGGCATCGACCACACAAAATACCCTGATATTGTGTTCCCGCAGTTTGTGCATATCAATTCACAAGGGAGCGAACTTGCCGATGAAATTTTAAGTTTCAGTGCAGATATTACGGGGGACTTAGACAGCGGCTTAATCTCAATGAATACTAGCGTGTTCGATCAGGTTGGTGTAACTTTCAACCACAAAAAAGTGCCATTAGTCACTTGGATGAAATTGGTTGAATGGCACGATTTTGAACTGAAAAAAGCGGCGGTATTAGGTGTTCAAGTTAATACTGAAAAACTTTACGCCCTTAACCAAAACGCCCATCAAACCTTGCAAAAAGTAGCATTCTTAGGTCACGCCTTAGATACTCGCTTAAAAGGTTTGTTAAATGCGGATGGCATTGAAGTATTTGAGCCTAAAGTCAAAAAAGCTATTAGTGCAATGGATTATGCGGAAGCCGTTAAATTCTTTGAAGAAATCTTCTTACGCTCAGTAGAAAAAACCTACCGCATTGCGGTGCCTGATACCTTTGCGATTGACAGTGCAGATAAAGCCCACTTGGCGTTGTTAGAACGTCCAAATTCGGATAAATCCGCCCTTGAATGGCTAGAAGAAAAACTCAAAGGTGCTGCTGGCAAAGATATTAAAATCCAAGCCTTGCCATCTAACTTCGCAAAAATTGCCAAAGCAAGCAAAACCCGAGCCTTGATTTACAGTAATGATAAAAACTACGTTGAAATGAATGTACCAAAATCGCCAACAGTGATTGGTGCAGGCAAAAAAGACTTGGTAACTTATCAATCAGGTTTAACCATGGTATTTGGTGGCGTCAACTTCAAAGAGCCACAAGCCGCACTCTACGTAGATTATTAAGGAGTAAAATATGTCGCAGTTAAGGCTGGATTTTCTGGTACGTTATCCCGAATTTGAAAAGCTCGATGAAGAAATTATCGAGCTTTTTTTATTGGACGCACAAACTGAAATTAGCGAGAAACGCTGGGGAAAATTCTATCAGCGTGGCGTAATGGCATTAACTGCACATTTACTCAAGCTACGAGAAGAAAGCAATGCAACAGGTGGCAACGCAACTCGCCCACTTGCCTCTGAAAGTGCGGGTGAATTATCGGTAAGTTATGTCGCCCCTATGCCAGATGCCAATTTAGATTACCAAACCACCGCTTACGGACAGGAATATCTCCGCCTTAAGCGGTTAGTTGGGGTTGGGGTAATGGTGGCTTAGGCAAACACAAAAGGAGAAATTGCATTAAGTTGTGGCGAAATTTGCTCACTTGTCAGTCTCAAATCGTAATGACTTTGCAAGTTAATCCAGCTCTGTGCATCCGTACCAAAGAAAGTAGCAAGGCGCAAAGCCGTATCTGGCGTAATTGAACGTTTACCTTTGACAATTTCATTAATGCGACGAGGTGGAACATCAATTGCTTTTGCTAAAGCATATTGACTGATATTAAGTGGCTTAAGCCATTCTTCTAGTAAAATTTCCCCAGGGTGTGAAAGTGGGACTTCTCGTTTTTCCATATATTCTCCTAGTGGTAATCAACAATTTCAACGCTATGAGCGTGTCCGTTTTGCCAAACAAAACAAATGCGCCATTGGTCATTAATGCGAATGCTATATTGACCTTCTCGGTCACCTTTCAGCATTTCTAAACGGTTACCGGGTGGAATGCGTAAAAAGGCTAAATCCGTTGCTGCATTGAGTTGTTGTAGTTTTCGCAAGGCAACACGCTCAATTTGTATAAATCGTGCAACACGTTGTCCTTGAAAAAGTTTTTGTGTGTCTTGACATTTGAATTTGGTGATCATCTTTAACCCATAACGGCTTGCGTTATGTTTATAATAACGCTTTGCGTTAATAAGAGCAAGTAAAATTAAAATGAGTGTGGAGTTTATTAGCAATTTCAATCATCTTGAGAAGTTAATCAAACAACTTGAAGGCTTAAATGCCAAAGATGTGTATGTAGGTATTCCTGCGTCAGAAAATCGCAACGTTGAAGGTGCTGAGCAGTTTAATCTAGCGAGTTTAGCTGCGGTTTTAGAGTTCGGCAATCAACATATCCCAAGCCGTCCATTCTTACGTCAGACCCTTGCAGAAAATCAACAAAAATACACCGCTCTTTTTGCTGAAGGGATTAATAATGGCGAAGATTATGTGCAATTAATGCAAAAGATTGCCTTGGTGGCACAAGGCGATGTGCAAGAAAATATAGTGAAAGGCGACTGGGTGGCTAATGCACCAAGCACGATTAAACGAAAAGGATCGAGCAAACCACTCATTGACACAGGGCGGTTACGTCAATCTATTACAGGAGTTATCAAATGAACCTAATCAACCAATCTGGACGACTACGTAATAGTCGTTTTAAACAACAAATTGAAGTGAGACGACAAAGTCAAATCCTTTCAATGACAGCCATTGTGATTCCCACAAACCCTAGTGATGTGTTGCTTTTGCCGGAAAGTGAGCGTTATTTACCTTCGCTAAAATTATTCACCAATGAACCCCTTGAGCGTGGTGATTTAGTGCAATACAAAGGCATAGACTACTGTATTAAAATCTTAGCTAACTGGAGCGATTATGGATACAGCCACCAAATTGGAGTTCGACATCTCCCAACTGCGAAGAGCGATAGCCAAGGCTTTACAATTACCTGATGAAGCTGTGATTGGCGGTTGGTTGCCTGAAAATAAACTCTCTGCTTTTATTACGGTAGATATGATGAGCCAACAAGAAATTGGACAATCGCAACGTAAATTTGAGGGCAAAAAAGAAACAGAAACCATCATCAGTAGTTTACTGAGTACAGTGAGCATTTCTTGCTACGGGAATAATGGTGTGAGAGTGGCAACTAAGCTCAAAAATCTATTGCAAAGCTCTGCAATGATTGACGCATTAAAAGCAATGCAAGCCCATATTGTCAGATTTTCTGATGTTCGCAATCTTACCGCAACAGTGGGTGCGGATTACCAAGAGCGAGGGCAATTTGATTGCATCATCTCCCATCATCATATTATCGAAACACCGCTTAATCGCATGGATAAAGTGAAAGTGAGCGGTTCAATTTTGGCGGAAATTGACAAAACGGATTAGCGAATATCGGCGACAGGCTTTGACGTGAACAAGGGCTTAACTTCAAAACGTGGTTGTTGTTCAAGTTGCCAAATGTCGTATTGAGCTTGTAGGTTTAGCCAAAACGCAGAACTTGTTTCGAGTAATTGACTTAAACGAATTGCCATATCAGGCGTAATTGGAGCTTTTCCGTTGATGATGCGAGAAAGCATTACACGAGTTATACCAAGACGTTGTGCGATTTCAGTGATAGTAAAGTCAGCGATAAATTCTTTTAATACTTTGCCAGGGTGAGCTGGATTGTACATTTTCATTGAGTTTCTCCTAGTGATAATCCTGATAATTGACGATTTCAGCGTTGCCGTTTTCAAATCGAAAGGTAATTCGCCAATTTCCATTAACTTTTACACTCCAATGTTCGACAAGTTCTCCTTTGAGACGATGTAAGTTCCAACCCGAACGATTTAAATCTTGAGCCGCAGTCGCCGCATTGAGGGCAGTCAGAATAATGTTAAGTCTATCTGCGTGTTTGGCTTGAATACCTGCTGTTGATCCAGTTTTAAAGAACTGTTCTAAACCTTTGTGCTTAAATGAAATGATCATAATGGCTTACCCTTTTGTATAGTAATACTATACAGCGAAATCACTAAATGTAAACTATTATTTTACACACCAAAACCCACCGCACTTTGAGCGATCAAGTGCGGTTTTTTATTATCCAAACAGGAGACAAGCAAATGGCATTATCCATTTCCAATGTTGTCAATGTGCAACTTAATACCGTACCAAAATCGGCTGCCCACCTAAAGAATGAACACTTTCCAGTAATTGCTCTGTCACATTGGTATGAGAATATTTACCATCTAAATATTCTTGGATTATGTCATCTACATCAAAATCAACATAGTCACCAACATCAAGTTGATTACTCAAAATAACCATCACCACAAAACAATCCCCAAAACGATCAGTAGCCACTCGTTACACTTGGCCGCTCATGTTGTCGGCAAGATCTGCCCATTTTTTGCGGATGATTTTATAGCTTTCTTTTGCGAGCTCTGCATTTTTTGCCAGAAAGGCGATCCATTCTCGCCCTGCTGTTCCGTAGTATTCTCTTGCGCTTGCCATTGCGTAGGGCGTTGCGGGCTTGTTGTAGGGTTTTGATGTTGTAGTGGAGATATAATAGGGCTTTTATGAAATTAATTTGATGTTGCGCAATACGGGGGCTTGGCGGTTTATGCTTATTAAGACAACTAGGATGATGATTTTGATTAGCATATCCTAGCTCCATTTAATGCCCCGTAACTGAACAAGTCGGGGCGTTCTTGTTTCTAGCCCTTGCTAGATGTTTTTATTACATATCTTTATATAATAAAAGCAAGTATTTTCTGAAAAAAATACCGCACTTTTTGGGTGCGGTTTTTCTATTTGTTAGCTTGTTTAAAACATTCTAGCGCTTGGATAATAAGTTGGTTTTGTGGTATGCCCATTTGTTGGCTTATTTGTTCTATCTCTTGTATCACTTCTAGCGGGAGTTTAAAGGCTTTAAGTTTAATCCCTCGCTTTGCATCAGATTTTGCAACTCGTTCGGCGTTTGTGGTTGCCATGTTTTTCTCCTGTCTTTGCTTGATTTTTAAAAGTTGAAGTTGTATAGTTTAGGAACTGCCTAGCGGTCGCACCCGCTAGGACTTACGTCATCCTAATAAGCCGATTGGCTTATTACTAATAGGATGATTAGAATGATGATTGACCATGGATTCATCTTCTATTTCCTAAGTTGCCCCAGTTTCTCCAAGCTGGGGTTTCTTGTTTCTAGCCCCTTGCTAGATGTCCTTATTATATTAGTTAGCTAATGTTAATGCAAGTATTTTCTGAAAAAATACCGCACTTTTTGGGTGCGGTTTTTTTTGTGTTTTTTCCTGTGCCATTCCTATTTTTAGGATAAAAATAGGAACAAAATTCCTAAAAAATAGGAACAAAATAGGAAAAAATAGGAATACTCAACTTTTTTAAGTTATTGATTTTTAACATATTCATTAAAAAAATTCCTATTTTTCCTATTTTTCCTAATTTAATTTCATGTATAAATATTTTTATAAATCATGAGATAAGTCTGCTTGCCTTTTGTAATGAAAACATTACAATAAACATGTTCATAAGGAGACATTAATGTACTCAATAAAACAGACATCAATTTTTAATCAATGGTTGAAGAATATAAAAGATTCTATTGCTAGGATTATGGTGATTAAGCGGATTGAAAGAGCAAAAAATGGGAACTTTGGCGATCATAAGCTATTGGCAAATACTGGCGGAATTTATGAAATGCGGATAGATACTGGCAAGGGGTATAGAATTTATTACGCAAAAATTGGGGATATTATCTATTTGCTAACAAACGGTGGAGATAAAAAAACTCAGCAACAGGATATAAGTGACGTCCAAGTGATATTAGAAAAATTTAAACAATTAGGAGATGATGAAAATGAGTGAACAAAACAATATAGAAGTGACTGATTTTGATGCTGCAGAATTTTTAGAAAACGATGAGTTGATCGCTTTATATCTTGCGGAGACATTAAAGAATGGCAATGATGAAGAATTTATTCAAGCGCTTAATACTGTGGCTAGAGCAAAAGGCATGAATGATATTGCGAAAAAAGCTGGGATTGCTCGTGAAAGCCTGTATCAAACTCTTTCAAGCAATAAGCCGAGATTTGAAACTGTGCGTAAAATCTTAAATGCTTTAAATATTGATCTCATTCCTACGGTAAAAACGGCTTAAATGCCGTTTTTTTCTGTGCCATTCCTATTTTTTAGGATAAAAATAGGAACAAAATTCCTAAAAAATAGGAAAAAATAGGAACGCTCAATTTTATTAAGTTATTGATTTTTAACATATTCATTAAAAAAATTCCTATTTTTCCTAATTTAATTTCATGTATAAATATTTTTATAAATAAAATTTGTATTATTGCCGTTTTCTATGAAAATTTTTCACTTTTTTATTCTGCTTATCTGATCAAATATTTACCCATAACAAAAAGCAGAATACCAAATGATCCCTAAAAGACAGTTTTAAAAACAAGAACCCTTATTGTATAAGGCTTGAACCCTAGAAGCAGATGAACCCTCTCGCCACCATCTCACTTATTTCTTGTTTAGCACTATGGCGTTTACAAGAAACGAAGCAGTTGGAGTTGGCGGAAATTTAGTTTTGTCAGCATAAAAGTGCGGTGAAATTTATAAGCCAGTTAAGTTAATTAACTGGCTTTTATGTTATAGCCTTGAAGGCTTTCTTATTATGTTATGAAATTTTTCCATTTTTAAAATAATAATAATTACAATTGCTTGATACTGTTTATTTTTCCTTTATATATGCGCCCTTAATTTGCTCTATCTCATTACGTTTTGACTTTATTTAAGGTATAATAGATTGCGATTTATGGGTAACTTATTTCGGAGGATGAGATGGAACAAAGTATTGTTAATTCTTTTATCACCAGACGCTCTTTATTAAAAACAACTGCTCTAGGAGCAGTTGCTACTGCAACGAATATATCCCTACCATTTAAGCTAAAAGCAACGGAACTATCTTCCGTAAATACATCAACAGAAAAAGTAGTGTGGAGTGCTTGTACTGTTAACTGCGGTAGCCGCTGTTCTCTTAGAATGCATGTTAAAGATAATAAAATTATTTATGTAGAAACCGATAATACAGGGACAGAAACATATAATCTTGATCATCAAGTTCGTGCTTGTTTGCGTGGGCGCTCAATGCGTCGCCGAGTATATAACCCAGATCGTTTAAAATATCCAATGAAACGAGTAGGTAAACGTGGTGAAGGGAAATTTAAACGTATTACTTGGGAGGAGGCATTAAACGAAATTGCCACATCGCTAAGTAAAAATATTAAACAGTATGGTAATGAGTCTATTTATCTAAATTATGGAACGGGAACATTGGGCGGAACAATGACAAAGTCTTGGCCACCAGGTTCAACAATGCTTGCACGCTTTATGAATTGCCTTGGCGGTTACTTAAATCACTATGGTGATTATAGTACTGCGCAAATTGCTGTAGGTCTAGACTATACCTACGGTGGTGGTTGGGCATCAGGAAATGGGATGTCAGATATTGAAAATAGTAAATTAGTTGTACTGTTTGGTAATAATCCAGCAGAAACCCGCATGAGTGGTGGCGGGTTAACTTATTGTATTGAGCAAGCTCGACAAAAATCCAATGCAAAAATGATTATTATAGATCCCCGTTATACAGATACCGCAGCTGGTCGTGAAGATGAATGGATTCCAATTCGTCCAGGAACGGATGCGGCTCTAGTTTCAGCAATGGCATATGTGATGATTACCGAGGATTTAGTAGATCAAGCGTTCTTGGATAAGTATTGTGTTGGTTATGATGAAAAGACTTTGCCAGAAGGAGCTCCGAAAAATGGTCATTACAAGGCCTATATTTTAGGTCAGGGGGATGATGGTATTGCTAAAACCCCAGAATGGGCCGCCAAAATCACAGGCATTCCAGAAAATAAAATTATTAGAATTGCTCGTGAAATTGCAGGAACGAAGCCAGCATTTATTTCTCAAGGGTGGGGCCCACAACGTCGCAGTAATGGGGAAATGATCTCCCGTGCAATCGCAATGTTGCCTATTTTGACAGGTAATGTCGGTATTAATGGCGGTAATACAGGCGCAAGGGAAAGTACATATGCAGTGCCATTTGTCCGTATGCCAACGTTGACTAATCCTGTTAAAGCAAGTATTCCAATGTTTTTATGGACTGATGCTATTTTTCGTGCGCATGAGATGACATCCTTGACGGATGGCATACGAGGAGTTGATAAGCTGACAGCACCTATCAAAGTTATTTGGAACTATGCAAGTAACTGCTTGATTAACCAACACTCAGATATTAATCGAACGCATGAAATTCTGCAAAATGAGCAACAATGCGAGTTAATAATCACAATTGATAATCATATGACTTCTACTGCGAAGTATAGTGATATTCTTTTACCTGATTGTACAGCATCTGAACAAATGGATTTTTGTATGGATGCTTTTACTGCGAGTATGAACTATGTCATTTTTGCTGACCAAGTTGTGAAACCATCATTTGAGTGTCGCAATATCTACGATATGTTAACAGCTCTTTCGGAAAAGATGGGAGTAAAAGAGCAATTTACAGAAGGGCGAACCCAAGAGGAATGGCTACGCTATATTTATCAATTATCGAGGGAGAAACTTCCAGAATTACCAACGTTTGAAGAATTTAGGCAACAAGGCATTTTCAAAAAAGTGGATCCAAATAGTTTTTATGTAGCATACAAATCATTTAGAGAAAATCCTGAAGCTAATCCATTAAAGACTCCTTCAGGTAAAATTGAAATTTATTCATCTCGCTTAGCTGAGATTGCGAAGACTTGGATTTTACAAAAAGATGAGGTAATTCATCCTCTTCCAATTCATGTGGATAGCTTTGAACATTATGGTGATAAATTAATGGAAAAATATCCGTTACAAATGACAGGTTTCCATTATAAAGCACGAACCCACTCCACTTACGGAAATGTAGATGTCATTAAATCAGCAAACCCACAAGAAGTATGGATAAATCCAATTGATGCTCAAATACGTGGAATTAAAAATGGAGATATGATTCGTGTGTTTAATGATCGTGGTGAAGTTCATATTAATGCTAAAGTTACGCCACGTATTATTCCAGGAGTTGTAGCATTAAGTGAAGGTGCTTGGTATGCACCAGACAATAAAGGGATTGATCATTCAGGTTGTGTGAATGTATTAACAACACATCGTCCCTCACCGTTAGCAAAAGGTAATCCGCAACATTCTAATTTAGTTCAGGTTGAGAAAATCTAAGGGGGGAATTATGGAACAATTTGGTTTTTATTTTGATTCAGATCGTTGTACAGGCTGCAAAACTTGTGAATTGGCCTGTAAGGATTACAAAGATTTAGGTACAGATGTAAATTTCCGTCGTATCTATGAATATGCAGGAGGAAGCTGGCAACAAGATGCAAAAGGTTGCTGGAATCAAGATGTTTTTACTTATTATATGTCTATTTCTTGTAATCATTGTGATGATCCTGCTTGTGTAAAAGTATGTCCGACAGGGGCTATGCATAAAAATGAAGATGGATTTGTTATTGTAAATGAAGAAGTTTGTATAGGTTGCCGTTATTGTCATATGGCATGTCCATATGAAGCTCCACAATATGATGTAGTCAAAGGACATATGACCAAGTGTGATGGGTGCTATTCTCGTGTGAAAGGAGGAGTGAAACCTATTTGTGTAGATGCTTGCCCTTTACGAGCGTTAGATTTCGCGCCAATTGATGTATTGCGCTCAAAATATGGCAATCAAGCTTCTATTGCACCTTTACCTTCAGCCGAATTAACCTCGCCTAATTTAGTAGTCAAAATCAATAAGAATGCACGCCCCAGCGGCGATACTACAGGCTTTTTAGCCAATCCAAGGGAGGTCTAAAATGAATGGGTTACATGAATTACCTTTAGTTATATTTACTGTATTGGCACAATCTGTTGTGGGGGCTTTCTTGTTATGCAGTGTAGTTTTGTTTATTACTCAAGATAAATACTATCGAGTTTACATTCATAAAATCATATTTGGTTTATTGGTATTATTAGGTGTTGGTTTTTTCTCATCAATTATGCATTTGGGTTCCCCATTTAGGGCACTTAATTCTCTTAATCGTATTGGAAGTTCCATGCTTAGTAATGAAATTGCTTCTGGGGCATTATTCTTTGCTCTTGCGGGGAGTTATTGGCTATTAGCTATTTCTGGAAAACTACAGAAAATGCTAAGCGATATTTGGTTAGTCTCCACTTCCATAGTGGGAATAATATTTATGTATATGATGAATAATGTTTATCATATTTCTACTGTTCCAACTTGGAATAATATCTTTACTACGTGGAATTTTTACCTCACAGTGATTTTAGGAGGACTCAGTTTAGGTTATGTGCTACTCCTTGTTGAGCGTTCTGATGTAAATATAATTCGCCGGATTCCAGTCATTGTGGCTGTTTCACTTTTATTTGCTGCGGTTGTTTCTGTCTATCAAGGTTTTGAACTAAGTAGTATTAAAACTTCAGTGCAACAAGCAAGGGCTCTAGTGCCTGATTTCGCAATTTTAACTGCCGTCAGGATGCTATTACTTGGAATTGCAGTGAGTTTGATGTTTTACCTTGTTTATTATCCAAGATCATTGTTTGTCAAAGTAATGGTCGGATGTTTTATTATTATTGCAGAAATGATTGGTAGAGTATTGTTCTATGCTTTACATATGACATCAGGAATGGCTGTCGGGAGTTAAGTTTCTATGTTTTATAAAAACTAACCGCTCTTAGCCAAAAAAAGAGCGGTTAGTTATTGGAGGACTCTATGAATCAAAAACATTTAAATTGGGTCTCTACTTCAGGCAGGTTACTCGGCGCATTGTTTTATTTTGAACCTTTCTCCCCTGAATTGAGTAATATTTTTCCTTTTTTCCAACAATCAGAATGGGAGCAAGAGTGGCAAGTAGTGCTTCCTAAGAATTTATTACAAAATATTAAAGAGGGGATGCGTAGCAGTAATTTAGATGTAGAATATCAAACCCTTTTTATCGGACCAAATAGTTTGATTGCCCCGCCTTGGGGATCAGTATATTTGGATCCTGAGGCTGTGATTTTTGGTGACTCTCTACTTAAACTAAGAGAGTTCCTAGATAAAAATAGAATTGAGTTTATTTCTAAACAAGATGAGCCAGAAGACCATATTGGTATAATGTTAATGCTAAGCGCCTATCTTGCTGAAAATAATCCTACATTATTGCCAGAGTTTTTACAGCAACATTTTCTGATTTGGTCCTCTCGGTATTTAGATCTTCTAATTGCTGGGAGTGAGTCGGATTTTTATAAAGGGATTGGTTTATTAACCAGAATAACATTAGAAGACTGGAAGAGCAGGTTTCATTTAGATGTTCCTAAGGTGCATTTTTATCGCTAGTTAAGTATATGGCTAAACAATATTCCAATAAAAATGAGCGTTATTACAAGGCTTATTTATCTCATAATACTATCTCAAGACGAGGATTATTCCTTAGTTTATTTCGTAGCGTAAAACCAGAAACGTTGGTACATAGATGTGAGGCTCGCCCTCCTTTTTCAGTTAAAGAATCTCTTTTTTTAGACATATGTAATGGTTGTGGTGCTTGTGTGGCCATATGCCCTTACGGATTGATTCAACTAAAAGAAAATAAGCCTGTATTGGATATTGATTTTTCTTCTTGCGATTTCTGTGGAAAATGTGCTGAAAACTGCCCCACCCACGCACTCCATAAAGCGTTCTCTGCGGATACAGAATTACGCCCTTCTTTTAATCAACAATGCGTAATGAGAAAAGGGCAGCATTGCTCTGTTTGTCAAGATAAATGTCCGCAAAATGCCATTTCATTTGAGTATTATTCTCCCATAATCTTGGATACTTGCAATGGATGCGGTGAGTGTAAAGTTAGTTGCTTTATTGGTGCGATTAATTTGTATATAAAAAGAGTTACTAGTAGGAATACTTAGTAACTCTTTTCATTTTAAAGAAATAAAGCTTTATTTTGCTTAATTAGTAAAATAAATTTTCTTTAGAGCAAACTCTAACCCTCTTAATTCCGCAAGACCTTTTAATCGTCCAATAGCAGAATATCCTGGATTAGTTTTTTTATGCAAATTGTCTAGCATTTGATGGCCATGATCTGGACGCATTGGAATTTGCTCATCGTCCCCTAGTTGCTTACGGCGGGCTTCTTCTGTTAATAATGCTTTCACAACATTGAACATATTCACATTTCCTTCCAAATGTGCAGCTTCATGGAAGCTTAATGGATTCTGTTCACGTTGAGTTGAACGTAAATGAATAAAGTAAATTCGTTCAGCAAATGTTTCCGTCATTTTAACTAGATCATTATCAGGGCGAACACCATAAGAGCCAGTACACATGGTAAATCCATTGGCAGGCAAAGGTTCTACTTCGGTCATCCATTGCATATCTTCAATCGTAGATACGATGCGTGGTAAACCTAAAATTGGGCGAGGTGGATCATCAGGGTGAATCGCCATCTTAATACCAACTTCTTGAGCAACAGGAATGATTTGATTAAGGAAATAGGCTAAGTGTGTACGGAATTTTTCGCTTGTAATATCTTTATATCTATCTAACTGATGTTGGAATTCATCTAAAGTATAACCTTCCTCTGTACCAGGTAAACCAGCAATAATATTACGAGTTAGCTGTTGAATATCAGCTTCTGTCATTTGTTCAAAATAAGATTTAGCCTGTGCAAGTTCTTCTTGAGAATAGAGTTCTTTTGCATTTGGACGTTTGAGAATATGTAATTCAAAAGCGGCAAACGCAATATGATCGAAATGTAATGCTTTAGCTCCGTCTGGCATTTGGTATGCCAAATCTGTACGAGTCCAATCTAATACAGGCATGAAGTTATAACATACAGTTTTTATACCGTACTTTGCTAAATTACGTAGTGTTTGCTTATAGTTATCAATCCATTGCTGGAATTGTCCTGTTTGAGTTTTTATTTCTTCATGAACAGGGACGCTTTCAACCACTGACCAAACTAATCCAGCCTGTTCAATTTCTGTTTTACGTTTTTCAATTTCTTCTTCTGACCAAATTTGACCATTTGGAATATGATGAAGTGCTGTTACGATCCCAGTTGCACCTGCCTGACGAATATCAGATAGGGACACTGGATCTTTTGGTCCATACCAACGCCATGTTTGTTGCATAATTATTCTCCTAATTGTTGATAAGTATCTTTAGATACCTGCAACAATAGGATTCATATTGAACAGGTATCCAACTTAGGGCTTAAACATGCTGTGGGGATGATATATATTTCTCTCTTTTTTGGCTGGTTAGGTATAGATAGATTTTTAATCAAAGATAGGAGAAAGGGATTGATTAAATTGCTATGCCTTCCAATTTTACCTATCAGTATTATATGGTGGTTGGCTGATATGTATTTTGTTTACAAAAAAGTACAGGAAAATAATTACTCTAAAATATCTAGCAGTGAACTCTTACAGAAAATAAAATAAACATCGAACTTAGTATCTAAGACCCTACGATATTCGTGGGGTTTTTTATGGGTAAAAATATGGAACTACATCAAATCCCTATCACAAATGCGCCTTTTCAGGAACAAACTATTGAATTTTTAAACCGCAAGATCAGAATTACCTTGCGATTTAATAGCATTGGAAATTGTTGGACCATGGACGTTTTTGAGCCAATCAACCAAAAACAAATTTGCCAAGGGTTAGCCTTGGTTTGTGGTGTTAAATTGCTTGAACGCACTACGCAGCCTTATTTTTTATGGCTAAGTGATGAAAGCGGAGCAAATCTTGATCCTATGAGTTTGAACGATTTAGGATCAAGATGTTTTTTGTATATTGGTGAGAAAATTTAGCAAGAATAATTCAATGATTGCGTAGGCGTGATCTTAAATTGCTGTTTTTGAGAAGCAATCCATAAATCATAATTAGCTTGCTGATGCAACCAGCTTTCAGGTGTTGGACTATTTTCGCCTAACCATGCGTGCAATCTCAATGCCATATCAGCACTAATTGCAGATTTTCCGCTTAATAGGCGAGATAAGGTAACACGGTTAACCCCAAGCTGTTTAGCTGCTTCTGTAACTGTTAATCCCAATTCTGGCAAAATATCTTCTCTGAGAATTTCTGCTGGATGAGGAGGGTTAAACATAGTCATGATATTCTCCTAATGATAATCTTGATAATCGACAATTTCAGTGTGGCCATTTTCTAGTTTGAAAGTAACACGCCAATTTCCGTTGACTTTTACGCTCCAATGCTGAGCAAGATTGCCTGTTAATGAATGAAGATTCCAGCCTGGAATATTCATATCTTGAGGTATTTTTGCTACTTCTAATCTAGCTAAAATTCTACTAAGTTTCGCGGCATGATTAGCTTGAATGCCTGCTTTACTGCCCGTTAAATAAAACTTTTCTAGCCCTTTATGTTTAAACGAAATAATCATAAATCGCCCTCAGATAATAATAATTTATTGTAGTGTTATGCACTACAAAAAGCAAGTTAATTTTAGGTAAGAGTTTATGAAACAATTTGGACGACAATGGCAAGTTGCCATAAGTAACGATAGCGAAACCTTGATTATTGATAGTCTAAGAGTGGCTTTTGAAATTGACAAAACTATTAATGACAAACCTAATCCAGCTACATTTCAGATCTGGAGTTTAAACCGCAATCATATCAACCAACTATTAAGCCAATCCTTTAAAAAAATTGCCTTATCTGTGGGTTATCAAACTTTACGGCAAATTTATCTAGGCGAAATCACTAAGGTCAAAGTTAAGCGAGATAATCTTGATTTTATTTTGTTCTTAGAGTGTTCAGACGGACATCAAGCCTATACGCAATCTATGGCACAAACCACGCTTAAATCAGGTGCGACAGATGAGGATATTATTAAATCCTTACAACAAACGATGCCAACGGTTCAGGCTGGAACTATTGATGTGCCTAATAAACGTAAATTACCGAGAGGGCGAGTATTAAATGGCGATAGCAGAGAAATTATCAGCAAAATAGCCAAGAATAATAACGCTGATTGGTCAATCCAAGATGGTAATTTAGTCTTTTTACCTCGTGATAAAGTATTAGGTGATGAGGTGGTTTTATTATCGCAAGAAACAGGCATGATCAATTCGCCTGAACAAACCGATGACGGCTTAGAATTAAGTTGTCTGCTTAATCCCGCCTTACAAATTGGCGGATTAGTCGAAGTGCGGTCAATTTTGGACTACTTTAACGGACAGTACAAAATCGTGAAATTATCTCATCAAGGTGACGGCTTAGGCGGTGACTGGGTGAGCAAACTAACCGTGGTGGGCGGAAAATTTGAAAAAGTCAAAAGCGGAGAAAAATAATGAACTATGACCTTCATACTGCAAGTGCAGAAACCTCAGTAGATCAGCAAATTTTGCAACTGCAAAAAAATATTCATACTGCCTTGCCCGCAAAAGTCGTGAGCTTTAATTCTCAAAATCAAACAGTCGTGCTGGCATTGCAAGTCAAACAAATTCTATCAGAAGGCAAAACCCTGCAAATTCCGCCCTTAGTTGATGTGCCTGTCAGCTTTTCTCGTGGTGGCGGTTTTGCAGTGACTTTTCCGCTGAAAGCTGGTGATGAAGGTATGGCTATTTTTTCTGAGCGTTGTATTGACGGTTGGTGGCAATCAGGCGATGCAAAAGAGCCGTTAGATTATCGTTTTCATGATTTATCTGATGCGATGTTTGTTCCGGGTATTTGCTCGGTTCCTCAAGTAATAAAAGACTTTTTTGCTGATGGACTATCTCTGCAAACCTTAGATGGCAGTATTTATATTCGCCTTACAAAGAGCGGTATTTTTATCAAAGGAGATATAGATATTCAAGGCAATACCACACAACAAGGTGAGATTAGTGCTACAGGCGTTATTTCAAGCGAAACTGATGTGCTATCCGCTAGTATTTCAGGTAAAAACCACGTTCATGGCAGTAGCTCTAAACCTTCCTAATTTGAGGTGAAAAATGAAAGTAAGACGCTTAGACAAAAATCACGACTGGACATTCGGGCAAGGCTTTAACAGTTATGCTACCGAGTCTGAAGCTATCGCTCAGAATGTACAAACAAGACTCTGGTCTTTTGAAAAAGACTGGTTTTTAAATTTAGAGCATGGCTTGCCTTGGCTGGAAGAGATGGGGCGAAATGGGGATTTAGAACAGCTTGAAATACGAATTAAGCGGCAAGTTTTAGAGACTGAAGGCGTGGTGAAAATAACAAATTACCACGCCTTTTTAGATCCAAATACTCGACAGCTGAACATTCAAATTGAGTATGAAGACATTTACCAAAATATGCATCAAGGTCGCTATATAGGAGGTGATAATGGCAACCCTAACCGATAATGGCATTATTATCGAACGTCTAGAGCAGATTATTTTAACCTTGGAACAAGGCTTTAAAAAAATCTACGGACAGAATATTAATATTGCCCCTGATACCCCTGATGGGCAGATGATAGGGCTAATCGCTCAAATCCGAGCCGATTACGAAGAGTTGGCAGAGATGGTTTACAAGCAATTAGATCCTGATTTAGCCACGGGAGCTTGGCTAGAACAGCGTGTCGCCTATGCTGGACTTATTCGCCGCCAAGCCAGCTACAGTTATTTAAGGTCGGTTATTTTAACGGGAGATCCACACACCGAAATTCATCAACTTACCTTATCTGACCCTAATAAAATCAGATGGCAGTTAATCCGCCCTACTCAACTTAATGAAAGTGGCTCTGCGCGAGCAGATTTCAGAAGTGAATTATTAGGTGCATATCCCGTTCAATCATCTACTCAGCTTAATATCGAAACAGTGACACTAGGTTTAAATAATGCCACAACAAGCACGCAATCTGAACTTGGCACAGAAGAAGAAACTGATATTGAATTAAGACAGCGTTTTGTTAAAAGCCGAGCGAAAAATGCCAAAAACTCAGCAGAAGCTATCGAAGGCGAAATCAGCGATCTTGCCGATGTAAAACAAGTTGTCGTGCTAGAGAATAATACAAACAAAACAGATAAGTTTGGCGTTGAAGCACATAGCTTAAATGTCATTGTTGATGGCGGTGATGATAATCAAATCGCTCAGATGATTTACAACAACAAAGGAGCGGGTGTGGGCTTGCAAGGTCGGCAGACTGTTATCTTAAATCGATTTGGCAGACAAAGAGAAATCCGTTTTGACCGCCCTACACCTGTCGATGTAGAAATTGAAATGACCCTCGTTCGATACGAAGATTTTACCGAAATAGATAAAGACGAAATCAAGCGAATTTTAACCGCACTTCAATTCAAAATCGGTCAGTCCATTTCACTTTCAAGGCTTTATTCCCCGATTAATACGGTTGGTGGGTTCTGGGTAAAAACCTTAAAAATCGCTAAAAAAGGACAATCTCGCCAAGCGGCTAATATTCCTATTCAGCCTAGAGAACTAGCTCGGATTTTAAACGGTGATATTCACATCGAGGTGGAATAATGGCATATGCAGATTTATTAATTTGGCAATATCGCCACAAACCCAAAGCCTTATCCACTTGCCAACTCATTGAGTGAGTTCTCACGCAGGGGTTTATTGATTTATATCACTTACAGAACGTACTTAATATTGATCAGGCAACAGGACATCAACTCGATCTTGTTGGTAAGCATGTAGGGCAATTCAGGGTAATCAACAGCTACCAACTGCGTAAATTTTTCGGATTTAGAGGTTCTCCGCATGCACTCAGTTTTGGCAAACAACGAAATGGTGGCGGTGAATGGTATCGAAAACGTGATCCGCTTTCCGACTCAGTAAGATTAAGTGATGAAGATTATCGCTTTTTGATTAAATGCCGAATTTTAAAAAACTACCAAACAGGCACGCTAGATAACATCATTGAAGCGTGCCATTTTATTTTTGGGGGTGAGAGCATTGTTATTGATAACTACAATATGACCGTTACTGTACAAATCCCACGAAAACATATCACGCAATTCAAGCAGTTTGCGGTCGATCACCTCGATATTTTACCCCGTCAAGCTGGGGTTAAAATCCACTATGAAATTCAATAAGGTATCTTTATGACAGTTTACAACAAATTAGATGAAAAGGTCTTTGCTAGCCAAGCAAAACCAAGAGAAACCGAAAATTTCCCCAATATTGCCAGAGGTTGGGGAATTAGCTTTGAACAAACCGCAGGCATTCCTCCGATGGAATGGTTCAACGGATTATTCAAACGCATCGATGAACACATGCTTTACCTTGCTCAACGAGGTCTAGCAGAATGGTCATCAACATTAGAATACCCACAGGGTGCTTATGTGCAATATAACGGTAAAACCTACCGCAGTTTGCAACAAAACACCAATCATCAACCAGATACTCCTGATTCTGCTTATTGGGTTCGTTGGGGCTTTGCATTAGACGAAATTCCGTACGCCACCTTATCACAAAAAGGCTTAGCACAACTTTACACAGGCTACGACAGCCAACGAGAAGATTTAGCTTTAACGCCTAAAACAGCTTATTTATTAAAAGCCTTAATAGATAGCAACTCTCGCAGCCTTAATGACCGCATTCCTAATAGCAAAAAATCCGACGCAACCGATAGCAATAGCTCCGATACAGTCGCTACATCAAAAGCCGTCAAAGAGGTTAAAGATATTGCCGAAAGCAAACAATCCCCAGCAACAACCCTAGAAGGCTACGGCATTGCTAATTTTAAAATCGAACAAAGCACGGGCAATGCCAATGACTATAAAACTGACGGTAATTATTATTTTGCTAGCGGTCAAAATTTGCCAGATAGCAATGCTTGGCATATTGAAGTGGTAAGCGGTGGACAGGCTAATGCCGTGCGACAAATCGCCAGAAAAGCTAATGACACAAAAATCAAAACCCGCTTTTTTAATGGCTCAAGTTGGAGCTCTTGGAAAGATACTGGCGGTGA
>NZ_MUXZ01000010.1 GCF_002015075.1 Canicola haemoglobinophilus
TTTTGCCTTTTCTGGGCTGATGCTTTTCATAGCCAAGGTGGTCTGTCAGCTCACCATTTAACGCCGCTTCTACCGTGATTTTTTTGAGCATTCGTGAAAACTGATTAAGGTCTTCTGGGGTTTTTAGGGTTTTGGCAAATTCCGCTGCCAAGGCGTGGAGTTGTTTTTCGTTCATAATAAAATACCTGTGTCTAGATGTATTATCTCCAGAAACAGGTATTTACACAAATTATGGGAGAGGCTCTCCATTAACCAAATCCAACATCTCTTGCGCATTTGCTAATGCCATATCTGTGATGGTTTGCCCTCCTAAAAGTTTTGCTAATGCCACAACCCTTTGTTCTGCTCTAAGTGCGGTCATTTTTGTGGAAGTTTTATTATCTATAACTTGTTTTTCCACTGCAAAATGATTATGTCCACAACAAGCCACTTGAGGTAAATGTGTAACGCAAATAACTTGGCATTTTTCGCCTAATTGTCGCAATAATCTTCCAACCACGCTGGCAGTAGCGCCACTAATCCCTACATCAATCTCATCAAAAATTAAAGTTGGAATAGCAGATTTATCAGAAGTTAAAACTTGTATCGCTAATGCGATACGAGAAAGCTCGCCCCCTGAAGCAACTTTATTTAAAGGTTGAGCTGATTGACCTAAATTTGCGCTAAGATTAAAACTTAGTTGATCATAGCCTTTATTTGATAATTTTTTATCTGCATCAAAAACAATTGAAAATTCAGCATTTTCCATCGCAAGCTGTTTAATAGATTGAGTCACTTGAGTTGCTAGTTTTATTGCACCTTGTTGACGGCTAAGGCTAAGTTTTGTAGCAATTTCTTGCATGTATTCCCTTTGTTTTTCCTCTTGTTCTATCAACTGAGTTTCACTTTCAGAAAAATCAACAAGTTGTGCAAGCTCAGATTTCAGTTTTTTATGTAGCGCTACTAAATCCTGTGGTTTAACATTATGCTTACGAGCAAGTTGTACAGCTTGTCCCATACGTTGCTCCACCTCTTGTAACAATTGTGGATCTTGCTCAATATTGGAAGATAAATGCTGCATTTCAGAAGTTGCCTCTTGAATTTGAATAAGCGCCTCCTGCAACATTGTCTGCACATCAGAATAATTAGGATCCAATTGGCAAAGCTCATTAATATATTGTGTTGTTTTATACAACAAGCTATCAATGCTTACACTCTCATTTTCACTCAACAGCTGTAATGCAGATTGAGATAAGGAAATTAACTCTTCACTATTTGATAACCGAGTATGTTCTTCTTCTAGTTCTAAATACTCATTTTCTTTTAAATTAAACTGATCTAACTCTTCTACTTGATATTGTAGTAATTGTTTTTTTGCCTCATTCTCCGCACATTTTTGCTGAAAAGTCGCTACTTTTTCCTGTAAATCTCGCCAAGTTCGGTAACTTTCTTGCATATCTTTCAGTAAATCTGTATGCCCACAGAATTGATCGACAATCTGAAGTTGATATTCGGTTTTGAGTAACTGTTGAGAAGCATGCTGGCCATTAATATGGATTAGATATTGGCCAATTTCTTTCAGTTGTGCTGCAGATACCGCAACACCATTAATAAAGGCTTTTGAACGCCCATCAGAATTGATTATTCGGCGTAAAATACAGCCTTCAGGATTATCAGCATCTTGTAATTCTTGTTCTTGTAACCATTGGTAAGCTGGGTTAATTTTCTCAATATGAAATGTTGCACAAACATCTACTCTTTCTTGCCCATCACGCAACATTGATAATTCTGTTCTTTGTCCTAAACAAAGCCCAAGGGCATCAATAGCAATAGATTTTCCTGCGCCAGTTTCCCCTGTGATAACTGACATACCTTTAGCAAATTCAATATCAAGATGATGAACAATAGCGAAGTTATTAATGGTAAGTTGAAGTAACATAGAATGATCTCCTTACTGTATATAAAAACAAGTTTATATATGTTTTTATATACAGTAAAGAGATTTTGTAAAAATTTTTTATGCTAAATTTTTAAACCAACCTAATTTTGTACTTAACACATTGTAATAATTGTAATTTTTCAAATGTAATAAGCGTAATTTATTTTGGCTTTTAGTGATATGAACAATATCATCAGGGGTAAAAGAGAGAGCTACTTGGCTGTCACAGCCTACTTCTAATTGAGAGGTATTATATTCTGCAAAACGCACCGATATTTTGCTGTCTCCATCAATAACTAGAGGGCGAGAAGATAAAGTATGTGGAAACATAGGCACTAACGCAATAGCATTAAGTTGTGGGGTTAAAATTGGGCCACCTGCAGATAAAGAATAAGCGGTCGAACCTGTTGGTGTGGAAAGAATTAAACCGTCGGAGCGCTGTGAAAATGCCGATTTATCATTAATATACACATGAAAATCGATCATATGAGCAATTTTCGCTGGGTGAATAACAGCCTCATTTATTGCGTTGCCTTGAGCAATGATTTCGCCATCTCGTTCAATACTGGCTTCAAGTAAAAAACGTTCCTCTACAAAAAACTCCCCTCTTTCTAAACAAGCCTCTAGTTGAGCATAAGCATTTTTCGGATCAATATCAGTTAAAAAACCTAAATTACCACGGTTAATGCCAATTAATGGAATATTATATTTAGCTAAGACCCTTGCTCGCCCTAGCATATTGCCATCTCCACCAATCACAATAGCCAGATGAGCCAAACGACCAATATCATCTAAACTCGCCAGATTATTTGTTGGTAATGCTAAACGCTCACCAATTTCTTGCTCAACTAAGACCTGATAACCACGTTCAGAAAGCCAATAAAACAGATTTTTGTGCATTTGTAAATTTACATCGTGACGAGGGCGTCCTACTAAGGCAATCGTCTTAAACGAAATAATTAATTGTTTACTATCAATAAAATTTGTTGCGGTCATAGTCTTTCTGTCAAGAGTACTTGAATTCAATGAATGGGGCATTATATTACACACATTCTCGCCTGCTTGCCAATAAGTGCGAGTGTTAATTTATAGGTTTTTTGATACAATGACGCAAATCTAAAAATGGAGTAAAAGTAATGTCAGAACAAGAAAAAATTCAACAAGAAGAAACCCAAGTTGAACTTGAAACGCAAAACGAACAAGAAACGCTAACAGAAAATGCAGAAGCACAAGAAGGCGATGCTTTAGAGGAAGCTATTGCTCGTGTACAAGAATTAGAAGAACAGCTTGTTGAGAGCGCTAAAAAAGAACAAGACATTTTATTACGCACTCGTGCGGAAATTGATAATATGCGCCGCCGTGCTGAACAAGATGTTGAAAAAGCACATAAATTTGCGTTAGAAAAATTTTCTAAAGATCTATTGGAAACCATAGATAATTTGGAACGTGCATTATCTACACCAGCGAATGTAGAAGATGAAACAGTGAAAGGCTTAGTTGATGGTGTTGAGCTTACCCTAAAAGGACTTTTATCCACAGTTGCACGTTTTGGCGTAGAGCCTGTTGGCGTAGTGGGTGAAACCTTTAACCCAGAATTACACCAAGCGATTTCAATGCAACCAACAGAGGGTTTTGAAAGCAACCAAATTACCGTTGTTTTACAAAAAGGTTATCTATTAAATGGACGAGTAATTCGTCCTGCAATGGTGATGGTTGCGCAATAAATTTATAATTTGAATTTAGTCCTTGATAACAAAAAGCCAATTGTCCTAGTTGAACAATTGGCTTTTTTATTGAAAGTCTTATTAATTTAAATAATCTAAGACTACTTGATGATGATCTGTCGTTTTAAATTTATCAAAAACTTTTTCAATTTTTCCTTCTTCATCAATCAAAAAGCTAATGCGATGAACACCATCAAAAACTCTACCCATAAATTTTTTCTCCCCCCAAACGCCAAATTGCTCAGCAACGATATGTTGTTCATCAGAAAGAAGATCAAAATTCAGCGCTTTTTTTTCTTTAAAGTTTGCTAGTTTTTTGGGCGCATCTGGGCTAACCCCTAAAATAACGAGACCTTTCCTTTCTAATTCTGTTTTGCTATCACGTAAGCCACAAGCTTGCGTTGTACACCCTGGAGTTAGCGCCTTTGGATAAAAATAAACTAACACTTTTTTACCTTTAAAATTCTCCAGATTAACTAACTTCTCATCTTGATTTAACAAACTAAAGTGCGGTGCAAAATCACCTTCTTTTAATGTATTCATATAAGGTTACCTTCTTAACATAAAAAATATAAAAAAACACTTGCAAATTATAATTATTTTAACGATCCTAAACGAACTTTTTCAAGCCAACATCATGCAAATACAATAAAAGTAAGGAGATTTTTATGACCACAAACAAACCATTATTTTACGGAAGTATTACCGCACTTATTACCCCGATGGATAATCATGGGGAAGTTGATTTTAGTGCATTAAAAAAACTCGTTGAATACCACATCGCCTCAGGAACAAATGCCATTGTATCTGTTGGTACAACAGGGGAAGCAGCAACCCTGAGCATTGATGAAAATGTAAAAACGATCTTAAAGACGGTTGAGTTTGCTGATGGCAGAATACCTGTTATTGCAGGGACAGGCGCAAATGCAACTAGCGAAGCAATTACTATGACTAAATTATTAAATGATAGTGGTGTTGCGGGATGCTTATCTGTTGTGCCTTACTACAACAAACCAACTCAAGAAGGAATGTACCAACATTTTAAAGCGATTGCAGAATGTACCGATATTCCACAAATTCTTTATAATGTGCCTGGGCGTACAGGTAGTGATTTACTACCTGAAACAGTTGGACGTTTAGCCCAAATTAATAATATTGTGGGAATTAAAGAGGCAACTGGAGATGTAAGTCGCGTGGCTAAAATTAAACAATTAGCAGGAGAAGATTTTATTTTCCTTAGTGGAGATGATGCGACTGGCTTTGAAAGCATGAAACTAGGCGGACAAGGTGTCATTTCTGTCACAAATAATATTGCAGCTGCTGATATGGCAAAAATGTGTGAATTAGCCTTAGCAGGTAAATTTGATGAAGCAGAAGTGATTAACAACAGATTAATGGCATTACACAAAAATTTATTCGTGGAATCCAACCCAATTCCAGTCAAATGGGCAGCTTACAAACTAGGTTTAGTCCCTGAACCAATTTTACGCCTCCCTCTCACAACCTTAAGTGAGCAAGCACAACCTAAAGTTGTCGAAGCATTGAAAATTGCAGGATTATTATAATCTTTTTATGAAACATTAGGGTCTGGATGCAGGTCCTAAACTTTTTAACAAAGTTGTAGTCTAATGGCTGGCGTAAATATTTTAATACTTTTATTGAAGGATAATTTATGAAAAAGTGGTTACTAACCTTAACAACGCTCTCTCTTCTTGTGGCTTGTTCAACAAATAATGACGATAAGCAAATAGCTAATGATACTTATCAAAAAAAAGCTGATAGCTTAGTATCAACTCGTTCAGTTTTACAAAGTGGGGGAATAAATTTACCTCAGCAAGATCCAACTTATCAGCTCCCACAAGTACAAATTAAATCAACGGAAAAAGTGGATATTCGCCCACCTTCAACACCATTTGCAACTATTGGTCAATCCATCGCACAATTCGATGGTGAAAAAGCTTTTATTATTTATCCAAATACTTTGCAACATGTTTATAACTTACAACAAATCGAGCGTCTCTTAAAAGAGCAAGGGATTCCTTATACAAATGAGGGTGGCAAAATTATTACCGATTGGACCGAAACAGGGCGTAATGATGACTTAAAAGGGACACAAATCCGTTATCAAATAGAGCATCTCAATGTAAATAATTCTAGTGCATTAGTGATTTTTATTAATCAAATGCAAAGAAATGGGACTATTTACACGCCGAATGTAGCGGATAAGCAACGCTATACATCTGATCGCCTTAATCAACTTATTGGTGAACTGAATAACAACTATCGCCAACAACAGCAGGAATTAAATACCGCATCTAATGCAATTCAAAGTATGTTGATTACTGATACCAATGGAAACCTAGCCTTAGGCCTAGATGCACCATTTGAACATTCTTGGCTAAAACTTTCCCATAACTTAGAGAAAATAGGTTTTACTGTTAAAACTCAAAAAGCAGCAAGAGGACAATTAGAGTTAAAATATAAACCTTTAGATCAAGAAGAATGGCTACGTTTTGGAACAACTCAGCCAGACTTAGAAAAAGGAATTTATTATTTACAATTGAGTGCTTTAGGTCAGCAAAGTAGCTTAGTGATTTCAGATGAGGAAGGGAAAGCCCTTTCGGGTAACCAAGCTCAAGGGATTTATCAAGCCTTACAAAATATCTTAGCTAAATAAAAATAGTTAGCCCGACAATAAATCGGGCTAATTTTTATAAATAAAGCGCCATTACGACCGCACTTTCTCTTTTCCCATCAGGCAACGGATAGTAATTTTTGCGAATATCCACTTCATTAAACCCCAAATTTTCATATAACTGCCTTGCCTTCATATTTGTTTCTCGAACCTCTAGCCATAGGGTTTGGATACCTCGTTCAGATAAACGCTTAATTAATTCTACCAACAGTTCTTTCCCTAGCCCTTGTCCTTGATATTCAGGATAAACTGCAATATTGAATAAAGTTGCCTCGTCTAAAACAAGATTGCAAATAGCAAATGCCACAATCTTACCACCAATAACCTTCTTCAAATTAAGATAGCATTCGCCCTGATTATTTTTTAACGTACCTAATGACCAAGGCACAATATGCGCCTTTTGTTCAATCAGAAATAACTCTGCAAAATCTTGTTCATTAACACATGAAATCATTGCTATATTCCTTGAATTTGCTGCCAAAACTGACGTTTTGCATGAGGGCTTTGTGTTAATTTCTCAAGCTCACAAGTTTTCCAACAATGAGAGCCTTGTTTATCAACTAAAGTGCGGTCGATTTTTTGCTGATCTTCTGTAAGCAACCAATAAATCACTTCATGTTCAACTTGAAGATAAGGCAAAAAGTCAAAATCAATGCATAAACAATCTTCAGTGCTAAATTCAAGACCACGAAATACATCTTGTAAAAATGGCTGTTCTTTTGACAAGGCTTGCTCAGCAATCACAATCAAACGAATATTTTGTGCCACAGGAACATTGACCAAGCCTTTAAAAATATTCGGCTGGCGTAATTGCCATTGGGAAATCCCCATTTCTTGTAAGAGTTTATCTCGTCTATTCATTGCTACCTTCCTAAATGACGAGATATTTTAAACTGTAACTGAAATGAGGTTAAGCAATAATTGCTTTTTAAAATAAAGAACGTAGAATGCGAGTTCATCAAAAAGCATAGTGAAACTTTTCTATATAGGATCAACAACGTGATTTCCCTTGAAAGCCAAGTCTTAGAACGTCATCTGACGTTTTTCCAGAATAAATCTATCTTGTTTACTGGTGGCATCAAAGACAACTTCCCACAACAATTAAAAAATGCCAAATCTATTCAGATTTGGTCATGGTATTTTGATTATGCCAAACAACTAAGTGCGGTTAATTTTTCTGTAGAATGTCGTACCGAAGCAGATTTATTTGTTTTCTACTGGACAAAAAACAAACAAGAAGTTAATTTCCAACTTATGCAACTTTTGGATCGTGCACCAATAGGTCAGGAAGTATTAATTATTGGTGAAAATCGTGCTGGCGTGCGTTCAGTAGAGAAACTTCTTGAACCTTATGGTGAAATCGCCAAAATTGACAGTGCTAGACGTTGTGGCTTATATCATTTTTGCCTGAAAAAACAACCGCACTTTGACTTAGAAAAATATTGGAAAACCTATCAACACCCTGCACTAAATGACTTGAAAATATTTAGCTTACCCGGTGTATTTAGTGCAAATGAATTAGATCAAGGCACCATGCTACTGTTATCAACAATTCACAATTCCATTCGAGGAAGAGTATTGGATCTAGGCTGTGGTGCTGGAGTAATAGGAAGCTACCTAAAACAACAAAACCCGAATGTTGAACTTACTATGACAGATATTCATGCTATGGCATTAGCCTCGGCAAAACGCACTTTAGCAGAAAATAATTTGCAGGGCGAAGTTCTTGCTAGTGATGTTTTTTCTGATATTCAAGGAAAATTCGATTTAATCATTTCAAATCCGCCTTTTCACGACGGTATAGATACGGCTTATCAAGCTGTCACAGATCTTATTAAACAAGCCAAATGGTATTTAAATTCAGGTGGAGAATTAAGAATTGTTGCCAATGCCTTCTTACCTTATCCCGATCTACTCGATCAATATTTCGAGCATCATCAAGTTTTAGCTAAAACGGGGAAATTTAAAGTTTATTCAGTGAAAGTAAATTAATCGAGAGAATAAATGACACAAAAAATAGAGCGGTATGTTCCGCTCTATTTTATATCTTAAATTCTTTGCAAGAATTAAGCATTTCCACCAGTGATTTTAGCCACTTCTGCTGCGAAATCTTCTTCAACTTTCTCAATACCTTCGCCTACTTCTAAACGAATGAAGTTTGTAACTGAAGTATTAACAGATTTTAAGTAGTCGCCCACAGAAACTGAAGGATCCATAACAAATGATTGACCAGTTAAAGAAACTTCACCAGTGAATTTCTTCATACGACCTTCAACCATTTTCTCAGCGATTTCTTTTGGTTTGCCAGAGTTGATCGCGATGTCAATTTGGATTTGACGCTCATGCTCTACTACTTCAGCAGAAACATCTTCTGGATTTACGAATTCAGGTTTAGATGCGGCAACGTGCATTGCTACTTTTCTTAATTCTTCTTCAGAACCTTTACCTGCAACTAATACACCAATTTTTGCACCATGTAAGTATTGTGCAATAGTATTACCAATTAAGTATTCAACACGACGAATAGTCATGTTTTCACCAATTTTTGCTACTAATGCCGCACGTTTTTCTTCAAATTGCGCTGCTAATGAGCCAATTGTTATACCTTTGTTTGCTGCTGCATAGTCTGCAACTTCATTAGCTAAACCTAAGAAACCTGCGTCTTTTGCAACGAAATCTGTTTCACAGTTCATTTCAACTAAAACTCCAAAGTCTTCACCAACACGAGCCAAAATAACGCCCTCAGCTGCTACACGGCCCGCTTTTTTCGCTGCTTTTGCTTGGCCAGATTTACGCATGTTGTCGATAGCTAACTCAATATCACCGTTTGCTTCAACTAATGCTTTTTTACATTCCATCATGCCTGCGCCAGTACGCTCACGAAGTTCTTTTACTAGTGATGCTGTAATTTCAGCCATTTTAAATTCCTCTATCCACTTGAATAGTGTCGGTTTTTAAACCGCACTTTATTGATACAAAAAAGCAGGGAACTTGAAAGCCCCCTGCGTTCGAATTAATCTGTTGATTAATAAGGGCTTACGCCTTTACTGAATTATTCTGCAGCTGCAAAATTTTCTTCAGTTACAGTTTCTTGATTACGACCTTCTTTTACTGCTGTCGCTGCTGCAGAAAGGTATAATTGAATTGCACGAGCCGCATCATCGTTACCAGGGATAACGAAATCTACGCCATCTGGGCTTGAGTTAGTATCAACTACTGCAAATACTGGAATACCTAGGTTATTTGCTTCTTTGATTGCGATATGTTCGTGATCTGCACCGATAACAAAAATTGCATCAGGAAGACCAGCCATATCTTTGATACCACCAAGGCTTAATTCAAGTTTTTCCATCTCACGAGTACGCATTAACGCTTCTTTTTTCGTTAATTTATCAAATGTACCGTCTTGAGATTGAGTTTCTAAATCTTTTAAACGTTTGATTGATTGACGAACTGTTTTCCAGTTAGTCAACATACCACCTAACCAACGGTGATTTACATAGTATTGTTGACAGTCTAATGCTGTTGCTTTAACTACTTCAGACGCTGCACGTTTTGTACCAACAAATAAGATTTTACCGTTGTTGCTCGCAATACGAGTTAATTCAACTAATGCTTCGTTGAACATTGGAACGGTTTTTTCTAAGTTGATGATATGAACACCATTACGCGGTCCGAAAATGAATGGTTTCATTTTTGGGTTCCAGTAACGAGTTTGGTGACCGAAGTGAACGCCAGCTTGTAGCATATCGCGCATTGAAACTTGTGCCATAAGATAATTTTCCTTTTTGTTTGGGGTTTAGCCTCCACATATCAAGCAAATCGACCGTTTGGCACCCCGATTTACTTTTTATGATACGTGTGTGATTTAGTAAGTTAATAAATAAATTTTGTTAAATTGATAATCAAAATAACGGCGCACTTTATACCATAAAGTGCGGTCGAAAACTAGCAAATTCTGAGAGTTTAACAAAAAAATAATGCCCGATATTCTCAGGCATTATTTCATCATTTAAAGAAGGAAAATTTATTCTTGCTCTTCATTGATGAATTTTGTATTAATTTCAATATTAGCTTTTTCCCTCAATGCATTGATAAGCGTATTACTTAATCCTAGTTGTTCCATTCTCATCATTTGCATTTCAAATGCTTGCTGTTGCTCAGAAGTTAATTGGTTATCTTCAACTTTGCTTAACTCAACAACTACCACATCGCCATTCATATTTTTGGCAACGGAGAAAGTTGTTTTACCTTGCTCTGGTTTTTGCATTGAGAAAATCACATTATTTAAAGCTGGATCTTTATTTTCTGCATAAACCCAAGTTTCTTTTGCTGAAAACTGAATATTTTCAGGTAGTTTGGCATTAGCAGCAGTGTTCATCTCAACCGCAATTTTATTTGCGGTATCCAATAATGCAGTTTCAGCTTTCTGACGTTTTAAGTAGTTTTCAATGTCAGTTTTTGCTTCCTCTAACGAACGAATACCCTCAGGTTTATGTTCAACTACGCGAACAAGAACTGAGTGCTGATCGCCAATATTAATTGCTTCTGAATTTACACCACCTTGTGAAATATCAGAATTAAAGATAGCAGCAACAACATTGCCATAATTTAATTCTGCGGGTAAATCTTGGCGAGAAAAATAGCCTGTTTCTTTCACTTCAAGTCCGGCCACTTTAGCCGCTTCATCTAGAGATTGTGGATGTTCAAAGGCCTTTTCATTCATTTGTTTTTCTAAAGCGTAGAAAGCACTAGTCGCTAAATCATTACGCAATTTAGTTGCAATTTCCTCTTTAACATCGCTTAAATCGCGGCTTTTCATATCCAATACTTTAATAATATGATAAGCATCATCGACTTTCACTGGTTGGCTATATTCACCAATATTCAATAAATTAACCGCACTTTCAAAGGCTGGTGGCATCATTCCGGCAACGACCCAATCTAAATCTCCACCATTTTGTGCTGAAAGTGTGTCAGTTGAATATAATTTAGCTAAAGCAGCAAAATCTTCGCCTTTTTGTAAATTAGCATAAACAGATTGCGCTTCTTGTTCTGTTGCTAATTGAATATGCGCTAAACGTTGCGTCATATATTGCGCTTTATTGTCTTGATAATATTGCGCAATTTCCACATCAGAAACTTTCACATTCTTCTCTGCTGCCGCACGAGTTAAATCAATATATTGCACTTTGACCATTTCAGGTACAGCAAAATTTGATTTATTATCTTGATAATATTGCTCAATTTCCTGTGTTGTAACTGTTTGTTTTTGAAGTTCTTCGTTTAAGGATAACGTCGCTAAACGAACATCACGGCGTTGAAAGAAATTTTTCGCTAATTCATCGAGCTGTGTAGGAACCTGAAAATCACTATTGGCAATACCACGTTGCAACTGTTCTAAAACAAGTCCTTCACGCACATAAGTAGCATAAGTATCAGCACTAATCCCATTTGCAGTTAACATTTGTTGATAAATTTTGTTATCAAATTTACCTTCATTTTGGAACATAGGCGAACTTACAATAGCCAACTCTACTCGTTTATCACTAATGCCTAACTTAAGCTCTTTTGTATATTGGCGTAATAATTCTTGATTGATTAAACGATTAAGAACTTCATTTCTCAATTGATTAGTAAACTCAGGGGAGTCCGCAACAGCTGCAAACTGCGCCCCTAATTCCTCGCTTAAGCGTTGATATTCATTATTGTATTGTTGTAAAAAAACTTGTTGAGAAATTTCTTCGCCGTTTACTTTGGCAGCTGACGTATCTGTACGAACGAACATATAGCCAGCAACACCACTTAGCACAAAAGAAACCCCGATTAAACCAAAAATAATTTTAGAAACAAGGCTGTTAGAGGCATTGCTCAATTTTTCCATTAACATTGAAGTAATCCTATAAATGTTAGATTAAAAAGAAATGCGTGAAATTATAATCGAAAGTGATTAGATAAGCACGATTAAAATAGAAAAATAAGGTGCGTTGTATACCGCACCTTATGTCTATTAATTGAGCTCTTTAGCTCGAGAACTACGCTTACGAGCAACTTTCACTTTATTGACTGGATCTAGTTTTACAAAATCCACTCCTTCAGGTGAGTTTTCTAATGCAATAGTTAAAACTTCGTCAATAGTTTCCACAGCATGAATAGTTAAATTATTTTTCACATTGTCAGGAATTTCCTCAAGATCCTTCACATTTTCCTTCGGAATAATTGCTGTTGTGATACCACCTCTATGAGCGGCTAATAATTTCTCTTTTAAACCACCAATTGGCAGTACTTTTCCACGTAAACTAATTTCCCCCGTCATGGCAACCTCAGCTTTCACAGGATTTCCTGTTAAACAAGAAACTAAGGCAGTGCACATTGCAATACCCGCACTTGGTCCATCTTTTGGTGTTGCACCATCTGGTACATGAATATGAATATCACGCTTTTCATGGAAATCGCTAGCAATGCCTAGCTTTTCAGCTCTCGCTCTTACCACAGTCATAGCAGCCTGAATACTCTCTTTCATTACATCGCCTAAAGAACCTGTATAAGTCAGCTTTCCTTTACCAATAACAGATGCGGTTTCAATTGTTAATAAATCTCCACCAACCTCAGTCCAAGCTAAGCCAGTAACTTCACCAATGCGATTTTGTGTATCAGCTCGACCAAACTCAAAACGTCTAACACCAAGATATTCTTGCAAATTATCAGAATTCACTTGAATAGATTTCAACGTTTTGTTTAACAACAGATTTTTTACCGCTTTACGACAAATTTTAGAAATTTCACGTTCTAAAGAACGCACGCCAGCTTCACGAGTGTAATAACGAATAATATCGAGAATAGCACCCTCACTGACAGTTAACTCATTTGCTTTTAATCCGTTACGCTCAATTTGCTTATTCAATAAATGACGAGTTGCAATGTTAAGTTTTTCGTCTTCGGTATAACCAGAAAGGCGAATAACTTCCATACGATCTAATAATGGCCCTGGAATATTCATTGAATTTGAGGTTGCCACAAACATCACATCAGATAAATCATAATCTACTTCTAGATAGTGATCATTGAAATGTGAATTTTGTTCGGGATCTAAAACTTCTAATAATGCAGATGCAGGATCACCACGATAATCCATTGCCATTTTGTCAATTTCATCTAGCAAAAATAATGGATTTTTTACCCCCACTTTTGCCATTTTTTGAATAAGTTTTCCCGGCAAAGAACCAATATAGGTTTTACGATGCCCACGAATTTCAGCTTCATCACGAACACCACCTAATGCCATACGCACATATTTACGCCCTGTTGCATTAGCAATGGATTGTCCTAAAGAAGTTTTCCCCACACCAGGAGGCCCCACTAAGCATAAAATAGGTCCTTTTAATTGATTTAAGCGTGTTTGCACGGCTAAATATTCTAAAATACGTTCTTTGACACGCTCTAAACCATAATGATCTGAATCTAAAATTTCCTGTGCCTTTACCAGATCTTTTTTCACTTTAGTACGCTTGTGCCAAGGCACTTGAATCATCCAATCAATGTAGCTACGTACAACGGTTGCTTCAGAAGACATTGGCGACATCATTTTCAATTTTTGTAATTCAGCAAGTACTTTCTCTCTCGCCTCAAGTGGCATTTTGGCATCTTCAACTTTTTGACGTAATTGCTCAACTTCATCAACAGAATTCTCGCCATCGCCAAGTTCTTTTTGCAACGCTTTAATTTGTTCATTCAGATAGTAATCACGTTGATTTTTTTCCATCTGTTTTTTTACTCGTCCACGAACACGCTTTTCAACTTGCAGCATATCCGCTTCATTGACCATTAAACCTAACAGATTTTCAAAGCGTTCGATAATACTTGCTATTTCAAGCAAATTCTGTTTTTGACGCACAGGAACAGGCAAGTGCGCTGCCATAGTATCACTCAAGCGCTCAGGATCATTGATGCGTTGTAATGCAGAAATAATATCAGCTTGGATTTTTTTGTTTAAACCTGCATATTTCTCAAACTCAGCTAAAGTGGCTTTTTTTAGCACTTCTAATTCTTTCTCATCACCCCATTGAGTATCAATTAGCTCTGAATTAGCTAAAAATAACTCGCCATTATCTTGTAAATTAAGGATTTTAGTCCGTTGTTGTCCTTCAACGAGAACTTTTACAGTACCATCTGGTAATTTTAAAAGCTGAATAATGTTGACTAAGGTGCCAACCTCATAAAGATCTTCAACTTTAGGTTCTTCAATATCAGATTGTTTCTGCGAAACTAACAATAGTTGTTTATTATTTTCCATTGCTAGCTCTAAGCTACGAATAGATTTAGGACGACCAACGAATAATGGCATTACCATATAAGGAAAAACTACCACATCACGCAATGGTAGAACTGGGATAAGCGCTGACTTAGTTCGTTTTGCGTTCATATATTTATCTCTCTTTCTTAAAAATAGGCTGAATGCGTGGGATATGGGGGTACTTTATTAAAGATCAAGCTCAAAAACAAAAAAGTGCGGTAAAAACTACCGCACTTTCAGTACTAGATGCGTTGATTAGTTATTAAATGTTAATACTGGTGCTTTATTTTCTGTCACAGTTTCTTCTTCTACCACAACTTTTTGCAAGTTCTCAATAGAAGGAAGATCGTACATTGTATCAAGCAATAACCCCTCAACAATTGAACGTAAACCTCGAGCCCCTGTTTTACGAGCTAAAGCCTTTTTCGCCATGGCAACTAAAGCTTCTTGCGTGAATTCTAATTCCACATTTTCTAAACCAAACAGCACTTGATATTGTTTAGTTAAGGCATTTTTTGGCTCAGTTAAAATTTGCACTAAAGCATCTTCATCTAATTCGCTTAACGGTGCAATCACAGGTAAACGTCCAATAAATTCTGGAATTAAACCAAACTTCATTAAATCATCAGGTTCAACTTGTTTAAACAATTCCGTTAAACTGACTTTCTCTTCCTCAACACGAACATCAGCACCAAAACCAATGCCCTTTCCGCCCGTATTAGTTCTTTTTTCCACAATTTTATCTAATCCAGCAAAAGCACCACCGCAAATAAATAAAATCTTGGAAGTATCTAAACGTAGCATTTCTTGCTGAGGATGCTTACGTCCACCTTGTGGAGGAATAGAGGCAACAGTTCCTTCTACTAATTTTAATAAGGCTTGTTGTACGCCTTCACCAGAAACATCACGAGTAATTGAAGGATTTTCTGACTTGCGTGTAATCTTATCAATTTCATCAATATAGATAATGCCTTGTTGCGCTCTCTCGATGTCGTAATCACAATTTTGTAATAATTTTTGCAATACGTTTTCCACATCTTCACCCACATAACCAGCCTCGGTTAAAGTGGTTGCATCTGCCATGGCAAAAGGAACATTCAACATACGTGCTAAGGTTTGCGCCAGTAAAGTTTTTCCGCTACCTGTTGGTCCAATTAACAAAATATTACTTTTGCCCAACTCTACATCAGAGGCATTATTTTCACTGCGTAAACGCTTATAGTGGTTATAAACAGCAACAGCCAATACTTTTTTGGCATAATCTTGACCAATTACATAATCATCTAAATGTGCACGAATTTCATGTGGCGTAGGCAATTTAGGCTCTTCCGCTTGAAATTCCTCATCTATGTCTTCAATGTCATCGGCATTAGCAAGCATATCATGGCACAGTTCAATACATTCATTACAAATGTAGCCCGAAGTGCCAGCAATTAGCTTATCTACGTCTTTTTGCTCTTTACCACAAAAAGAACAATGTAATTCTTTTTCTTTTGTCATCTCGTTATCCATCTCTAGCTGATCTCTATCGCTTAATTAATACTTCATCAACTAAACCATATAATTTTGCTTGTTCAGCAGACATAAAATTATCACGATCTGTATCTTTTTCAATTTGCTCAAGAGATTGCCCCGTATGGAATGCTAAACGTTCATTTAAAGTCTGCTTAATTTTCAAAATTTCTTGTGCATGAATTTGAATATCAGAAGCTTGTCCTCTAAATCCGCCCAAAGGTTGATGAATCATCACTCTAGCATGAGGTAATACCGCTCTTTTACCTGCCGTTCCACCTGCTAATAAAAACGCCCCCATAGAACAAGCCTGTCCAATACAAAGAGTTCTCACATCAGGCTTAATAAATTGCATAGTGTCATAAATTGCCATTCCCGCCGTTACAGAACCACCGGGAGAATTAATATAAATATTAATATCTTTGGCAGGATCTTCAGCCTCTAAAAAGAGAAGTTGAGCAACAATAAGATTTGCCATACGATCTTCAACTTCTCCACTTAAAAAAATCACACGCTCTTTTAATAAACGTGAATAAATATCATAAGATCGCTCACCTCTTGATGTTTGTTCTACGACCATAGGAATGACGCTCATATATACCTCTGCTAAAAAACGTAAATAACAAAAGTGCGGTTATTCTTTTAAAAACAACCGCACTTAAAACCATAAAAGGCGATAAATTATGCTTGTGGATTCATCACTTCATCAAATGAAGATGCTTTCTCAGTTACCTGTGCTTTCGCTAATACCGCATCAACTGCTTGTTCTTCTAACACAACATTACGAATATTATTCATTAACTCTTTGTTTTGACTATAATATTCAACAACTTCTGCTGGTTGCTCATAAGCTGAAGCAATATCTGCAATCATTGCATTTACACGTTCTTCATCTGCTTTTAATTCATTAGAAGCAATCACTTCTGAGAATAATAAACCAACTTGAACACGGCGTTTAGCTTGTTCTTCAAATAATTCACGTGGTAATTGTGCTGCTTGTTGAGCATTACCGCCAAAACGTTGTGCAGCTTGGTTACGTAATACTTCGATTTCTTGTTCAACTGCAGCTGCTGGAACGTCAATTGGGTTTTGCGCTAATAAACCATCAATTACTTGTGTTTTAACACGAGAAACTAAGGCATTTTTCAATTCACGTTGCATATTTTTTGCAATTTCACTACGTAAATCTGCTACAGTTTTTGTGTTTGGACCAAATTTTGCAACAAATTCATCTGTTAATTCAGGTAACTGCATTACTTCAACTTTCTTCAAAGTAATTGCAAATTTAGCTGCTTTACCTTTTAAGTTTTCAGCATGGTAAGTTTCTGGGAAAGTCACATCAATTTCAAACTGTTCGCCAGCTTTATGACCTACGATACCTTCTTCAAAACCAGGGATCATACGACCTTGTCCCATAGCTAAAACGAAATCTGATGCTTTGCCGCCTTCAAATTCTTCGCCATCAACTGAACCAACGAAATCAATTGAAACACGATCATCTGCTTTAGCAGCATCTTGAGTTTCTGCCCAAGTTGCTTGTTGTTTACGCAATACATCAAGCATTTTATCAATATCAGCATCTGAAATTTCAACAACTGGTTTTTCTACTTTAATTTGATCTAAACCTTGTAGTTGAACTTCTGGGTAAACTTCAAAAGTTGCTGTAAATTTCAATTCTTTACCAGCTTCAAATTGTTCTACGGTAAATGTTGGGCGACCAGCTAAATTTACTTTATTTTCAAACATAACATTAAAGAAATGTTTTTGTAATAAATCGCCTAATACATCTTGACGAACAGATGCACCAAAGCGTTTTTCAATAATTTGCGCTGGTACTTTACCTTTACGGAAACCATCAACACGAGCATTTTTAGCAACACGTTTTAATTCTTCACGCACAGCTTGCTCAACAGTTTCAGAAGGAACGGTGATGTTTACACGACGCTCAAGACCTTGAGTTGTTTCAATATTAAATGACATTATGTTACCTCAAAAAGAATTTGCACTCGGCGGAAACGCGCACCGAACACGTTAGTAAATAAAATTTAAGTTAAAAGACGATGAATTATAGCGATACAAAAGCAAACAGTCGAGGAAATGGCAAATAAAAATCTGCATTTGAACAATTTTTAGTCTAAAAATAAAAACCTTATCCGAAAATAAGGTTTCTATGTTAGATATTTTTAGACATTATAAAACTTTTGGTAGACGAATTTTTTGCCCTGGGAAGATCTTATCAGCATCTTTAATTACTTCTTTGTTAGCTTCAACAATAGAAGTATATTTTGTTCCGTTACCATAAGTTTTTTCAGCAATTTTCCATAAAGTATCGCCTTTTTGGATAATATAAAACTCATCATCACTTGCTAGAGTTTCACCATTTGCAATAGATACGTTGCTTACTTCAACACGATCAATCCCCATCACGTTACCAGCCATTAAAACTGCTTTTTCTAATGCTTCAGCAGAAACGGCATTACCAGTAAAATGAGCTACACCATCTTCAACGCTAACAGCTAAATTCTCAACGCCAGGGTTATCTTCAGCAATATGGTTAGTTACAGCTTCAGAGGCCTCTTCAGTTTTAGAGAATAATTTTCTACCAATATCTCCAACAAAATCAAATAATCCCATGTTTTCTCCTTAAATATAGAAATAAATTAGGGGCGCAACCTTAACGAAATAATCTAAAAACAGCAAGCTACTTTACAATCTTTTTACAAAAAACTTTTCTACAATAAAAATACAGATATTTAATGCTATAAGCGTTATTTTTGCGACTTAGCTCGCAAAAAAGTGCGGTAGTATTTCTCCATTTTTTCGGATTACAACAAAATTCAATACATTATTCATCAATATAAGTATCAAAATATGGCAATTTCTCAATCCGAAAAAATCTCACCAATAGTGTTCAGCATTGCTGGAAATACCTATGAAATCACACCGCACTTATGGCAAAAAAATCAGCAACAACATCAACTTCTTCTACGTTATTTCGCTATTCCCTTACAAGAAAATGAACAAACTTTGTGGCTAGGCATTGATAGCCTAAATAATATTAATGCCTGCGAAACATTTGCTTTTTTATATGGAAAAATTGTAGAACCTGTTTTGCTTGATAATCAATTACTTAAGCGGTTATTACAAAATTTATCGCCGCAACAAAATAAAAAGAACATATTGGTTGAAGAACCTCTTATCAATCAATATGCACAAGAACATGAAGTAGAAATAGCACAAAAATCAGATGAGCCTGTTATTCAATTATTAGATCAAATTTTTGAAAATGCCTTAAAGCAAAATACTTCCGACATTCATATTGAACCCCAAAGTAACTGTGTGCAGATACGTTTCAGAATAGATGGTATTTTACAATGCCAATCCCCTATTCCTCTTTCTCTTAGTCATCGCATTATTTCACGCTTAAAATTATTGGCAAAATTAGATATTAGTGAAACTCGCTTACCTCAAGATGGACGATTTCATTTCAAAACTACTTTTTCCGACTTATTGGATTTTCGCCTCTCAACACTTCCAACCAATATGGGAGAAAAAGCGGTATTGCGTTTACAACAAAATAAACCTGTACAGTTGAGTTTTTCCGAACTGGGCATGACAACAATGCAACAAAAACTTTTCCAACAAGCCCTATCTCAGCCGCAAGGACTTATTTTAGTGACAGGACCAACGGGAAGTGGAAAAAGTATCTCACTTTACACCGCACTTCAGTTCTTAAATGATGAACATAAACATATTATGACTGCGGAAGATCCCATAGAAATAGAGTTAAAAGGGATTATCCAATGCCAAATAAATCCACAAATTGGCTTGGATTTTAGCCGATTATTGCGCACCTTTCTTCGTCAAGATCCTGATGTGATTATGCTGGGAGAAATTCGTGATAATGAAAGTGCCACAATCGCATTAAGAGCGGCACAAACAGGACATTTGGTTCTTTCTACTTTACACACAAATGATGCGCCTTCTGCCATTTCTCGCTTACTGCAATTGGGCATAAAACAACATGAAATCGACAATAGTTTATTGCTCGTGATAGCTCAGCGGTTAGTGCGAAAAAAATGCCAACATACAGAACATGAAAACTGTACTTGTCATCAAGGTTATCAAGGTCGGATTGGAGTTTATCAATTTTTACAACCGCACTTGATAGATAATCAGATTCGCTATCAAACAGATTATCGTCATTTGCGTGAAAGCGCTATGGAAAAAGTGCGGTCAGAAATCACAGATTTAGCCGAAATAGATCGGGTTATAGGGCAAGCTAATGAATAATATTTAGGAGAAAATTAAAGCTCAATTCTTTGCTTTTACAAATAAAAAACGGATCTTCATGATCCGCTTTTTAACTCATCTAAACCTTTTCAACTTTAACCTGTTTGATCATATTATCTGCTACTTCTAATACAGTAATTTTTAAGCCATTGATTTCACATTCTTTCCCTTCATCAGGAATTTCTTCTAAATGCTCTAAAATCAGTCCATTAAAAGTGCGGGCATCTTCGGTATCTAAATTCCAATTAAATAACTTATTTAAATCCCGTAAATTCGCAGATCCCTCGATAATAATCGAGCCATCAGATTGTTGCGTCACTTCTTCATCAATAGAAGGAGCGGTTGACGTAGTAAATTCTCCAACGATTTCCTCTAAAATATCCTCTAAAGTAACCAATCCTTTAATGTCACCATACTCATCAACCACTAAACCGATACGCTCTTTATTATTGCGGAAGTTAAGTAACTGTGCATTTAACTCCGTTCCTTCGGGAATAAAATAAGCCTCATCGACCGCACGAATTAAAGTTTCTTTACTAAACTCATTTTTATCTAACATTAAGCGATAAGCTTCTCGAATACGTAAAATGCCAAGAACATTTTCATCAATGCTCCCCTTATAAAATACAACTCGGCTATGTGCAGCGTGATTAAGTTGACGCATGATCGCTTTCCAATCGTCATCAATATCAATCCCAGCAATATCATTGCGTGGCACCATAATGTCATCAACGGTTACTTTTTCTAAATCAAGGATAGAAAGTAGCATTTCTTGGTGCGCAGAAGGAATATATTGACCAGATTGGTTAACTATTGCACGTAATTCCTCTGGACTAAGAGAATGTGCTTTTGCCTCATTTTTTAAGCGAAACAATTTCATTAGCCCACGAATAAACAAGTTCATAATAAAAACTAATGGGCTAAAGATTTTTAGTAATACGCTAATAATATGACTGGAAAGAAAAGCGACTTTTTCAGGATAAAGTGCGGCAATAGTTTTAGGGAAAATTTCAGCAAAGATGAGCATAACAAAAGTAAGCAAACCTGTTGCAATAGCCACGCCCATATCGCCATATAAACGCATACCAATCAGTGTTGCGATTGCGGATGCAGATATATTGACTAAATTATTACAAATAAGAATTAGGCTAAGTAAAACATCTGTTTTTTTGAGCAATTTTTCTGTCTTTTGTGCGCCTTTATGCCCTTTTTCTGCAAGAAAGCGCATACGATAACGATTTACTGAAAGTAATCCAGTTTCAGAACCAGAAAAATAAGCAGAGAGAATAAGTAAGATAATTAATGTAATAAATAAGGTACTAAGGGGGATGTTATCCAAAATATAATCCTTTCGTTTTATTCCTAAGTGTCATTACAATTTCGTTCATGACAAACATAAAAACATTCTATCGTTCAAAGCTCACTTAGCGAGCAATAAGGTACAAGATCATACCTGAATTTGTACAAATGATCATTCTTATTCTAGCTATACGGAATAAAATCCCTATAAATTTCTTGCAAATGATGAAAATCCATCAGATTTCAGTATAATTGAGCCAATTTTTTTCAGAGAATGTAGGATTAAAAATGTTTGAAAATTTATCGGATCGCCTATCAAAAACCTTGCGTAATATTACGGGTAAAGGTCGCTTAACTGAAGATAATATTAAAGATACGTTACGTGAAGTCAGAATGGCGCTATTAGAGGCGGATGTTGCCTTGCCAGTTGTGCGTGAATTTATTAATCAAGTTAAAGAACGCGCGATTGGTGAAGAAGTCAATAAAAGTCTTACGCCAGGTCAAGAATTTCTTAAAATTGTTCAAGGCGAATTAGAAAAAGCCATGGGCGTGGCAAATGAGGAACTCAATTTAGCCACTCAACCTCCCGCCGTGATTTTAATGGCAGGCTTACAGGGTGCTGGTAAAACGACCTCTGTAGGTAAGTTGGCAAAATTCTTGAAAGAGCGCCATAAAAAGAAAATCATGGTTGTTTCAGCTGACGTTTATCGCCCTGCTGCGATTAAACAATTGGAAACCTTAGCACAATCTATTGGTGTTGATTTTTATCCTTCTGATGTTTCACAAAAACCTGTTGAAATTGCACGTGAAGCATTGGCTGATGCGAAACTCAAATTCTATGATGTCTTAATTGTGGATACAGCGGGCCGTTTACATGTTGACGGCGAAATGATGGAAGAAATTCAACAAATTCATACCGCACTTAATCCAATCGAAACCCTGTTTACTGTGGATGCAATGACGGGGCAAGATGCTGCAAATACCGCAAAAGCCTTTAACGAAGCCTTACCACTTACAGGGGTAATTTTAACCAAAGTTGATGGTGACGCTCGTGGTGGTGCCGCACTTTCCATTCGTCAAATTACGGGTAAACCAATTAAATTCCTTGGTGTTGGAGAGAAAACAGACGCACTAGAACCTTTCCACCCAGATCGCGTTGCCTCTCGTATTTTAGGAATGGGTGATGTGCTTTCTTTGATCGAAGACTTACAACGTTCGGTAGATCAAGAAAAAGCAGAAAAAATGGCACAAAAATTCAAGAAGGGCGACAGTTTCACTCTCGAGGATTTTCGTGAACAGCTTATCGAAATGAAAAAAATGGGTGGTATGATGTCCATGCTAGAAAAACTACCGGGCGCTAAAAATCTTCCCGATCATGTCAAAAATCAAGTTGATGACAAAATGTTCAATAAAATGGAAGCTATCATTAACTCAATGACCTTAAAAGAACGTGCAAATCCAGACATTATCAAAGGCTCACGCCGCCGCCGAATTGCTTTAGGTTCAGGCACACAAGTACAAGATGTGAATAAGCTATTGAAACAATTTGATGAAATGCAACGCATGATGAAGAAAATGCGTAAAGGTGGTATGGCAAAAATGATGCGTGGAATGCAAGGTATGATGGGCGGTTTAGGTGGATTAGGAAATATGTTTAGACGCTAATATCTATATATGCTTATAGGGCGAGTTATTCACAACTCGCCCTTATTCTTTACACTTTTGCTAGCCCTCTAATTTTTCGATAAACCACATCCAAATTTGTACTGAAATGAATTTTATTTATTTCCTTCGCTTTCTTCGATTTTACAATGGTTCTTAAAGGCTGAAATTGCATATTACACATATGTAATTCTTGTTCAGGCAACATATGCTGAACAAAACGGGTTAATGCATGAATTCCCCCAGCATCAAGTACAGTTACTGCATCACATTGCAATACAATATGTTTAATATCCCGTCCAGTATGCGTAGTTTTCTCATGTAAATCCGCAAATAAATTATCTGCGGCAGCAAAAAAGAGCGGTCCACTAATACGATAAACTACCGTATCAGATAAATCTTCAGGCTGTGCAATCTCAAAAGATTTGGTCATTTCTGCAATAGTACGAATAAACAATAAACTGGCTAAAAGTACGCCAACTGTAATAGCGATAACCATGTCAAAAATAACAGTAAGCACCAAACAAGTTAGCAATACCGCAATTTCATTCGGACCAGAACGGCGGATCAATTGTACAATTTGCCCTACATTCGCCATATTCCAAGCCACTACGAGCAATAAAGCCGCCATAGAGGAAAGCGGTAAATAAGATAATGCTTTTGCAAAAAATAGCAGAGAGAATAAAACTAATAAGGCATGAACAACACTGGAAATAGGCGAAACCGCCCCTGATTTTACATTTGCAGCCGAGCGAGCAATAGCCGCTGTCGCCGTAATCCCACCTAAGAATGGTGAAGCAATATTTCCCAGTCCTTGCGCTAATAGCTCATTATTAGAATGGTGCTTAGTGCTGGTCATATTATCCAAAATCACTGCGCAAAGTAGAGATTCGATTGCGCCTAACACTGCCATAGAAAATGCTGCAGGTAATAAGGCTTGTAACGTATTGAAATCCCAAGTAATAACTTCCCCATTTGCATTGGGAATATTCCAAGGCAAGATAAATTCAGGCAACACATTTGGAATTCCATAACCTGTGGTTCCATCTGATAAAGTGTAAGCAAAAGAAGAGCCAATTGTCGCTACATCAAAACCGAAATGAATAAGCGTAATTGATAATAATGTGCCAACAATCACAGCAGGCAAATGACCTGGTATCGCTAAACGAAACTTATGCCATTGAGTAAGTAAGATCAAAGTAACTGCCCCTACAGCGGTATCAGCCCAATTAATCGTTGAAAGTGCGGTAAAAATTGCTTGTACTTTGCCAAGATAATGAGCAGGCATTGTAGCAATATCCAAACCGAGAAAGTCTTTGATTTGTAAGGTTGCAATAACAATACCAATACCACAAGTAAACCCAAGGGTAACAGAGAGTGGGATATATTCAATCAAACGTCCTAGTCGAAAAAGCGCCATTAACACCAAAATAACGCCTGACAATAAAGTTGCCATTAATAAGCCACTTAGCCCGAACTGTTGAGTGACTGGATATAAAATCACTACAAAAGCAGCCGTAGGCCCAGAAATATTAAAACGAGAACCGCCAGCTAATGCAATGATAATCCCTGCAACAATTGCTGTATATAGCCCATGTTGAGGAGGCACGCCACTGGCAATAGCCAATGCCATTGACAAAGGAATGGCAATAACCCCGACAGTAAGACCTGCAATAATATCTCTGATTAAATGCGACTTACCGTAACCTACCTTAAAACTATCTTGCAACGCACTAAAAGGACGAACAGCAAGAAAAATATTTTTCGTTAAAAACCACTTTTTCAACATATAAATCCCGACAAGATGACAGAAAAGACAATATTGTAGCTGAAATTTATTCTAATAATTTGTTTTAGCGCAAGAAAAATAAAAAACACTTGACGGAGTTAGAATAAATCTTTATATTCTCGCCCGAACTTGAATGGTGAGATGTCCGAGTGGTTGAAGGAGCACGCCTGGAAAGCGTGTATGTGGGAAACTGCATCGGGGGTTCGAATCCCCCTCTCACCGCCATGAAACTGTAAAATAATGTTTGTCTTGTCAAAAAAATAGTTAAAAATCAATATTTTAGAAGTTTTTAACTGTTCGCCTTGTAAAAAAAAGTTTGTCATTGTAATCGCTTGATGTTCCCTTTTATGTTCCCTTCAAATTTTTGAAGAAAAAAAGGTAACAACAAAGCTATTTTTTTAATCATTTCAAAGAGATGCTTAACAATGGCTAAATTTATAAAACCTTTAACAGATACCCAACTCAAAAAACTGAAATTTAGTGAAAAATCCTACACTTTAGGCGATGGAAATAACCTTTATATTTTCGTTTCTAGCAAGTCTAAAATATGGCAATTCATATACACCCACCCAACCACTAAAAAGCGCATAAAAAAGAATATTGGTAAATATCCGGCAGTATCTTTAGCTAAGGCAAGAGAGAAAACTATAAGCTATCTTGAATTATTGGAAGACAATATAGATCCTTTTGAATATGCTGCAGAGCAAGCGGAACAAGAAAGAAAAAACGCTATTACAGTGCGAGAAATGGCGAATATATGGAAAGATAAGAAAAAATCCGAGGTATTGCCCGCAACTTTTAAGGATTTATGGCAGCGTTTGGAATTATGGCTTTTTCCTACTTTTGGTGATGTTCCTATTAAAGATATTAAACTGAGCGAAGTTATCAAGCAATTTACCCCAGCTTATGAGATACGCCCCGACACTATAAGAAAAGTTTCGCGCTATTTTGTGAGTATTTTAGAGCGTGCGGTTATTCTTGGATATTTAAACTACAACCCTTTATCAAGCATGAAAGGCGAATTTAGAAAACCAGTTGCAACGCATCAGCCGGCTATTCATTATTCTGAGTTATCCGCCTTTTTATCTTTGTTAGTTAAAGCGCATTTAAACCCTTTAACAAAGTATCTTATAGAATGGCAACTTTTAACCATGGTGAGACCCGCGGAGGCAGTTCAAGCAGAATGGCATGAGATAGATTTTATTAATAAAACTTGGCATATTCCAGCGCATAAAATGAAAGGATTAAAAGACCGCAAAAAGCCGCATATAGTCCCTTTATCTTCTCAAGCCTTGGCATTATTAGAGGAGTTAAAAAAATATAGTTTGCACTCTTCTTATTTGTTCCCAAGCCGACTAGACCATAATAAACACTATAGCAGCGGATCGGCTAATGTTGCGATTAAACGCATAGACAACGGCAGCTATAAGGGGAAGTTTACTTCTCACGGTATCAGATCAACAGCAAGAACTTATATGACTGATGTTGGCATTGATCATTTTGTTGCTGAGGCTTGTCTAGCGCATACAACAGGGAACGAAGTAAGCCGCGTTTATAATCGTTCTAACTATCTTGATGCACGTCGTAGCGCCATGCAAAAATGGGGCGATTATGTAGAGCAATGCAAAAAGATTTAAACTTATCGCAAGGCGGAGAATATCCGCCTTTTCTTGTTGTCTATTATTATATCAAATTGCAATATCTAACTAAATGAAAAATCAAGCAAAACAGGCTTTTTTTTATTATTTTTTGCGCTTAACAATCGCAAGCAAACCCCCGCCTCGCCCGCGCATTAAAAGGGTATGTTTTAACGCAAAAATAGCAACCGCCCCACTCCTTGCCAATACTGGAGCCCTTTAACGTTTTAATAGTCGTTTTTATTACGCAATACAACGCAACAAAACGCAAAATAACGCAGATAAATTCAATCTTTGAAAGCGCTTAATTATTAACCTTTTAAAGCCCTATTATCTCAATCTTTAAAAAAACGCCTTAAATTACATTATTTTTGTTAAATCCTACTTAACACCCCTCACAAAATGACAAAAAAACGCGCTTTTTATAATCTACACCCGAACCGCAACGGAGCATATAGAACGCATACGGAAAGAAAAAGGGGGCTTAAATGTGACGGAGCAAACCAACAAAGAGCGCTTTATAAACATAGACGAAGTAGAGCATAGAACAGGACTAAAAAAAACAGCGATTTATGAACAGATGAAAAAAGGGCTATTCCCAGAAAACATCAATATTTCTTTAAATCGTGTTGTATGGCTAGAAAGTGAAATTAATGACTGGATAGCCGAAAAAATCAGACTAAACAGAGGTTAACACCATGACAGAAAAACAAACAATAGAGCAATTAAACGCAGACTTTCAGAAAGAAAAGACCGTTTATCTACAAGAAGTTAAAAAGCTAGAAGATTTAAAGGCGCAAAAGAAAAAGGCTGAAAATATTGTTCTAGCCCTTAAAACAGAGCTAGAAAAAGCAAAAGAACAACCGCAGAAAATTTTATCAAGCGGAAAAAAACTTCAATTAGAAGATTATAAAAAAGCAAGATTATCATCATCAGAAACTATAGCAGAAATTGAATATTATCAAGCCTTTATTGAAGATATAGCGGATATAATCTACACCCAGAAAGAAACCGTTTTTTATTCTGCTCAAAAATTAAGAAATATTAAAGGCGGTATTTTTAATCTAAAAGCAAAAGAATTAATAGTAGAATTCACAAAAGAAAATAAAAATAAACTTTCAGAAATTGCATCATTAATTTATTTTTCAAATTTAAATCTTAATGAAAAAAAATTATGGAATGGAGTTTCAGATAATGAAGATAGAAAAGAAAAAACACTATCTTATTTATTATATGAAATTAAAAAGGTTATTATCATATCTCAATTATCTGATAATGAATTTAATATCCATAAAGTTGTAAATAGTGATGAAGTTAAAAGCATCATGACAAAACACCGCGAAAGCATCGAACAAGCACATTCAGGCGAATTAAAAGGCTTTAATAAATTAATTAAAAATCTAAATCAAGGGTAAAAACATGCAAAAATTCACACAAGAACATCTAGATAACTACTACAAGAAAATATTTTCTAAAAATCTAAACCATGATGAAAATTTAAATCATGATGAAGATCTAAATGTTAATTTTAATTCAGTTTTGACTTTAAATGAACAATCAGAGAATGATTTATTAAGAAGAATGAGATTAAATGAATTTTTTAATCTTATTAATATCATTAAAGCAACAAACCCAACAGGCGAAACTATAGGCTTAAAATTGCCAATAGCTAGCACAACAGACACAGACAAAAAAGGCAGAGAACCAAACGCAAGCCATTTACAGCCTACTAAACAATATCATTGCAAACAGATTAATGTTGATGGCTATATTCCTTATTCAAAATTAGATGCATTAGCTGGCACAATTGACAAAGATTTTGCGCTAATTTATGAAGAATTGTTAGATAATGAAATTATATCTAGTTTGCTTTTAGCTGGCTTTAATGGGCGCAAGCGTGCGGAAACCTCAGATCCAACAGCTAACCCACTAGCACAAGATGCGGCGGAAGGTTGGATCGGAAAAATTGCAAATCATGCAAAAGCGCAAGTGATAACAGGCGCAACAGTGGGAGCAGATCGCCAATATAAAAGCATTAATGCCCTTATCAAAGCCGGCTTAGAAAAAATCCCAAATCCAATCAAAGCGCGCGGGGATCTAATTGCTATTTGTGGGCGTGATGTTTTGCTTGATAGCCGTATTGAAATAAAATATAGTGATTTAACGCAAAACCAAGCCGAAAAAATAACAGTATTGAACCAGCTACTAGGCGGATTAAGAGCGGTAAATATTCCATATTTTCCAGCAAATTCAATCTTGATTACACGTTTTGATAATATCTCGTTTTATTTACAGCGTGGCACGGTGCGAACCTTTAAAACGGAAAATCCAAGCCTAGACAGATTAGAATTATATAATTCGATGTGTGTAGATTTTATTATCGAAGATTATCAATCATGCGCACTGATTGAGAATATCAATATTGAAGAATAAAAAATCATACTTAAATAACAATAAAAGGCGGGGGAAACCCCGCTTTTTTATATCTAATATAAATTTCAAGGAGCAACAAATGACCAAAATCAACTTACCGCCTAGAAAGTGGTATAGCCTAGAAAAAGCAATTAGAGAAATAAAAAAACGCACTGGAGAGGAATTAGATATAGAAGATTTATTGCATTATTGGGCTATTGGGAAATTAGATTTTTCAACGAGATTTATCAAAAGTAAATATAGAATAACTATAAGTGATTTAATATTTAATCCTAAAGATATAGAAATAACTTATTATTTTTCTTCTAAGGATGTGAATCTAAGAGATTTTAATAAATTTGAGCTTTGTATTTTTGATAGAATAAATAATAAAAACATTGAAGATAATAATAATCTAAATGTAGAAGCTTTATTGAGAATTTTTCCGCCTTATTTCATTTACACCCCTGAATCAATGAGGGAAATAATAAATAATGGCATTCCATTTTATAGTAATTTATCATTAATATCCCCTAGCGAGTTTAAAGATTCATTCGGCATTAATTTAGCAATAAAACTTGATAAAGAATTTCATATAAATCTAGAAAATATTTGCATTTTTGAAAATGACATAAATAGATTTTTGAATAACTCATCACAAAACAATCATGAAAAAATATTTATAAGAAACGCATTTAAAAAAACACATGGTAGACAAGAAAAAGAGCTTAAAAGCATTATATTAAATATTGCTAAAGCTACTTTTGAAGCTAAGCCAATTCATTCAAGAAATAAACTTGTAAATTCAATTTATAACCATTTAGAAAAATATTATTTTGAAGAGTATGAACAAATAGACACAAGAACCATAGACAATTATTTAAAAGAAGCAGGTATAGGAAATCAGAGAACCAGAAGCAAAGAACCAGTACAGATAATAGACAAATACAAAACGGAATAACGTATTTTCACTTATTTGAAAAAAAACCTTTTTTCATAGAAAAAAAGGTTTTTTTCATATAAATCACATTACCTCGCCTTCATAATCCCCCCGACAAACATCACAAGACAACACAAGCAAGCATTATTTGACACATCAACAAGGGGAAATCATGGAGAAAAAAGACGCAACACCACTTTTTTATTCAACAAAAACTATCTGCAAAATGCTAGATGTCTCTAGAGCTTATATTTATGAGGCAGTACAAGCCGGCAACTTTCCAAAGCCGATCAAAGTGGGGCGGTTAAACCGCTATAAAGCAGCAGATATTCACGCTTATATAAATCAATTACAGGAGCTTAACTAATGGCAGGATTAACAATTAAATGCCCTTTTTGTGGCGGTAGATGTTCAATCAGAAACAGCGAGCGCCCGAGCATTTTAACCGTTCAAGCAGATATTTATTGTAATAATTGCGGAACGCTTAGCGCTGATTTTGTGGGTCAATTAGTCAATGTAAAAAGAGCCGTTTTTGTGGATTGTCCCGAGGTTTCTAACTGGAGCAAAACCGAAAAAGAGCAAATAAACGAGGACGGCAAGCGCCCTTTAAGCAATGCGGAAAGGGTGCAACAACTTAAAGAGGGGAAACAGCCCGATTTATTCAAAGGAGAACCAGAGCCGCGCGATACATCGCATTATTTAAAGTAAAGAATTAAAGAGATGAATATTATCAACAAGGAGCTAATCAAAATGCTAGAACTTATAGACAAATCCGACAAGGTAAACCGCTTTTTATGGGGATTAATGATCTTATTATTTATTACAGGGATAAGTTATCTATTACCCGATATTTTAAAAGCCTTAGCGGAATATCAACAGGCGCTAAATTAACCCAATAAAAAAGGCTTGCCCAATAGAGAGAATGACAAGCCTAATATCCAAAAATTTCAAAGAGTCACAACTATGACCAAGAAAAATAATACTGATTTTTCACTTAAAAATCAAATAAAATTCATGAAAAACAATTATTTTCATGAAAATCTTTCAATATCAAAAACCTTTACAAAGTGCGGGCAATTTTCTAATATTTCCTTGCGTCTGAAAAAAACAGATGTCAGCCGTGACAAGCTGAAAATTCAAAAGGCGAATAATCGCACGCCTCAAGCGTGTTTTTTTATTCGTAATTTACGCACACCTAAAATAAATCTAGCAATAGATCTATTCTCAATGGTAGAGCGTAAAGGGCAACGTCTAGGCGTTGGCTGCTTTCCTTTTGAGGCAGTTTGTCACCCCTTTACGCTTTACCGCCCGACCGTGACAAGTCTAGCGGAAAGCCTTAGAAAATATCAAAAGGACACCGCAAAAATGCTTTATAAATTCATTTTATTAGGCAAAAACCGCCTACACCTCACTATTTTAGCCGACAGCGAGCAACAAGCACGCAACCGCCTAAATCTTACCCGTGCTATCTGTTACGCACGCATTAACCCAAATCATTACCGCACTTTAGGGGGCGTTTATGCTTAACCTATCAAACGAAATCGAAAGAGTACAAAGCGCATTAAAAATCATTAGTCAAGATTTAGCGACAGCTAAAAAACATGCAAAAAAGGGCGATTTTGAAAACGCTGAAATATGGCTAAATATGGCTTATTCCTGTCTTTCTATCATTGTGCAAGCTAATGAAATCGCACAAATGAAAGCGAAATATGGCGAGGGCTCAGACGATGAATAAAGAACCTTTGTTAGATTGGAATGAGTTTGACGCTTTAATTATGGAATTAAGACAAATAGCGGACTTAGTGCATGTTGTTTCTTTAACGCTTGAAGATACAGAAACAAGCGCATTAGGCGCAATTAATAGCTTAATGATGCGCATAGTAGAAGAATTAACCGAAAGACAAGAGCAACAAGCAAGAAGAGCACAGAGAGGACAGAGCAATGAATAACCCAACTTTTGAACTAATAAAACCTTTTTACCCAAACCCGAGCGAATGGCACAAATTAGAAGATAAATTAAACGAGTTTCAAGCCTTGTTAAGTTTGAATGCGGCAATGCTTATCGCTTATGAAAATATCAAAAACATCAATGTAATAAGCGATTTAAACGGCATTCATGCAATTTATCAAGAAAAGCTAGAAGATGAATTTTCTAAGCTATTTTCATTTATTCAGGCGCAAGGGGGCGAACAATGATTACTAGTCGCATCACCTTACCAAGCGGGACAGTTGTAGAGCTTTTTGCCTCAGATGAAACGCTTTTTAATAAAATCGCTTTAAATGAAGACTTTAGAAAACTAGCTAAAAAATACATGGAGCAAGAGCAAAAAAGCAGAGAACAAGCGAAAAAACAAGCGAGAAAAAAAGCAAAGAAAGCCGCTAAACAAGCGAGAAAAAAAGCGAGGGGGAACTAATGGCAACTTATCAAAAAAGGGGCGATAAATGGCGTGCTATTGTGCGCAGACAAGGTCTTATAAAATCAAAATCATTCAAAACCAAGGCGAAGGCAGTGATGTGGGCGCATGGATTAGAGGCAGAAATAGAATGCGGTATTTATAAAGAAATCGCGGATATTCCACTTTCTCAAGTCGTTGAGCGCTATATAAGAGAAGTTACCCCAACGAAACGAGGAGCAAAGAAAGAAACCCAAGTTTTAAAGCGCTTTTTAAATAACCCTGTTGCAGAAATATCGCTTAAAGATATAAAACCCGATGATTTTAAACAATGGCGTGATGATCGCTTAAAAACCGTTTCAAATGCGACAGTTTTAAGAGAATGGGCAACCCTTGCGAATATTTTCAATGTGGCGATTGTTGAATGGTGCTTATTAAAAGATAACCCACTCAAACGAGTTAAAAAACCAGCCGCACCGAAACCAAGAACAAGACGCTACTCACAGAAGGAAATTGATGCGCTTGTTTCTAATTCTGGCTTTTCATGGGAAGAACCACCGCAAACCGCTACCGCAACGGTAGGCGCAATCTTGTTATTTGCCATAGAAACCGCAATGCGCGCGGGCGAGATTGTGGGGCTAACGTGGGAGCATGTACACATGGAAGACAAAATAGCCCACTTACCGCAAACAAAGAACGGCTGGGCGCGTGATGTTCCTTTATCCGCTACAGCGTTAAAAATCCTTGAATTAATGGCGCAAAAAGCCGATGGGGAAAGCGTTTTTCAAATTTCAACATCAACCCTTGATGCACTATTCAGGAAATTAAAAAACCGCTTGTTATTAAAAGATCTGCATTTCCACGATACAAGGCGGGAGGCATTAACCAGACTAGCGGAGAAAGTGGACGTGATGACACTTGCCAAAATTTCAGGACATCGAGATCTGAAAATTTTACAAAATACCTATTACGCCCCAGATATGAAAAAAGTTGCTAACTTAATCTAATCATACCGCCCGAAATTAAGGGCGGATAACTCAATTTTTAAAGGTCTAATATGATGAACGGACAGAATAAAAGGCTAAAAAATGCGCCTAACCTAAATAAAATCATTAAGCAAAATATCCACCCAGCGCAAGAAATTTTGATTTTAATTGGCGATAATCCTTGGAGTTTTTACCGCAAAAACCCGAAAGACGAAAAGACCAACGGGCAGGGGGCGGGCTGGATATTATTAGCCGACAATATCGACGGAGAGAACCCGAACAGATACAAAGAATTACCGATTATTATTGATGAACGGAATTATAAAGAATTGGATAAGTTGGCGCTTTTACCGAATGAACATAGATGCGCAAGTTTAGTTGATACTAGCGGACTTTTTAAGGTTAAAAGCAATAATAACGGCATCACCATTAGAGAAAATGAAGAGCTATTGCGCAATATTTGCATGAATTTAGCGAAATATACGCAAGTAAACGCCTTTAGCCTTAGAGATTTATTAGGGCAACATTTAGAGGATTTAAGCGCTTATATTGAGCGGTTGAGAGAAGAATATTCACAGGAAAGCGAGGGAGAACCCGAGCTTATCGAACTAGATGCGGACACACTCAAAAAAGCAACCCCAAGCGATAAAGCCGGCTATTTTTTGAAATGGCTGAAGAAACCGTTAGCCTATAATCAAACTCAAGGGCTTATTTATTTTTACAATGGGCAAATATGGCAAGTTAAGGATGAAAACGCACTACAGCGAGAAATTAAAGCATTTTTTGCGGAATATAATGCGAATTATGGCAGCGTTGAAACTATAAACAATATGATCAAATGTTTAACCGTTGATTTACCGTTATTTGATGATGAAATAAAAACAGCGATGGATTATCAATTTTTAGCCTTTAAAAATGGCGTTTTGAATAAGCGCACATTGGCTTTTTTACCGCATAAAAAAGAATATTACCTTACAGCGGTCAACCCTTGCGATTATTTAGAAACGCAGACACCGACACCGCACTTTGATAAATGGCTTGATTTTATTAGCAATGACAGCATAGAGCGGAAAAAAGCGCTTTTAGCCGCTTTATATATGATTTTAAATAACCGCAGTGATTGGCAATTAACGCTTGAATTTATAGGCGAACCGGGTAGCGGTAAATCGACTTTTTTAAACGTGGCGAAAATGCTTTCAGGCGATGCTAACCATGTAGCGATTGACTTAGAAACCTTGCAAAGAGACAGCAAGACCCGAGACATGCTATTAAATAAAACTTTTCTATATGCACCCGACCAAGGGCGATATATTGGCGATAGTTCTGTTTTAAAAGCAATTTCTGGGGGCGATGAAATTCTCGTAAACCCGAAAGGCAAAAAAACATTCAGCGCAAGGATAAACGCTATTATTGCTATATGTTCTAATACCTTGCCAATTTATAAAAATGACGGGGGCGGAATGGAGCGCCGCCGCATTGTATTCCCTTTTTACAAGGCAATAGACGACAGCGCAAGAGATGACAAGCTCACCGAAAAAATTCAAGCGGAGTTAGGGGGGATTATTAGAAAGCTATATGATGAATTTAAAGACCCCGAGGACGCAAAGCAAGCATTAAAGCAACAAAAAGCAAGTGCGGAGGCGTTAAAAATGAAAACAGAAAACGATCATATTCTAGAATTTATTCAAGAATTTGAATTAATGACTCAACCCTCAAATGATTGTTTGATTTTAGGCAGTAGCCGAGGCGTTCCAGCTTATGAAAGCCCTTTAATCTTTGAGCGCTTTTACTGGTGCTATTTATACTACTGTTATATAACAGGGCGAGATGGTAAATTTATTTTAAAGCCAATAGATTTTAAAAAAGAGGTTATCCAAGCATTTAAAACCATAGGCGAAAAACCATTCACAACCCGACAATTAGGCGGAGGTTATAACTACACAAACGCAAAATTCAAGAATAAACATGACACTGTTAACAAATGGCGAAACGCCTAGAAATCCAGTAAAGCCGGACATATACCGGCTTTTTTTATGCGCTTTTTTCACTATTCAGAACCTTGACAATAAACTCTATTCACTTATTCACCTATTCACTTTTTTTAACTTAACTACATGATATATAAAGAATTTTAAAGAGTGAATAAGAAGTTAAAAAGTGAATAAGTGATAAAAATAGCAAAAAGGTGAATAATTTTTAATCAATTTATTTTATTCACTCTTATTTTTTTCTTTTAAAATCAATTAATTACATTCAAAAAAAAGAAAAAGTGAATAAGTGAATAAAAAAGTGTTTGTTGGCTCGGTTGCGTTGTTAGCATTGGAATTTATCAAGCAAAGGGAAAGGATAAAACCTTGTTTTTTTATGTTCTGAATATTCCCAATCACTCAAAATAGATCAATAATCAAAGGCTGATGACAAACAAAAAAGGCGCCTTTTTATAAGGTATGTTCCCTTTTATGTTACCTTTTAAAACTGAACAAGATATTTTTTATATTAAAATCAATCAGTTATAAGCCGGTTAAAATTTCCCTCTCACCGCCATTCACAACCTTTCTAACCTTTTAATCTAAATCTTCCTCTACTGTATTTAGTGCGTAAAAGTGCGATAATATTTTCAGGCGTTTTTATTGTAGCTGAATTTGCGATCTGTAATGAATGATGAATTGAATTTGCATGGGTAATAGCAATAGCTAGGGCGTCGGCAGCATCGGCTTGTGGCTTATCCGATAATTGCAATAGTCGAGCAACCATTTCTTGTACTTGTGCTTTTTCTGCGGCCCCTGTTCCCACTACTGTTTGTTTAATCGTTCTCGCTGAATATTCAAATATGGGTAAATTTTGATTAACCGCGGCAACTATAGCAGTTCCTCTTGCTTGCCCCAGTTTTAAAGCTGAATCAGGATTTTTTGCCATAAACACTTGTTCGATTGCAAATTCATCAGGGTGAAATTGGGTAATAATTTCTGTGACACCGGCATAAATTCGTTTTAAGCGAGTTGGCAAATCATCTATTGAAGTGCGAATAACGCCACTGCCTAAATACTCTAATTTACGCCCTATTTGACGGATGACGCCATAACCAGTTACACGAGATCCCGGATCTATTCCTAAAATAATGGACATTTTATTTTCCAAAAAAATAAATGGACCTCATTTGAGATCCATTTGTTTAAAATTAAAAATTATTTTGCAATTTTACAGTTTCTTGCAAGAATTCGGTTGTTATCTGTGAACATAATTGGAACAACTTTAGAAGCCGTTGCTTGAGTAAAGCCACTTTCTAATGACCATACTTTGTTACCTTCAACAAATTTAGTGCCATCTTGATAGCTTGGATCTAATTTCATTTCTTGACCAACAACTTTACGGTTAATTGTAATTGTTGCAGTATCAATTTTACCATCTACAAATGCGTAAGTTGCTGAAACAACTTTATTTTTCTTACCACTTACATCACAAAAGTATGCTGCTGTCTCAAAAGCTGGAGTAGATTGTGCTACTTTCATTGCATCTGATGCTGCTTTTGTCGCATTGGCACTGTTAGCATCTGCATTTGAACAAGCTGCAATAATTAAAGTTGCTGCAACTGCAGGGAGCATTTTTACTAATTTCATAGAGTTTCCTTATGTTAAAAATAAAGCGAGCTTTTAAAGTAAAGCTGCAATTTCATCACTGATCTCGCCATTATGATAAACGTTTTGTACATCATCGCAATCTTCTAGCATATCGATCAATCTTAATAATTTAGGTGCTGTTTCTGCATCTAAATCTACTGTTGTAGAAGGTATCATTGTCACTTCAGCATTAGCTACTTTAAATCCAGCGGCTTCAATGCCGTCTTTTACTGAACCTAAATCTTCCCATGCTGTATAGATTTCAAAGCTACCATCTTCTTGTGGTTGAATATCATCCGCACCAGACTCAATAGCGGCCTCTGTTAATGCATCTTCATCAGCAGATTCAATTAAAATTAAGCCTTTTTTGCTAAATAAATACCCAACCGAGCCTTCTGTCCCTAAATTACCACCGCACTTGGTAAAGCTTGGTCGTACTTGAGAGATTGTACGGTTAGCGTTGTCGCTTAGACACTCAACCATCACAGCAGTTCCACCCGGACCATAACCTTCGTAAATTCGGGTTTCCATATTGGTGTCATCACCACCACCGACACCACGCTCGATAGCGCGGTTGATAGTATCACGGGTCATATTGTTAGATAAAGCTTTATCTACAGCTGCACGCAAACGAGGATTTGAGCCAACATCGCCGCCACCTAATTTTGCTGCGGTTACTAATTCACGAATTAATTTTGTAAAAATTTTACCGCGTTGTGCATCTTGTGCTGCTTTACGGTGTTTAATATTGGCCCACTTACTATGTCCTGCCATTTTATTTTCCTTTTATGATTGTATTTTTATATTCATTAATCGCCTCCGCATTATTAGGCGATTTAGTTAATTTAATTGCATTCTGTACTGAAAGCCATCGATAAGCAAAATGTTCCGTTAAATCCACCGCTCTTTCTTCTGCTAAAGGCAACAAAAACCAGTGTTCAATACAGTGAGTCACATCAGGCGCATATTTATACCGAAAATGTGGAAAGATTTCAAATTCTATCTGTTTCTGGCAATCAAAGAGCGGTAAGTTTTCAGCAACAATATCAATCCCAACTTCTTCTTTGACTTCTCTTATTGCCGCTTGTCTTGGCGTTTCTCCTAACTCAATCGTCCCAGTAACAGATTGCCAAAAACCCGCTTCATCTTGCCGCTGGAGCATTAAAACATTGCCTGTATTTTCTGCATAAATAACAATTAAGACAGAATAGGGATTTTTGTAGTTCATTGATTTAATAGAAATTTCTCGGGATTTAATCTTGGTCTTGTAGGGGCGAAATATATTTCGCCCTTAGCAATAAAAAGGGAGAATAATTATTCCCCCTACAATGATATAGATTATTCAGCTTCAACTGCTGTCTTAATCGCTAATTCCTCTAATGCTTTTGGATTAGCAACACTTGGGGCATCCGTCATTAAACAAGCAGCCGCTGTGGTTTTCGGGAAGGCAATTACATCACGAATATTATCAGTGCCAGTTAACAACATAGTTAAACGGTCTAAACCGAATGCTAAGCCAGCGTGTGGCGGTGTGCCGAATTTTAATGCATCAAGTAAGAAACCAAATTTCTCACGTTGTTGTTCTTCATCAATACCTAAAATACGGAATACGGTTTGTTGCATTTTTGGATCAAAAATACGCACAGAACCACCGCCAACTTCATAGCCATTAATGACCATATCATAAGCATTTGCTACCGCACTTGTTGGATCTGCCTCTAATTGTTCTGGCGTAAATTCTTTTGGCGAAGTAAATGGATGGTGCATTGCCGCAAGGTTGCCTTCTTCATCACGCTCAAACATAGGGAAATCAATTACCCAAAGAGGTTGCCATTCATCTAAACGAGTTAAACCTAAATCACGACCTAATTTCAAACGTAATGCCCCGAGCGCATCTGTGGTAGTCTGCCATTTGCCCGCACCAAAGAATAAAATATCGCCAGTTTGTGCTGAAGTGCGGTCTAAAATTGCTTTAACTGTGCTTTCATCTAAGAATTTTGCAATAGGGCTTTGGATACCTTCTAAGCCAGCATTTAGATCATTCACTTTCATCCAAGCTAAGCCTTTCGCTCCATAAATGCCCACAAACTGTGTATATTCATCAATTTGTTTGCGGGTAATAGTTGCACCATTTGGCACGCGAATAACCGCTACTCGTCCCGCTGGATCATTGGCTGGCTCTTTAAATACACTAAATTCGACATTGCGTACTAAATCAGAAATACTTTGCATTTCTAATGGATTGCGTAAATCTGGTTTGTCTGAACCAAAACGCTCCATTGCTTCTTGCCAAGTCATTGTTGGGAATTTGCCTAAATCAACACCAATGGTATCTAACCATAAGCCATGAACCATTTTTTCCATGATTTCACGCACTTCTGGCGCAGTCATAAATGAGGTTTCCACATCGATTTGTGTAAATTCAGGTTGACGGTCTGCACGTAAATCTTCATCACGGAAACATTTTACAATTTGATAATAACGGTCAAAACCAGACATCATCAATAACTGTTTAAATAGTTGTGGTGATTGTGGTAACGCATAGAATTTGCCCTTGTGTACACGACTTGGTACTAAATAATCACGCGCACCCTCTGGTGTCGCTTTGGTTAGCATTGGGGTTTCAATATCCAAGAAACCATTTTCGTCCATATAACGACGCACAAAACTAGTAATTTTCGCACGCGTTTTTAAGCGTTGTGCCATTTCAGGACGGCGTAAGTCAAGATAACGATATTTTAAACGCTGTTCTTCCGTATTATTTTGGTTAAAGTCTAAAGGGAGTACATCTGAAACGTTGTAGACTGATAAAGTTTTTGCCACAACTTCGACTTCGCCAGTTGCCATATTTTTATTAATTTGATTATCTGGGCGAGCTATCACTTCCCCTTCAATTTTGATACAAAACTCGTTGCGCAACGCTCCAGCAGCCGTCAATGCTTCTTGATATTTTGGATCAAAACAAACTTGTACAATACCTTCACGATCACGCATATCAATAAAAATTAAACCGCCTAAATCGCGACGTTTATGCACCCAACCGCTTAATGTGACTTGTTGTCCAATATGGCTACGGTTTAATGCACCACAATAATGAGAACGCATCATAATAACTTCCTTTATATCTAAAAACTGTTGAAATTAACTGGCGAATTATAGCGGAAACTTCCCTTATATTGAACGAGTAGCGGGAATTTATTTGAGTGTGCCTTAAACTTCTTCTAAAATAACCGCACTTTTTTTTGCGCTTTTTTAAATGAAGAATAAAACAATGAATAAAGATCGGATTTTTGCTGCGCCTATTGAAAAACTAGGCGATTTCACTTTTGATGAAAATGTAGCGGAAGTGTTCCCTGATATGATACAACGCTCTGTTCCTGGATATTCCAATATTATTACCGCAATTGGCATGCTAGCGGAGCGTTTTGTCACGGCAAATTCGCAAGTTTATGATCTTGGCTGTTCTCGTGGCGCCGCTACTTTATCTGTGCGCCGCCATATCAAACAACCTAATGTCAAAATTATTGGTGTGGATAATTCACAACCTATGGTAGAACGTTGTCGCCAGCATATTAATGCTTACCACAGCGATATTCCCGTGAAGATTTTATGTGATGATATTCGTCATATTAAAATTGAAAATGCCTCCATGGTGATTTTAAATTTCACCTTACAATTCGTTCCTCCGCAAGATCGTCAGCGCTTATTAGAAAAAATCTATCAAGGACTTAATCCAAATGGTGTGTTGGTTTTATCAGAAAAATTCCGTTTTGAAGATAAAAAAGTAGATGATTTGCTGATCGATTTACATCATCAATTCAAGCGTGCCAATGGTTATAGTGAATTAGAAGTGAGCCAAAAACGCACCGCACTTGAGAATGTGATGAGAATAGATAGCATAGAAATCCATAAAGAGCGGTTGAAATCTGTGGGTTTTTCACAAGTAGAACTTTGGTTCCAATGCTTTAATTTTGGTTCAATGGTAGCGGTAAAATAACAAAAATATAGCCTCTTATTCAGAGGCTATCAATTTTTATTCAGTTAACAAACGTTTCACCAATTCAGTGTAAATATTCACGCCTGTTTCCAGTTGTTTTTCATCAAAATCAAATTCCGCTTGATGATGCCCAGCAGTACGATCTGCACCAATAATAAAGTAAATGGCTTTACCGCCTTTATCTTGAATTTGTCGCCCCAAAATTGTGGCATCTTCACTCGCATTAAAAGCATAACTAGGAATAACATTTTGTACTTGAGGCTGTTGTTTTGCAATCTCCTCTACAAGCAGAACTAATTCAGGATCATTATTCATATCAACGGCTTCGCCCATGATTTCCGTTTCATAATCAAGCCCATAACTGATAGCAACGCCCTCAGCAATTTGCATCACTTGTTCCACCATATAATTATTAATTTCTTTATTTTCGCCCCGCACTTCAAGCTGAATGGTTGCATTAGCAGGAATAACATTACGGCCTTCGCCCGCTTTTAATACGCCTACATTAATTCTTGTCATACCATCGCCATGGCGTGCAATTGATTGCAACTGTGTCACTGCATGAGCACCTGCTAAAAGTGCATTACGCCCTAAATGCGGATGTGCCCCTGCATGAGCTGGCTTACCATAATAACGAATATCAATTTTGGTGGTTGAAAGGAAATTTTTTAAATCACTAATAATAGAACCAGAAGTTGCACAGAAACTTAAATGTGAGGAAGCAAAATAATCTGCATCATCAATAATACCACTACTTGCAATGGCAATCGCACCACGAACTCCCTCTTCTGCTGGCTGGAAAACCAATTTGATCTTACCTGTTAGTTTATCCTTGTTTTCACTCAGCCAAAGTGCGGTGCCTAAACCAATAGCAATATGCCCATCATGCCCACAAGCGTGCATAAAACCATCATTTTGAGAGCGAAAACCTTCTGCTTGTGGAATATGTTTATGCTCATTTGTTTCGGTTACATTGACACAGTCAATATCGAAACGTAACGCCACAGTTTTGCCCGGTTTTCCTGTATCGAGTACTGCAACACAGCCAGTATACCCGTCCATTTTATCCAGCCATTTAGGATTGGCATTATTCGCTAAAGCATTTTGGTAGCCTTGTTCTACAACGGCTTTTTGTCGTCCACGCACAAATGCTTGATTAATAATATCGTTGCCAAAATAGAGCTCAAATCCCATTTCATCAAGATAATCCGCAATTCGACTTGTTGTCCAAAATTCTGCCCAGCCAATTTCTGGAAAGCGATGAAATTCTCTGCGCCATTGAACTAATTTTTCTAGTGATACTGTCATACAAATTTTCTCCAAAATTATCGCAAAAACAACCGCACTTAAAAGTGCGGTTCAATTATTAAAGCATAAATAAAGCTAGGTATAATGTTGCTAAGATCATTCCCGGTGCAGTTCTCTTAATCATTTCAACCGGGCTAACCATGGCAATACCAGCACATACAATGGTTACGCCTGCAATAGGCGAAGCTGTTCTCCCAATTGCACCAGCAATAGCCGCTCCCATCCCAAGATTAAGTTGAGTATAACCAAGTTCTACGGCATGTGGCGTTACTGCTGTATTAAAGGCAATTGCTGCGGCGTCGCCAGATCCTGTGATCATTCCCATTAAGAATGGACCTACTGTTGCGCCCCAACGTACAAATTCATTGGAAGATTTCAAAAAGGCAATAGCGGCATCAATTGCACCTGTTGATTTTAATCCAGCCACAAAAACACCAGCTGCAATGATAATTCCTAGAACATTAGCATAAGAATTACCCATTCCATTAAAGAATTCGTTGGTAATTTTTGCTGGAGAAGTGCGTGTAACTAGCAAGCCATAAATAGCACCAATTAACATCGCTTGTGGTACGCCCATTTTTGTCCATTCTAAACCTGGTGTTTGTTGTAAAGAAGTACCTCCAATCACTAAGATCACTAAAGGAACCAGTGGCGCTAACGCATAAAGTGGGTTCACGCTTTTAAAATGATTTTCAGCGTCTTGTTTTTCTGCTAAATAACTTTCTCTGTGCACAGCACCATAATCTTTAAACAGGATAGCAAGAATAGTTAAAACAGCGGCACCAATAGCACCTGCCGCAATAGTATAAGGCGCATGAGAAAGGTTAACTTCTGCAATACTTAAACCAGTCATTTCGCTAATCATTGCGGTATGTGATGAACCAGGGCTCATCATTGAGCCGAATGTTCCCGCTAAAATTGCCGCACCTGCCATTGCTGGACGAACACCTGCTGAACGTAATACTGGGATCAATGTTGCCCCTACTGCTGCAGCGCAACCAGCCGCAGAAGGAATAGCAATATTGATGAAGAAAGTAATAATAGTTGCAATTGGAATAAGAAGGAATTTTAAACCGCTCAATGGCTTAGTTAAAATATGGACTAAGTGCGTATCACACTCGGTATATTTCATTACATAAGCAAAACCCATACTAGAACAGATTGCCATAATCAATCCACCAGAAGTCATGGACTTAGCAAAGGCATCTAAAGCCCCCATTGGATTTAAAGTCAATACGGACATTAATAAACCAACACCGATTAACACAGTGCGAGTTTCATACTTTTTAATCAATAAATAAATCGTTGCAATAATACCGATAATGGCAATAACAGCTTTTAATTCAAGCATGTAATACTCCTAATAAATAAAAGTGGAATTTGTTGGGATAACGTCCTGTTGCATATTTTCTTTAAAACGTAAGATATTGCTTTCGCCTAAAGTGGTAGCTTGCTCGCCTTCAATATGCAATGCAGTTCCTTCTGGCAAGGCATAAACATGCGCTTGCGGATTTACAATCAAAAACTCAGCTAAACGCTCTTCTCGGCTTTCGCCATTATGGCCTTGCATTTTACCAGAGATAAAGTGCGGGTTAATTTGATGAGGAAATAAATTGAGTGCATTGAAAGAAGGCGGATAAGTAATAGGCATATCGTTAGTTGTCATAATAGAAGCACCAGCTACGTTTGCACCAGCGCTCCAGCCAAAGTAAGCTGTACCAGCATTCACTTTTTCACGAATAATTTCTAATACATCGTTTTCATACATGGCTTTCAACAAACAAAATGTATTACCGCCACCGATAGCAATAACATCCGCTTGTTCAATAATTTTAGAATGTTGTTTATCACGATGTACGGAAATAATTTCCATATTAAGACAGGATAATGCCTTTTGTACTTTTGCTTCATATTGATCATAGGTTTGTCTTACACCAGCATAAGGTAAAAAGGCAATTTTCTTCCCTTCATATGCTTGTAAGAACGCTTTTAGCCAGCCTTGGCAATGAACAAGATAATCAGTATCTTTGTACTTTGATCCACTGAGCAATAACATGTTTTTCATACAAATCTCCATTTGTGATAAATAAATAATCTGCCGGGCATTTTATGTGAAATAACCTCGACAGATAAAATAAAATATAAAAGAATGATGATGTGGATCAAAAGTTATTTACTAAAAAATAGCCTAAAACTGACCGCACTTGAAAAGAAAAAATCCTTAGTATTAACAATGACTTTCGTAAGCTGCCAAGGTATTAAACATCAACATAGCCACCGTCATTGGACCAACGCCGCCAGGAACAGGCGTAATAAAACCAGCTTTTTCGCTTGCTTTATCATATTGCACATCGCCGATTAATTTGCCATCTACTCGGTTAATGCCAACATCAATCACAATTGCGCCTTCTTTAATCCATTCACCAGGGATCATTTGTGGTTTCCCTACAGCAACCACCAGAATATCAGCTTGGCGAACATGACTTTCCAAATCTTTGGTAAAGCGATGAGTAACAGTTACTGTACAACCAGCCAACAACAACTCCAATGCCATTGGACGCCCAACAATATTTGAAGCTCCCACAATTACTGCATGTTGCCCATATAAATCAACGCCTGTAGCTTCGAGCAATTTCATCACGCCAAAAGGTGTGCAAGCACGTAACGTTGGAATTCGTTGACACAAGCGTCCAACATTATATGGGTGAAAACCATCTACATCTTTTGTTGGCGAAATACGTTCAATAACTTTTGTTGTATTAATTTGTTCCGGTAAAGGCAGCTGAACCAAAATGCCATCAATTTGCGGATCTTGATTAAGTTGATCAATTAAGGTTAATAATTCTTGCTCACTAGTTTCTGTGGGTAAATCATAAGATTTTGAATAAATCCCAAGTTCCTCACAACTTCTATGTTTACTACCGACATAAACTTGAGATGCAGGATCTGCGCCTACTAAAATAACCGCTAATCCAGGTGCTCTTTTACCTTGTTGAACATAATGTTGAATTTTTTCAGCTACATTAGATTTAATTTGTTTAGATAATTCAGTACCTGAAATAATTTGTGCAGACATTAATTCTTTCCTTATATTGATGCTCAACTGATCTGTAATAATCACCTGAGTTATTGAACACGAAAACGTTTGCTATTTTGTCAAAAAAATACAAGAAATGTAAGTCGATTTGAGATAAATTTAATCAATCGAATAAAAAATATAAAAAAGTAATTGACTGTTTATAAAAGAAAACTATAATGCAACCCCATCGGCGAGTAGCGCAGCTTGGTAGCGCAACTGGTTTGGGACCAGTGGGTCGTAGGTTCAAATCCTATCTCGCCGACCATTCTATTTAAATCTTTGTATCCATTTGAAATGCGCCCTTAGCTCAGCTGGATAGAGCAACGGCCTTCTAAGCCGTAGGTCATTGGTTCGAATCCAATAGGGCGTGCCAACATAAAACTTATCTGATAAATAACTATATATAACCCATTGTGATCTAATATGATAATTGCTTATTTTGTAATTTAGGTTGTCATCTACACAAAGATCAATATTGGAGTTTTTTATGCGACACGATGAATTAAAGTCTGAAAATTTTACATCTTTCTGGATTAATCATTTTGTACAAATTAGCGCTCTATTTACTGTCATTACTTTATTTATCATTTCACTAAATATGAGCTGGGAAAACTTATCTATAAGTTATTTTCTAAGTTCTTCGCTTGTTTCTCTTATTTTGCTCTCAATTCTTGTTGGGATATGTTGTGTATTATTCACTTTTGCATTAAACCCTTTAATGTTACTTTTTGATACTGTTTTAATGGTTATTCAAAAGAAATCTGGGCGTTATCACGCTAGTGAACAGCTTGATTATCAATTTAGTCTTGAATGGGGTTTGGGTGCGGCTATTCTTATTGCACTTATTTACTATTTCTGTTTCTAGCCATCATCAACGCTTTAATCACAAATCCCTATCTTGTTCTATAAAGCCCAGTAGTTCATGCTGGGCGTATTGCACTTTATGTTCTTTATTCCGTTCTACTCTTGTTTTTAAGCCGTACTGATGAATATTGGCGATATAGGCGGTATTGCCACTAAAGCCGAGTTCAATGCCTTCTTTTTGGTAACGGAGTTTCATGTGTTTGGCTTGGCTAATTTTTTTGAACATGCTCTGTGCTTTAATTCTTCCTTTTTTGGACCACACTTTTCCAAAAGTCATTGAAAGTGCGGTGTTGGTTTGTTATGTTTTAATTATCAACTAAGGGGGTAAATATGCTTGTATTTGCAGTTTCTGTAACACCTTTAGTCGCATTGCCCTGCTTGACGTTCGTAGATTGTTAGATGACTCTCAATTACATATAGTAAAAACAACCCCATATTGATATAGAGAATAAGAAAAGAATATATTTTTTCATCAAAAGGAGGGAATAATGATTGATTTAATTTTTATTGTTTTGGGAATAATGTTTATTGCCGGTATAGGAATTTTAGCTCTCTCTTGCATTATTGGATTATTTGCTGGCGCCATTGTAATACTTCTTGCTGTTATAAGAAGCCTTTTAGAGTTATATCAAAGAGGGTTATTTGCTCAACATTCTATTCGTACTTTCAGACAATTTTTACAAGCAAATCCAGATATAAAACAAATCGTTGAAAATTTTATGGTGTTTTTAATGCTATCAATCGGGATAGGTTGTTATGTTATATTAGAACTATCTTGGGGTTATTCTTTGCTGTGGGCTTTCGTTGTTCCAGCAATATTATCTGCTATTTTTATGCCACAAGAAAAAGATTAATTTTAAAAGTGCTTTTTTCCACATTTTCAATTACTTAAATAAAAACTTATGCTATTAACTTGTATGATTTGCTATGAGCGCAGTACTAACTTACTCTGCAATTATTAGACGCCAAACTTGCCATTTCTTAAGCTAGCACTGCCACAACATGAAATTACTCTTTAGAATGTTGAATATCGCTTACATCCCCTAATAACTCAGCATATTTTATGGTGTTCGGGCTCGCCTCTAGGACGATTTTCAAGACCATTGTTAAAGGAACAGAAAGTAACATCCCCACGGTTCCTAATAGCCATCCCCAAAACAAAAGTGATAAGAAGACAATTAATGTTGAAAGTCCTAATCTTCTTCCCATCATCTTAGGCTCTAAAACATTGCCCACAACAGTATTTATCAAAATTACTGCGATACTGACCGCAAATCCAGTGATAAAACCATTTAATAAAAAACTTTGTACAATAATAGGAATAGCCGCAATGATTGAGCCAATATTAGGAATGTAGTTCAGTAAAAAGACTAATGTTGCCCATAAAATTGCATACTGAATATTAAGAATAGACAAAACAAAGTAAATGCTTATACCAGTGATCAAGCTAGTAATCGTTTTAACACCTAAATAGCCAATAACACCTTGCAAAATACGTTCAATATAATTTTTCTGCGTTACAGAACTTTCAATCACGATTAATCTCGTAAGTTTTTGTTTCATCGTTGGTGCTTCGGCAAGCATAAAACTCACAACTAAAATCAGCACAAAAATATTCGTCACAACCCCTGAAAAACTCAATAAAAGACGGCTCACAAAATTCATTATAACGCTAGGATCAAAATCATCATTTATACTGTCCGTAGGAATGGATATAGGGAGGTTAAAACGGTGTGCAAACGCCAACAGATCATTTAACCTTTGTGATAATAAAATCTTATATTGAGGGATAGATTGGGTAAATTCCCGAACTGTGCTGTTAATTAATCCTGCTAAGAAAGAAAATAACACTAAAATCAAAACAAAAAGCAAAGTAATAGCTAACCAATGAGGTACCTTACGTTTTGTCATAAAATTGACTACAGGTGAGCAAATAATCGCAATAAATAAAGATAACAAAAATGGCACTACAACTTCGCTCGCCAACTTAATTCCGCCTAAAATAACGACAATAGCCGCACAAGCAACTAACATGCGAATTAGCGATGAATTTTTTTCTGACATTAAAGCGCTTCCTCATTTTCTTCGCCAGTACGAATACGGATCACTCGCTCTACATCATACACAAAGATTTTACCATCGCCGATTTTACCAGTCTGTGCGGTCTCAATAATAGTTTCAATACATTGCTCAACAATTTCATCTGGCACAATAATTTCCATTTTGACTTTAGGTAGAAAATCCACCATATATTCCGCACCTCGATAAAGTTCGGTGTGTCCTTTTTGGCGTCCAAAACCACGTACTTCGGTTACAGTCATCCCCATAATGCCAATATCAGACAAACTTTCACGCACATCATCTAATTTAAAAGGTTTAATAATAGCTTCAATTTTTTTCATTTTGATTTCCTTAAAACAAAGTAAAAAAGCACCGCACTTTTGTTTATTCAATAATTCAACTATGAAGTGCGTCTAGCAGATTTCGGTCTAAAACTTTCAATGACACTCGGATTTGTATCAATATAAATTCCATCAATCAATTGCAAGCAATAAGGAACTGCACTGAAAATCCCTTTTACCAAAACCTGACCATTTTCATCTTTAACGCCTTCTAAGGTTTCTTTAATTGCCTTAGGCTGCCCTGGTAAATTCAAAATAAGGCTATTTTTGCGAATAACGCCTACTTGACGAGATAAAATGGCGGTAGGTACAAAATGTAAACTCACTTGACGCATTTGCTCGCCAAAACCGGGCATTTCACGATCTGCAATCGCCAAGGTTGCATCAGGGGTTACATCTCGTTTAGCTGGCCCCGTTCCACCTGTGGTTAACACCAAATGGCAATGACAATCATCCACTAATTCAATCAAAGTTCGTTCAATTTGTGATTGTTCATCTGGAATTAAGCGAGTTTCTAATTCAAATTCATCAACCAAGGCATTTTCCAACCATTTTTGTAACTCAGGAATGCCTTGATCCTGATAAATACCTTGTGATGCACGATCTGAAACAGAAACTAAGCCAATTTTTAATTTTTTATCGAAAAGAGCGGTCATAATATTCCTTATTTTTGTTTAACACTAAAATGGAAAGAGCCAAGGCACAGCAAAGACTGTTGCCAACATCACTAAAATAGTGAAAGGAACACCAATTTTAACAAAGTCAGCAAAACGGTATCCGCCAGGGCCTAGCACCATGGTATTAACAGGGCTAGAAATCGGGGTCATAAAAGCAGCCGAGGAGGCTATAGCCACTGTCATAGCAAAAGGCACTGGAGAGAGCTGGAGATGCTGTGCCATACTAATAGCAATAGGTGCCATTAGAATAGCGGTTGCCGTATTAGAAATAAATAATCCTACCACCGCACATAGCATAAATAAGCTAATTAGCATCCAATGTTTACCCATTTTGCCTACTGTTTGGATCATAAAATCTACGATTAAATCGACACCGCCCGTTTTTTGTAAAGCAATAGAAAAAGGCATCATGCCAATAATCAAAATTAGACTTGACCAATGAATTGAAGCATAAGCACTTTTGGCATCAACACAACGGAATTTTCCTAATAATAAACAGGCAATTAGGGCGGCTATCACATTAGGCACAATGCCCGAAACCATCAAACCCACCATTAGAGCAATGGAAAAAATAGCATGCCAAGACTGACTGCGGGCAGGAACGGCTTTTTCCACTTCAGTAGGATAATTTAAAATAAAAAAGGACTTGGTTTTATCTCTGAGTTGTTGAATCAATTTCCAATCGCCTACAACCAGTAATAAATCCCCCAGCTTTAAAGTTTCTTCGGCTAAATTTCCTTGTAATAGTTCTTCACCTCGCTTGATGCCGATAATATTTAAGCCATAATGAGATCTAAAACGCAATTCCACCGCACTTTTACCGATTGCCGAAGCATCTGGAATAGGGGTAATTTCTGCCATACCAATAGATTTTGTTTGCTCATTAAAGTTGGCATTTCTAATTTCTGCAGGACCTAGATTATGTTGTTGGCAAAACTCTGCTAAATCCAATTCAGGATTGGAAATATCAATCATCAAAATATCTTTTTGTCGAATTTCGAGTTTACCCAAAGATGCAGCCATAAAAACAGGGCGAAATCTTTTCCAACGTTCAATCGCAAGAATGTTTAAACCAGCATCAGAACGTAAATGTAAATCTTCAACATTTTTGCCAATAAAATCCGAATCCGCTAGCACCACAAAACGCTTAATGCGTTCATGTAAATGATAGCTGTCTATCAAATCTTGAATAGAATGGCGGTTAACAATTTCGTCCTCATTTTTGACCGCACTTGATAACCAACGGCGAGCGATCAACATATAAACAATGCCTAAGCCTAAAATCATCAAGCCTATGGGAGTGAAGGAAAAGAAGCTAAATCGCCCCGCACCAGTACGTACTAATTCAGCATTCACCACAAGGTTTGGTGCTGTTGCGATCAACGTCATCATGCCACTAATTAAGCCGGCAATACTTAAGGGCATCATTAGTGCTTTGGGCGATATTTGCATTTGCTGACAAATCGCCAACACAACAGGAATAAAAATAGCCACTACGCCGGTAGAACTCATAAAAGCGCCTAAGCCAGCCACGGCTAACATGAGTAAAATCATCACTTTGGTTTCACTATTGTTAGCCACTTTCATTAACCATTCGCTTACTTGATAGGCAACGCCGGTGCGAACCAATCCCTCGCCAACAATGAAAAGCAAGGCAATTAAAATAATATTGGGATCGCTAAATCCAGCAAAAATTTCTTGCGTAGTGAGAATACCACTCAAACTAAAAGCCAACATCACGAGCAGGGCTATGATGTCCATCCGCAATTTATTTTGGATAAACAAAATAATTGCACTCACAAGCAGTGCTAATGTCCATAGCAATGGAGATTGCCAAGATAAAGTGATTAGATCATTCATACTCATTATTCAATAAAGTTAAACCCAATAATAGCGAACTAGATGAAAGAAAATCGGCGCAGCAAAACAAAGGCTATCCATACGATCTAACATTCCGCCATGACCACTGATCATATTTCCCCAATCTTTTACCCCCATACTGCGTTTAATCGCCGACATCACTAATCCACCTAAAAAGCCCATGAGACAAATAACCAAGCTAATTAAAATAGCTTGCACAGGACTAAATGGCGTAAGCCAAAATAATAATCCACCGAGGACACTTGCACTAAATACGCCACCAACAAATCCTTCTACGGTTTTTGATGGAGATAAACTAGGGGCTATTTTATGTTTGCCGAGCAGTTTACCCCAAACATATTGCAACACATCGCTTGCCTGTACAATTAAGATAAGGAAAATCATTAAGAGTAAATTTTTTCCTTCAAAGCCCGCAATATCTAAGGTAAGTACAGCCGGAATATGTGAAATACAGAACACCGAAATCATAATTGCCCATTGCACTTTAGTGGAGCGATCTAAAAATTTTGCCGTATCGCCTAAAAGTGCGGATAGAATTGGTAAAAATAAAAAAGCATATACTGGAATGAAAATACTGAACATACTAAACCAATCTATAGCAATAAAATAATATTGAATTGGTAGGATCAGATAAAAACAGGCTGCTAATGCTAGATGATCTCCTCGGCGGATATAAATTAACGATAAAAATTCACGCAATGCCATAAAAGAGATCACAAAAAATAAAGCTAATATGCCATAAAAGCCTATAAATGCCGCAGCGAAAATGATTAAAATCATCACCCACCAAGCATTAATACGAGCATTCAGATTATCAATAACACTATGTGGCGTGCTAAAACCTACTTTCCATTTCAGCCCATAACCAATACTTGAAGCGATAACTAAGGTAAATATAAGTCCCCAAAAGAGTTGCCAAATTTCCATATTACGCCTCCTGAGATTTTGGATTTAATGCTAATAAGGCTTGCTCTGCACGCGCTAAAAATGCCGCTTTATCTTCATCAGCTTGATAGATCAAAGTATCGCCAATATAAAGCTCACATAACAGAGGAATTGGTAGGATAAAGCCTTTTGGCAGAACATTGTGCATATTGGTAATCCAAATTGGCACTAATTCTAGCTGAGGATTTTGCTGAGCCAAATAAAATAAACCGCTCTTAAACGGCTGTAATGGCAAATCATCATTGGTTTTGCGAGTTCCTTCTGGAAAAATAATCAATGAACTCTGTTTTAAGGCTTCGCTAAGTTGCTCAGTGACTTTTTGTGGATTATCGCCTCCTCGCTCAATTAACAGCATATTGAACACTTTATGAGCTAAGAAACGGCGAATTTTACCTTTATTCCAATAATCTGCACCAGCAACGGGACGCGTATTTTTACGCACTTCATAAGGCAAAGAAACCCATAATAAAATAAAATCTCCATGGCTATTATGATTGGCATAATATAAACGGTGTTGATTGGCTTGCTGTTGTTCAATTCTTTTTTGCGGGCGAACTCCGGTAATAAAAGAAGTAAAACGACATAATAAAAAGTCGATTAATTTAGCCAGCATATTAGGCTTCCTCTTTTTCAAATTCGGTTTTATCACATTCAGTATCAAGTGCGGTCTGTTTTGGCTCAGTTTTTTGATTATCCTGTTCAGCCTTGATTTCATGTAAGCCTTTACGAACACGCTGAACACAGGTCAAAACTAATAATAAAATCAATAACCAAGCAGCCCAATATAGCCAAGAAGGTAACTCAGGATTAAAACAATAATACAAGCCTAAAACACCAAATAAAAAGGCTCTATCACTTTTTCCCATAGGACCATCATAACGGCGTGTTGTAGCCTGAACTTGCCCTAATACACCACAAAGTTCCGTTAATGCGGCTAACCAAATAATCAAACCAATTTGTAAGCTATCAAAAGGTAAAACTAAAGCGAAAGGCAAATATAAAGCGGCATCAGATACCACATCAGTCACTTCATTCAAATAGCCGCCCAAAGCTGATTTCTGGTTAAACTCCCTTGCCAACATACCATCGATAGCATTAAGAGCCATGCGTAAAAATAACCAAATCGGAATAAGGATAAATAGCCAATTTACCTGAGCAAGTGCGGTGAGAAAGATACCTAATAAAACTGAAACACCACAAGCAGCTAAAGTCACTTGGTTTGCCGTAATACCTTTGGCTTCAAGCTTGATGACCGTTGGTCTTAATAAATTCTGAAATTTAGGTTTTAAGCTATAAATGCTCATTTTTTCTCCTTAGATTTCATGACAAAGTTTACGTACAGGTGCAAAACTACGGCGGTGCTGAGGCAAAACACCAAATTCGGCTAACTTTTCTAAATGCAATTTCGTTGGATAACCTTTGTGTTGAGCGAAGGCATATTGTGGATAAAGCTTATCCAACTCCGCCATTTCTTGATCTCTGGCAACTTTGGCTAAAATTGAAGCTGCACTAATTTCCGCTACTAAGCTATCGCCTTTAACCACCGCCTGTGCTGGCATAGGTAACTGCGGAATTCGGTTACCATCAACTAACACAAAGTGCGGTTGAATTTTCAGATTTTCGACCGCTCTTTGCATGGCTAACATAGTAGCATGCAAAATATTTAACTCATCAATTTCTTCAGGTTCCGCACGACCTAACGCCCAAGCCAGAGCCTTTTGTTTAATTTCTTCGGCTAATAATAAACGTTTTTTTTCCGATAATTTTTTGCTGTCCGCCAAACCTTCAATGGGATTGTTAGGATCTAAAATTACCGCTGCGGTGACAACGGCCCCCACTAAAGGACCACGCCCTACTTCATCAACACCCGCAATAAGCTCGACATTTGGATAAACAAACTCACTCATCATTTATGCCTCATTATTTAATAAATCAATCACGGCTTGTGCCGCTTGTTTGTCAGCATCACAGCGAATTAATTGATGTAATTGGGTAAATCGCTGAATTAAATCTTGTCGATTTTGCACCGCACTTTCCGTTTGTTGCAAATAAACAGACAATTTTTCTGCTAATTTTTCAGGACTGCAATCCTCTTGGATCATTTCAGGCACTAACATCTCATCTGCTAATAGATTGGGGAGAGAAATATATTTGGTTTTCACCAAGCGTTTCGCCAGAAAATAAGTAAAAGGTTTCATTTTATAACCTACCACCATCGGCGACTTACATAACATACATTCTAAAGCAGCTGTACCTGAAGCAAGTAACGTAGCCTCTGCTACAATCATTGCTTGGCGAGCTTGTCCTTGTAAAAAAATAAGGTCTAAGTGCGGTGCAATTTTTGCCTTAATTTGCTCAAATTGTTTACGCCGTTTTTCATTTACCAAGGGTACTAAAAATTGCACGTCAGGGAAATTCTGTTTAATTAATTCTGCAGTTTGCAAAAATGGTTCAGTTAGAAATTCCACTTCAGAACTTCGACTGCCCGCTAAAATAGCAACATAACGATTTTGGGGATCTAAATTAAGCTGTTGGCAAGCTGTTAGGCGATCAGGTTGTAAATCAATGGCATCCGCCATGGTATGCCCAACAAAACGACAAGGCACATTAAAGCGATCATAAAAGGCTTTTTCAAAAGGAAGAAAAGCTAACACTAAATCCGTTGCTCGAGCAATTTTATGAATGCGATTTTGTCGCCAAGCCCATACCGAAGGGCTCACATAATGAATGGTTTTAATCCCTTGTGCCTTCAGTTTTTCTTCTACATATAAATTAAATTCAGGGGCATCAATACCAATAAAAATATCAGGTTGAATCTCTAATAAATGTTGCACTGTTTGGCTGCGAATTTTGAGCAAACGGGGTAAATGTTTAACGATTTCGGCAAGCCCCATTACCGCAATTTCTTCCATATCAACCAAGGTTTCACAACCTTCAGCTAACATATTTTTACCCGCAATCCCAATAAAACGAGCCTGTGGATATTGCATTTTTAACGCTCGAATAAGTCCTGCGCCAAGAATATCACCAGAAACTTCGCCAGCTACAATGCCAATCGTTAGATTTTTTTTCTCTATCATAAAAACACCATAAAAAATAACCGCACTTATAGAAAAGTGCGGTTCATTCCTATTTTATTTCAGTATGTAAGCTATGCATTAACGGATAATGCCACGAGTTGAGCGTTTGAAGAAATCAAGGAAGAAACTAATCGCACCTTCGGTTTGTGCATAGTTTTCAATTTCCGGAAGGACTTCATCCAGGGTTTTGCCACTACGATAAATTAATTTATACACATTACGAATTGCATGCAATGTCGGCTTATCAAAACCACGACGTTTTAAACCTTCAATGTTAACTCCGAAAGGACGAGCATGATTGCCTTGCGCTATAACATAAGGAGGTACATCTTGGCTTACCATAGAACCGCCACCCAACATCACATGAGCGCCGATAATTACAAATTGATGGATAGCTGACATTCCGCCAACAATGACAAAATCATCTAATTCCACATGTCCTGCTAAGGTCGCATTATTCGCTAAAATACAACGATTTCCTACTCGACAATCATGGGCAATATGGGCATTGATCATAAACAAGTTATCATCGCCAACACGAGTTACGCCACCACCTTGCACAGTACCACGATGAATAGTCACACTTTCACGAATACGATTACGATGACCAATAATAGTTTTAGTTGGCTCGCCTTGATACTTAAGGTCTTGGTTCACTTCGCCAATACTAGCAAATTGGAAAATTTGGTTATCTTCGCCAATGGTGGTCACACCTTTTACCACAACATGAGAATTTAAAATAGTGCCCTTGCCAATTTCTACATCACTACCCACGATACAGAAAGGTCCAATCACAACATTTTCGCCAATTTTAGCGCCTTCTTCGATAATAGAGGAAGGATGAATTTTTGCACTCGGATGAATCATTTTTGCTCCTTAATTATCTACGGGCACACATTAATTTAGCTTCACAAGCTACTTCGCCATTAACACTCGCCACGCCAGTAAAAGCAGTAATACCACGACGCTCTTTAATGACTTCCACTTTTAACATCATTTGATCTCCCGGTAAAATAGGGCGCTTAAAACGAGCCTCATCAATTCCAGCAAAATAAAATAATTCTTCATTATTTAACTCATGGGTTTTGAACGCTAAAATTCCCATTGCCTGAGCTAAGGCCTCTAAAATTAACACACCAGGTAAAATCGGTTGTTCAGGAAAATGCCCAGTAAAACAAGGTTCATTTACACTAACATTTTTAATTGCAGTTAACCATTTTCCTTCTTCATAGTCAGTTACACGATCCACTAATAAAAATGGATAACGATGAGGAAGAAGGGTCATAATTTCTTTTGATTCAATAACTCTTGCAATAAGTTCAGTTGTCACAGTCATACCTTTCAATAAAAATAAATTAAAATCAGCGGCAATTATATGCCATTTAAAACTTGAATACCAAATAGAGCGGTCTATTTATTCAGATTTTCTTTTATAAAAAATGTTCTTATTTTTTGTGCTGTTGTATCAAGCATTTCATAACGTTTACGATACATAGAACGCTTTTTACTTTGAATATCTTCTAATGGCTTACGTTCAATTTCTAAAGGCAATTGCCAATAGCCTTGAGCATTTAAAGATGCCCCATTTTCTTGCCAAAAATCATCATAATTAAAAAGTAAGCGATCATTGTCATTCCAGCGATATTTTCCCTGGTTTTTATGGGCAATGCCCAACAGCTCCAAATCTAACGTCTGAGCTAGTAATTTATAGGCATTTACCAACATAAACATTGGACGCACGCCATGTAGTTGCTTAGTTGTGAACTTCACTAATTCTTGAGCATTATCACCACTAGGCCCTTGAATTGAGGTCATCAATAATTTATTACCCGTTATAAAAGAAAACGCAGAATCATAAAGGTGTTTGCCCTGTTTGTTACGAATATCCATGGCAAAGAACCCTTCAAAAGGATCTATTTTGTTAATCGTTAAATATAAATCTAGCTCGTCTGTTAACTCCGACAATAAAATCTCATTTTTTTTGACTAATACTTGCGAGAGGTTATGACCAAACACTTGTTCGGCAATCGAAAAATTATCCATAATTGCTTGAACTCTCAGTCTTTTACTAAAACGATTATCGCAATATTTTCTCAGTACTGCGTTACAACGATAATAAGACTGAGTAAATATAGGAGTCCAAAGAGGATTTTGATTTAAGTAATCAACAAAAATCTGACACTCTGCAAAACAGGTTAAACGATAAAAATAATAACGAATACGAGATCTTAAACGTTTTAAAAAACGTTTATCATAAGAATGCAATTGGTAAAAACTAGGAAAAGAAAATAAATTTTTCATTAACAAACTTATCCATTTTCTGAGATAGCATCATTTTTAAGGCGCATAATTCTAACAAAAACAAACCGCACTTAAAAGTGCGGTTAACTCTAGCAAAATTTTAAAAATCTACTTTTTATCTAGTTGTGGCAACATGGAATCTTTACCTACAGTCAACAAGCCTGTATTTGTGTAAATCCCCAACTTATCTCTTGTATCTATAATATCCAGATTACGCATAGTTAATTGACCGATACGATCTACAGGATTGAAAGGCGCATTTTCAATTTTCTCCATACTTAAGCGCTCTGGATGATAAGTCATATTTGCTGATGATGTATCTAAAATGGAATAATCATTACCACGGCGTAACTCTAATGTGACTTCACCTGTCACTGCACGAGCAACCCAACGTTGTGCCGTTTCACGCAACATTAATGCTTGCGGATCAAACCAGCGACCTTGATATAATAAACGTCCTAAACGTAAACCATTAATACGATATTGCTCAATAGTATCTTCATTATGAATAGCTGTAACCAAACGCTCATAAGCAATGTGGAATAATGCCATGCCCGGCGCTTCATAAATACCACGAGATTTCGCTTCAATAATACGGTTTTCAATTTGATCGGACATCCCTAAACCATGGCGACCACCAATGCGGTTTGCTTCTAAGAATAGCTCCACTGCATTAGAGAACGTCTTACCATTTAGTGCTACAGGGATACCTTCTTCAAAGCGTACAGTTACAGTTTCTGCTTTTACTTCTACATTTTCATCCCAGAAAGCCACGCCCATAATAGGTTTCACAATCTTGATACCTGTATTTAAAAATTCTAAATCTTTTGCTTCGTGGGTTGCACCTAGCATATTGGAGTCTGTGGAATAGGCTTTTTCCACGGACATTTTATAGTTAAAGCCATTAGCGATTAAAAACTCAGACATTTCATGACGACCACCAAGCTCATCAATAAATTGATTATCTAACCAAGGTTTATAGATTTTTAAATTTGGATTAGTTAATAAACCATAACGATAGAAACGCTCAATATCGTTACCTTTGAAAGTAGAACCATCGCCCCAAATGTTTACGTCATCTTCTTTCATTGCAGAAACTAGCATTGTACCAGTCACTGCGCGACCTAAAGGCGTGGTATTAAAATAAGTAATGCCACCTGTTGAAACATGGAAAGCACCAGATTGAATTGCAGCAATCCCCTCATGAGCTAACTGGCTACGACAATCAATTAATCTTGCATTTTCAGCACCATATTCCATGGCTTTTTTAGGAATAGCATTGTAATCATCTTCATCTGGTTGACCTAAATTTGCCGTATAAGCATAAGGCACTGCACCTTTTTGACGCATCCAAAGTAATGCCGCACTTGTGTCTAAACCGCCAGAAAAAGCGATACCGACTTTTTGACCAATTGGGAGATGTTGTAAAATTGTGTTTGACATTTATGACCTTCTTATTTGTGTATTACATAATGAATAGAATATGCATATTATTGCATTTTTTTGACTAAAAATGCAATTCAATATTTTTATTTTCTTGTCGGTAACATTAAATAAGGATCAGGATATTGATAGACAAACCCAAGTTCTTGGCAAATTTTATCAGCCAAAATAATACGTTGCGGATCTTGCTCGGAACAAATAAAGTGCGGTAATTCTAAGCCTAATTTTTCCGCTATCTGCCCGTAGTACTCTGCTCGAGTAGGGTGTTGTGGAGCAACTAAATGATATAAACGCTGATAACTTGGCGTTTCTAATAGCAACTGAATCGCCCTAGCGCAATCATCAATATGTACTAAATTAATTGGCGTATTCCCAACGGATAATTCTGTTTTTCCTGCTAAAGAATAAACGGGATGACGATCTGCGCCAATAAGCCCACCAAAACGAATAATATCGCAATCAACATCTTTCAATTCAAATAACCATTGCTCAATTTCAAGTAATGCTTTACTCATTTCTGACTGAGGTTCAAAGTGACTACTCTCATCAAATTCAGCAGAAATATCTGGAAATACCGAAGTAGAACTAATGAAAATAATATGCTGAACACCATGTAGTAAGGCTTCGTTAACTAAGTTTTTAACGCCTTGTACATAATGTTGTAAATGGAAAAAATATTGGCTTGGTGGAATATTAATCACTAATGCATCAACAGAAAGTAACTCGGTTAAATCATCAGGATCAGAATTAATATCAGGGGTAAGTTCAAGATGATAGGTTTCCAATCGAATTAAACGCATTTGCTCCACGCCCTCATGGGTGCGTTTTGTGCCTTTAACTTCCCAACCTAAATTTTTTAAATGACGGGCAAGAGGTAAACCTAACCACCCCAACCCCACAATCGAAACAGATTTCATATCCTCTCAAGGTTATTTTATGACAAAAAAGTGCGGTTAAATTTAGCAAAATTTTATGAAATATGATAGTGAAAGAAAGTAAGAAGATAAGTTTATTGATATAAATAAAAGTTATTTCTCAATTTTACAAATTTGTATTTTTCACTATTCTCCATTTATCAATTTATTCTATCGCATATGCAATTTGAACTCTGGTTATTCAATATTAATTACCGTAATCAACCCCACTGAAAAAAATAGGTGCGTATTATGAAAAATATTATGTATTCAACTGAGCCAATCCAATTATCTCTTTTTGCATTACTTTCCGATCTTCAAATACTTTTATCTCAAAGCAATTTTGAGTATTTATCCCAAAAACTTCCTAGCGCTCTTAAACCTCTACTTTCTCAACTATCCGCCAATGATGAAACCTTATTAGAAGCGAGAAAACTTGCATTAGGTAATGAGCCTCTCTCGAAAAATCATTCTCAGCTTATGGCAATGTTTGAGCAAATTTCGCTAAAGAATAAAACCAAAACAAATTTGCAATACGCTTATGCAAGCAAACCATTAAGCCCATCTTCTATTTTTCCTGAGGAATCCGTTAAAAATGTGGAATGGCAAGAGGGATTTGTGAAAGGCATTGATGCCATTCCAACAGCTCACGCTCAAAATCTATCTTTATGGCTAGACCATTTTGATACGCTATTGCAGTGCTACACCGCTAATATTCCAAGCCAATATGATGCAACAATTTCATTTTATGATTTTGCCAAAATTACATCGGCGTTTTATGTGGCTCTCACCTTAGCGGATAAACAAAATTCACAACCTATTTTATTGGTTCAAGGGGATTTCTTCGGTATTCAAGATTTCATTTTTTCAGGTGGTAAAAAAACGAATGAACAATCCGCAAAATTATTGCGTGGACGCTCTTTCCAAGTGTCACTCTTTACTGAATTAGCTTCCTTGAAACTATTAGAGAAATGTGGCTTACCAGCGACAAGCCAAGTGATGAATGCAGCAGGGAAATTTTTAATTATTGCCCCGAATACCGAGCAGGTAAAAAATACTATTCAGCAGATTCAAACAGAACTAAATCAATGGTTTATTCAAAATACTTATGGCTTGGCTGGTTTAGGGATTGCCTTAAAAGAAGCATCCCCTGAGCAATTTATGGATAAAGATAAATTTGCGGCATTGCGTAAGAGTTTATTTGAGCAGTTAGAAGAAACAAAATTACAACGCTTGGATCTCACTCAACATACAGAAAGTGTGCAAGAGGTGGATTATTCAAAAGGCAACTGCGAGCTAAATAATTACTTCCCAGTTTACAAAGAAAATAGATCGCTCATTTCAAGCGATCAAGTAAAAATTGGCGAGTTATTAGCTAAAAAAGATCGCATTATTGTGTGTGATTACGATAGCAATATCTATCAAAATAATGATACGCAATCTTTAGAGATGAATATCTTTGGTTACAGTATTTTCTTTACCAATGAACAAGAATCAACAGGCGATTTTGGTAAGTTAGCAAAAAACCACAAAATTCATCGCTTTTGGGATTTTTCTTTGGCACAAAATACGCAACAGGAAATTTGGAATGGATATGCTAGACGTTATATGTCGAAAGACACTGCCCTGTTCTAAAGGGATTGAGACATATAATCCAAGCGGTATGATGATTCCATCCCTTTGTCGAAAGACACTGCCCTGTTCTAAAGGGATTGAGACCCTGATCTTGGATCACTCACAATCCCTTGCATCGGTCGAAAGACACTGCCCTGTTCTAAAGGGATTGAGACGAAATCATTATCAGTCTTCCACAGTTCCATCAATGAAAAAGACTCTTGATGAATTTGGATTTAGAAGCATAAGAGTTATAGATGAAAGGGGATTTCCAAAGAAAATCTACTGGAAGATGATAGCGGATAATCAATTTAATGAAGAAATTTTCAAGATTTTACAAAAAATGAAAATTCAAGTTCAAAGGGATAAGACTTCTAAAGAGGTTCAAGAGCCTGTTCTATAAAAAGAAGGAATTTATTATGAAAAGAAGAACCTTAGAATATAAATTGACTGAACTTGCTTGGAATTATTCTGAAGGAATTATTGATATTTCTGAAATTATTTTTCTAATTAGAGAAAAAGGGAAACTTGAATCAACAAGATCTTTAATGAAATGGATATTGAAAGACTCTGCATTATCAGTAAAAAATCAAGAAAAGTCACAACAGCTAAAAAGAGAGATTAGATGCAGATACAAGAACAAGCATTCAAATTAAATATATTTAGTCGAAAGCTCCCCCGCTCTAAAGGGATTGAAACCGCATATTTCAATAATTACGCCTTGCATTTTTAGTCGAAAGGCATTGCCCTGTTCTACATAAAATAAAGGCTGGTATCTTAACCTGCCCTTATATTTGGTTGTTTTAAATAAGCAAAATTAACTAGTGGTGATTACCACAGTATTTACAAGGCTCAAAATAGCTCATTGTTCTCTCCTTGTTATTTGCCTGTATCATAGCTAATAACAAGGAAAGGTAAGATAAAGTGTAAATTTGTGAACAATGTCGGAGCCTCTCCCATAATTTGTGTAAATACCTGTTTCTGGAGATAATACATCTAGACACAGGTATTTTATTATGAACGAAAAACAACTCCACGCCTTGGCAGCGGAATTTGCCAAAACCTTAAAAACCCCAGAAGACCTTAATCAGTTTTCACGAATGCTCAAAAAAATCACGGTAGAAGCGGCGTTAAATGGTGAGCTGACCGACCACCTTGGCTATGAAAAGCATCAGCCCAGAAAAGGCAAAA
>NZ_MUXZ01000011.1 GCF_002015075.1 Canicola haemoglobinophilus
TTTTGGGGTGCAGATCACATTAAAGGGGCTTGGCTTTATTTGTATAGTTTATTCATCTCTACTGAAAATGCCTAATAAATTTAATAAACTAACAAATATATTATATAAAGAAATATATAGGCTTACGGTTGCTCGGATGTAGTTTGTTTCACCACCATTAATAATATTACTCGTCTCATATAAAATTCCCATAGTGGAAAACACTATAAATAAAGAGCTGAAAACAACATGGAAACCATTCATATTAAAGAAGAAACTAGCGATCATTCCAACCAAAAGTACAATAAATAGCGCAAGCATCATACCTGATAAAAATGACATATCTTTTTTAGTTGTGAGAACATAAGCGGAACAACTGAAAAAAACAGCCGCAGTTCCAGCGAGTGCAAGAACAACCAAATCACCTAATCCCGCACCTACATAATAGTTTAAAATAGGTCCTAACGAATAACCTAGTAATCCGGTTAATGCAAATGTTGATAAAAGCCCCCATGCACTATTTGCTAGCATATTATTTAAGAATAACAAGCCATAAAATGCGATTAACATAACGCCAACATGAAGTGGAGGAAGAGCTAATTGCATTACAATAAAAGCCACTAGAGCGGAAAAGGCCAATGTCAATGCGAGTAGAAAGTATGTATTACGTAGCACCTTATTTGTTGATAATACCGATTCTTCTCTACTGTCAATAATAATTCGAGATTGCATAAACGCTCCTATATGATGTAAATAACAATGTAAAAATAAAAAAATAAATTAATGCCTAGTCAGCGCAATGTCAACTATTAATATAGTTGATTTATTATGAGATATTTTGCAATATGTCGTTGCATGACTAAATAATAGACTTTTAAACAATTTGTCTCATTTTTTAATTTACTTATATTTTTTTCTGTATTATATTGTGCGCCGTCAAGACGGAGGAATGGTCGAGTGGTTGAAGGCACCGGTCTTGAAAACCGGCGAGGGTTTACGCCCTCCGTGAGTTCGAATCTCACTTCCTCCGCCAGTATTCTGTAAAAAGCCATAAGTAAATAAATTGCTTGTGGCTTTTTCAATTCTTAGGTTTCTGCTATCCCTGAGTATCTAAAATTTACATTTTAGTTCTCTTGTGTTATTTAAAACTGAAACACTGTAAGTGTTTATTACATATATTTCTCTTTCCAATATCCAATCCATTCTTTTAATAATTGTGTGTTTGTATTGAGTGATATTGCTTGTGGAATAAAGTACATCAAATCAAGTTTGTAGTAACTTGGAGTTGGGCCACTACCAACATTTGCGGGCAATACATTAAACCCTTGCTTTTCAAAAGTGAGTTTTGCTCTTTGCATATGCCATTCATTAGTGACTAAAATAATTGTGCTGACATTTTCTTTTTCCAAAAGTTTCTTTGAAAAATAGGCATTTAGAGATGTATTAGTCGCCTGTTCCTCTAACCATTTTACCGGTGTATTAAAGTTTTGCATAACTTTTGCTTCAGAATTTCCATTTATGTCACTTCCTGTGAGCAAAATAGGAAGTTGAGTTTGTTTATGTAGGAATGCTGCATAGCGCAAACGTTCGAGCGGAATGGGGGGAATACTTAATGAGCTTGGTGCAGAGAGTTCATTGCTATGACGCAAACCACCACCTAACACAACAATTGCTTGTGCTTGTTTATATTCGTTTAGAGAATAATTTTGATTAATTAGCAGGCTATCGTGTAGTTTTGTCACGGTGTAAGGAATACTAAAAATATATAAGCTAAATATTGCCAAAAGACCGCAAAAGCGTGCGCTTTTTTTTAAGTGGAGTTTAGAAAGAAATAAGGAAAGAAACCATAAAATAAGAGAGTTAAAGGGCGGTAAAATTATGGAAATAAGTAGCTTAGTTAACATATTCAATATTTCATTGTAAAAGTCGAGATGGCTAATATTAGTTCGGTTACTTTTATTTGTAAATATAGGGATAGAGTAGATAATTTTAGATGTTAAACTGGAGCGGGAAACGAGGCTCGAACTCGCGACCCCAACCTTGGCAAGGTTGTGCTCTACCAACTGAGCTATTCCCGCATATATAGAAAAGATTGGAGCGGGAAACGAGGCTCGAACTCGCAACCCCAACCTTGGCAAGGTTGTGCTCTACCAACTGAGCTATTCCCGCTTAATTTGTCCCTCCTCGCTGAGGAACGGGCTGTATTATACAAATATTTTATTAAGGTGCAAGTTTAAAATTTGAAAAAAATTAAACTTGCTTAGTTATCATTCAAATTGTCTATTTATCGTCTAAGTTGATAAATGTTTTTCTATAATGTGCTAATTCTGCAATTGATTCACGAATATCATCTAGCGCTAGATGCGTATTCTTTTTTTCAAAGCTCTTTAGAATTTCAGGTTTCCATCTTGAAGCCAGTTCTTTTAGTGTGCTTACATCTAAATGACGATAATGAAAATATTCGGCTAGTTCGGGCATGTATTTATATAAAAAACGCTTATCTTGAGCGACACTATTTCCACAAATCGGAGATGTGCCTTTAGGCACCCACTTTTTGAGAAAATCTAGGGTTTGCAATTCGGCTGCACGCTCCGTTAATTTACTATTTTTTACTCGTTCAACTAAGCCATTGGCTGTATGTGTTTTTACACACCATTCGCTCATTTTACCGAGTAATTCCTCTGATTGATGAACGGTCAAAACAGGACCTTCCGCCAATATGTTGAGATCTTTGTCTGTGACAATTGTGGCAATCTCAATAATTCGTTCTTTTTCAGGATCTAAGCCCGTCATTTCTAAATCTATCCAAATAAGATTTTGTTTATCTAATTGCATAATAAAGGTATCCTATACAAAATTTTTTGTATTCTATCTGAAAAACGACCGCACTTTAAGGACTTCTCTTTGAGTAAACGTAAATTAACCCAAAATCAACAACGCCGAATTCAATCTAATAATGCGAAGACATTACATCGTCATCAACGCCGTAGTAAATCTGATATTGATTGGCAAGAAGATATGCTTGGGAATTCGCAAGATGGGATTGTTGTGACAAGATACGCTGCCCACGCAGATGTCGAAAATGAGCAAGGCGAAATTATTCGCTGTAATTTACGCCGCACTTTAAAAAGTGTTGTGGTTGGAGATCATGTTGTTTGGCGTAAAGGAAAAGCGCAATTACAAGGTGTGAGCGGCGTTATTGAAGCCGTTCAACCTCGTCAGAACGAAATTGCACGACCTGATTATTATAATGGATTAAAACCAATTGCTGCGAATATTGATCGAATTATTATTGTTTTAGCTGTACTACCAAGTTTATCTCTTAATATTATTGACCGTTATTTAGTTGTTTGTGAGAGCTCAAATATTCCGGCAATTATTGTTGTAAATAAAGCTGATTTATTAACGCTGGAAGATAGGGAAGAAGTTGAACAACAGCTCGAAATTTATCAGAAAATTGGCTATGAAACTTTACTGATTTCTGCAAAGAGCGGTGAAAATATGGAAAAATTTACCGCACTTTTATCTCAAGGAACCTCCATTTTTGTTGGGCAATCAGGGGTTGGAAAATCAAGTTTAATTAATCATATTTTGCCAGAAGTACAAGCTCAAACTGGCGATGTCAGCCAAGTTTCTGGTTTAGGTCAGCATACTACAACATCTTCTCGTTTATACCACTTACCACAAGGCGGAAATTTGATTGACTCCCCAGGTATTCGGGAGTTTGGTTTGTGGCATTTGGAGCAAGATCAAATTACAAAAGGTTATCGAGAGTTTCAATATTTTTTAGGCACTTGCAAGTTCCGAGATTGTAAACATTTGCATGATCCAGGTTGTGCTATACAGCTTGCTGTTGAAGAGGGAAAAATTCATCCGCTACGTTTTGAAAATTACCATAGATTAATAGCAAGTTTAGCGGAAACTAAGTCTAAAAGGCATTTTATATCGGAGCCTTAGGTTAATGAAAGGTTAATTTTTGCATGTTTAATAAACAGTTTGGTGCTTTTTTTGTGATGTAGTTCAAATTTTAATGTGATTTACCTTGATTATTCTAGTTTGAACCTTGATACTATGCGCTGGATTTATTTTTTTATTTAAAATAAATATAAATTTAAACTAGCAAGTTTGTTTCTGAAACTGTTAGATTTGTTTACATACATATAGAATAACTTAAACAAGAGGATACAATTATGTACTCAAAAGATGTTGAAATTATTGCGCCAAACGGCTTACACACTCGTCCAGCTGCACAATTCGTGAAAGAAGCAAAAGCCTTTGTTTCCGAAATCACAGTTACTTCTGCTGGTAAAAGTGCGAGTGCAAAAAGTTTATTTAAATTACAAACTTTAGGTTTAACTCAAGGTACTGTAATCACTATTTCTGCTGAAGGCGAAGATGAGCAAAAAGCAGTTGAACATCTAGTTGCATTAATTCCTACTTTAGAATAAGCAAATATATTTATTAGCCATAACTTAACGCCATTTTTATAAATGGCAAAGTTTATGGCTATTATTCTATTTAGCATATTGTAATTTAAAAATTATTTCGGAAGGTTAATATGATTTCAGGTATTCCAGCATCACCAGGTATTGTATTTGGTAAGGCGTTAGTGCTTAAAGAAGAACAAATTGTTCTTGATATGCAAAAAATTAAAGATGAGCAAGTTGAAACTGAGATTGCTCGTTTTTATGAAGGTCGCACTGCTGCTATTGAGCAACTCATTGCAATTAAAGATCGCGCTTTAGCTTCTTTAGGCGAAGAAAAGGCTGCAATTTTTGAAGGGCATTTAATGATCCTTGAAGATGAAGAATTAGAAGAAGAAATCTTGGATTATTTACGTTCAAATAAAGTTAATGCAGGTGTTGCAGCAAGTAAGATTATTGATCAACAAGTGGCAATGTTATCTGAAATTGATGATGAATATCTCAAAGAGCGTGCTGGCGATATTCGTGATATTGGTAATCGCTTGATCAAAAATATTTTGGGTATGAATATTGTTGATTTAGGAGATATTAATGAGGAAGTTATTTTAGTTGCTTATGATTTAACTCCTTCTGAAACAGCGCAATTAAATTTAGATAAAGTATTAGGTTTTATTACTGACATTGGTGGTAGAACATCACATACTTCTATTATGGCACGCTCACTTGAATTACCGGCTATCGTAGGTACTAACGATGTTACTTCAAAGGTAAATACTGGCGATTATCTCATTTTGGATGCAGTGAATAATGCAGTTTATGTAAATCCTACACATGACGAAATTGAGCGTTTAAAAGCTTTAGAAAGACAATTAGCAGAAGAAAAAGCTGAATTGGCAAAATTAAAAGATTTGCCGGCATTGACTTTAGATGGGTATCAAGTTGATGTGGTTGCGAATATTGGTACTATTCGTGATTGTGAAGGGGCTGATCGTAATGGAGCTGAAGGTGTTGGTTTATATCGCACGGAATTCTTATTTATGGATCGTGATCAGTTGCCAACAGAAGAAGAACAATTTATTGCTTATAAAGAAGTTGTTGAAGCCATGAATGGTCGTCTAGTTGTTCTACGTACAATGGATATTGGTGGTGATAAAGATTTGCCATATTTGGATTTACCAAAAGAAATGAATCCTTTCTTAGGTTGGCGTGCAATCCGTATTGCGATGGACCGTCGTGAAATCTTACATGCGCAATTACGTGCGGTATTAAGAGCTTCAGCATTTGGTAAATTAGCTGTAATGTTCCCAATGATTATTTCTGTTGAAGAAATTCGTGAATTAAAATCTGTGATTGAAAGCTTGAAACAGGAGTTACGTGATGAAGGTAAAGCTTTCGATGAAAATATTCAAATTGGGGTAATGGTTGAAACACCTGCAGCTGCGGTTAATGCGAAATTCTTAGCAAAAGAAGTCGATTTCTTTAGTATTGGGACGAATGACTTGACACAATATACTTTAGCAGTTGATCGTGGTAATGAGCTTATTTCACATTTATATAACCCGATGACACCAGCTGTATTAAACTTAATCAAACAAGTAATAGATGCATCTCATGCTGAAGGTAAGTGGACTGGAATGTGTGGTGAATTAGCGGGCGATGAAAATGCTACTGTATTGTTACTAGGTATGGGATTAGATGAGTTTAGTATGAGTGCAATTTCTGTGCCGCGTATTAAAAAATTAATTCGCAACGTTAATTACCAAGATGCTAAATTACTTGCAGAGCAAGCATTACAGCAGCCAACAGCAGCTGGTATTGCGAATTTAGTCGCTGATTTTTTAGCAGAAAAAGCACTTAATTAATACCATTTGGCAAAAAATTACGCTAGAATAGCGCAATTATTCACTAGTAGGAGAATTTAAATGGGATTTTTTGATAAATTATTTGGTTCAAAGGAAAGCAAATCTGTTGATGTTGAAATTTATGCGCCTATCTCAGGAACAATTGTTAACATTGAAGATGTGCCAGATGTTGTTTTCTCTGAGAAAATTGTAGGCGATGGTATTGCTATCCGCCCTACTGGTAATAAGATTGTTGCTCCTGTAGATGGTGTCATTGGTAAAATATTTGAAACCAATCATGCTTTCTCAATGGAGTCCAAAGATGGAGTTGAATTATTCGTCCACTTTGGTATTGATACAGTAGAACTAAAAGGCGAAGGCTTTACTCGTATTGCACAAGAAGGTCAACAAGTAAAACGTGGTGAAACTATCATTGAGTTTGATTTAGCATTATTAGAGGCAAAAGCAAAATCTGTATTAACGCCAACAGTTATTTCAAATATGGATGAAATTAGTGGAATGGAGAAGAAATCTGGTGAGGTTGTTGCTGGTGACTCTGTTGTTCTAGTGTTAAAAAAATAATAAGAGAGATTATTTTAAAACGGATTAGTTAATAACTAATCCGTTTTTTACATCAATAAACTTTTTATTAAGTAAGAATTCTGAGGCTTTTTCTTACTTTCATATAAAAATTACTATCTTTATTTCAAAAAATCTAATAACATTTACAGAATTTGTTAATAATTTGTAACGCAAACTATATTTTGTGATTAGTTTCGTTGTGAGTTTTGCCAAAATTATCAGAATTTTAGTTATCAATCCGTTGTTTAGTTTATTACTATAAATTAAACGTACCTTTTAACTTAACACAATAAGGAAAAGACTATGTCAGATATGTTAAGAAATGACGTAGATCCGGTCGAAACCAACGATTGGTTGTTAGCGATCGATTCAGTAATTCGTGAAGAAGGTATTGAGCGTGCTCAATACATTATTGAGCAATTAATGCAACACGCTCGTGCAAATGCAGTATCCCTACCAACAGGTGTAAGTACAGATTACATCAATACTATTTCACCATCAGAAGAGCCTAACTATCCAGGTAATTTAGATTTAGAACGTCGTATCCGCAGTGCAATTCGTTGGAATGCGATGATGATGGTATTACGTGCATCGAAAAAAGACCTAGAATTAGGTGGACATATGTCTTCCTTCCAATCTTCAGCAACGATTTATGAAGTTTGTTTTAACCATTTCTTTAAAGCTCGTACAGAGAAAAACGGCGGAGATTTAGTTTTCTTCCAAGGTCATATTTCTCCAGGAATTTATGCTCGTGCATTCTTAGAAGGTCGTTTAACTGAAGAACAATTAGATAACTTCCGTCAAGAAGTTGCAGGTAAAGGACTATCTTCTTATCCACATCCTAAATTAATGCCTGAATTCTGGCAATTCCCGACAGTGTCAATGGGTCTTGGACCATTGAATGCAATTTATCAAGCGCGCTTCTTAAAATACTTACATAACCGTGGCTTAAAAGATACTTCAGATCAAACTGTATACGCATTCTTAGGTGATGGCGAGATGGATGAAGTAGAGTCTCGTGGTGCCATTGCTTTCGCAGCTCGTGAAAAATTAGATAATTTAGTATTCGTTATCAACTGTAACTTGCAACGTTTAGATGGACCGGTAACGGGTAATGGCAAAATCATTCAAGAACTTGAAGCGCAATTCAATGGTTCAGGTTGGGAAGTGATTAAAGTTATTTGGGGACGTCGTTGGGATCGTTTATTACAACGTGATACATCAGGTAAATTATTACAATTAATGATGGAAGTTGTTGATGGCGATTATCAAACCTTCAAATCTAAAGATGGTGCTTATGTTCGTAAACATTTCTTTGGTCGCTACCCAGAAACTGAAGCATTAGTGGCAGAAATGACAGACGATGAAATTTTTGCACTTAACCGTGGTGGTCATGATCCATTAAAAGTATTTGCAGCATTTAATAAAGCAAAACAAGTTAAAGACAAACCTGTTGTGTTGTTAGTTAAAACCATCAAGGGTTATGGTATGGGTGAAGCAGCTGAAGGCCGTAATATCGCTCACCAAGTTAAGAAAATGGATATGTCAGGCGTTAAACACGTACGTGATCGTTTCAATGTTCCAGTATCTGATGCAGAAATTGATAACTTACCTTATGTTAAATTTGCAGAAGGTACCGAAGAATATAAATATCTACATGAACGTCGCCAAGCGTTAAACGGTTACCTACCAACTCGTTTACCACGTTTCACACAGCAATTAGAAGTTCCTGCATTAGAAGAATTTGCACAATTATTTGAAGAACAAAGCCGTCCGATTTCTACAACAATGGCATTTGTTCGTTCATTAAACGTGCTATTGAAAAATAAATCTGTGGGTAAACACATTGTTCCAATTATTGCAGATGAAGCCCGCACTTTTGGTATGGAAGGCTTATTCCGTCAAATTGGTATTTACAACCCACACGGACAAAATTATACCCCTCAAGATCGTGAACAAGTATCTTACTATCGTGAAGCAATCGATGGACAAGTATTACAAGAAGGTATCAATGAACAAGGTGCAGTAGCATCTTGGTTAGCAGCAGCTACATCTTATTCAACAAATGATGTACCTATGATTCCATTCTTTGTTTATTATTCAATGTTTGGTTTCCAACGTGTCGGCGATTTAATGTGGTTAGCTGGTGATCAGCGCGCTCGTGGTTTCATGATCGGTGGTACTTCAGGTCGTACAACCTTAAATGGTGAAGGTTTACAACACGAAGATGGTCATAGCCATATCCAATCTGCTGTTATTCCAAATTGTATTTCTTATGACCCAGCATTTGCTTATGAAGTTGCGGTTATTATGCAAGATGGTGTACGCCGTATGTATGGTCCTGAGCAAGAAGATGTGTATTACTACATCACAACCTTGAATGAAACTTATGACCAACCAGCAATGCCAAAAGGTGCTGAAGAAGGTATTCGTAAAGGTATCTACAAATTTGAAACTGTAACTGGTCAAGGTAAAGGCAAAGTTCAATTATTAGGTTCAGGTGCGATTTTACGTCACGTGCGTGAAGCTGCTAAATTACTTGCTGATGACTTCGGTATTACCTCTGATGTTTACAGCGTGACTTCATTCACGGAAGTTGCTCGTGATGGTGCAAATGCAGATCGTTGGAACTTATTACATCCAGAAGCTGAAGCTAAAGTACCTTACATTGCTCAAGTAATGAACGATGCACCAGCCGTGGCTGCGACTGATTACATCAAACTATTCGCAGAACAAGTTCGTGCCTATGTACCAGCACAAAGCTATCGTGTATTAGGTACTGATGGTTTCGGTCGTTCAGATAGCCGTGAAAACTTACGTGAGCATTTTGAAGTGAATGCTCATTACGTTGTTATCGCTGCATTAACTGAATTAGTGAAACAAGGCTCTATCAGCAAAGATGTAGTTGCTCAAGCAATTGCTAAATATGGTATTGATGCAGATAAAATCAATCCTTTATACGCATAATCAATATTTTAACAGGGCGGAGAAATCCGCCCATAAAAATAGGATAAGATAAAATGGCTAAAGAAATTCAAATTCCAGATATTGGCGGAGATGAAGTTACTGTCACTGAAGTTATGGTTAAAGCTGGAGATACTGTTGCTGTTGATCAATCAGTGATTAACGTTGAGGGTGACAAAGCATCAATGGAAGTTCCATCGCCAGAGGCAGGAGTAATCAAAGAAGTTTTAGTAAAAGTAGGTGATAAAGTTTCTACTGGCACATCTATGTTTGTATTAGAAGGTGCGGCAGAAGTTAAACCAGCAGAAACTGTAGCAGAGGCTGCGCCTGCACCACAAGCGCAAAGTGCGGTTGCATCTATCATCGAAATTCATGTACCAGACATTGGTGGTGATGAAGTGAATGTCACTGAAATTATGGTGGCAGTAGGTGACAATGTTGCTGAAGAACAATCTATTTTAAACGTTGAAGGCGACAAAGCATCAATGGAAGTGCCAGCTCCTGTTGCTGGTGTAGTCAAAGAAATTTTGATCAAGGTTGGCGATAAAGTTTCTACAGGCACCCTTGTGATGAAATTTGAAGTTGCAGGTGCAGCTCCAGTGGCTGAGGCAGCTCAAGCTTCAGCGCCTGCTCCAGCAGCAACTGAAAGTGCGGTGCAAGATGTTCACGTTCCTGATATTGGTGGCGACGAAGTAAACGTGACTGAAATCATGGTAGCGGTAGGCGATACTATTGCAGAAGAACAATCTTTAATTACTGTTGAAGGCGATAAAGCGTCAATGGAAGTTCCTGCGCCTTTTGCTGGTGTAGTAAAAGAAATTTTAGTGAAATCAGGTGATAAAGTTTCAACTGGTTCATTAATCATGCGCTTTGAAGTGCAAGGAAAAGCATCAGCTCCAGTAGCTGAAACTAAAGCAGCACCGGCACCAGCGCCACAGGCAAGTCAAGCAGCGCCAGCTTCTCAAGCTGATGTAACAGCAAGTGCGGTATTTGCACATGCTACTCCAGTTGTTCGCCGTTTAGCTCGTGAATTTGGTGTAAACCTAGATAAAGTTAAAGGTACGGGACGTAAAGGTCGTATCTTAAAAGAAGACGTTCAGGCTTATGTTAAAGCAGCAATTAAAGCTGTTGAAAGTGGCAGTGTTTCTGCAACCCCAGCGACTAATGGCGCAGCAAATGGTGCAGGATTAGGATTGTTACCATGGCCGAAAGTTGACTTCAGTAAATTTGGTGAAATTGAACAAGTTGAGTTAGGTCGTATTCAGAAAATTTCTGGTGCAAACTTACATCGTAACTGGGTAATGATTCCGCATGTAACTCAATGGGATAAAGCGGATATTACGGATCTAGAACAATTCCGTAAAGAACAAAACGTATTAGCTGAAAAACAAAAACTTGATGTGAAAATTACACCATTAGTATTCATCATGAAAGCAGTTGCTAAAGCGTTAGAAGCTTACCCACGCTTTAATAGCTCATTATCTGAAGATGCGCAGAGCCTAATTCTGAAAAAATACATCAATATTGGGGTTGCAGTTGATACACCTAATGGCTTAGTGGTTCCTGTATTTAAAGATGTGAACAAAAAAGGCATTATTGAATTATCTCGTGAGTTAGCTGAGATTTCTAAGAAAGCGCGTGCTGGTAAATTAACAGCATCTGATATGCAAGGCGGCTGTTTCACAATTTCAAGTTTAGGTGGTATCGGTGGTACACACTTTACGCCAATCGTGAATGCTCCAGAAGTTGCAATTTTAGGTGTGTCTAAATCTGAAATGACGCCAGTATGGAATGGTAAAGACTTCACTCCTCGCTTAATGTTACCGTTATCATTATCTTATGATCACCGAGTAATTGATGGCGCTGATGGTGCAAGATTTATTACTTTCATTAATGGTGTATTAAGCGATCTTCGTCGTTTAGTTATGTAATATTCTGCGCCCCTAAATTTTCTTAGGGGCGTTAAAACTGTTAAAGTGCGGTAAGAAACCGTCAAGTTTTAACGAGGTAAAAAATGAATAAAGAGATTAAAACACAAGTTGTTGTATTAGGAGCTGGTCCCGCAGGTTATTCAGCAGCTTTCCGCTGTGCAGACTTAGGTTTAGAAACTATTATTGTTGAGCGTTTTTCAACTCTTGGTGGGGTGTGTTTAAACGTAGGTTGTATTCCATCTAAAGCATTATTGCATGTAGCTAAAGTGATTGAAGAAGCGAAATCTTTATCTGAGCATGGTATTGTTTTTGGTGAGCCAACAACAGACATTGATAAAATTCGTGGTTGGAAAGAAAAAGTAATTAATCAATTGACTGGCGGTTTAGCTGGTATGGCTAAACAGCGTAAAGTACAAGTTGTTAATGGTTATGGTAAATTCTCTGGCCCAAATACAATTATTGTCGCTGGTGAAGAAGGGGAAACCACAATTACTTTTGATAACGCAATTATTGCGGCAGGTTCTCGCCCAATCCAATTACCATTTATTCCCCATGAAGATCCACGTATTTGGGATTCTACAGACGCATTAAGATTAAAAGAAGTGCCTGAAAACTTATTAATCATGGGTGGTGGTATCATCGGTCTTGAAATGGGAACTGTTTATCATGCATTAGGTTCTAAAGTGGATGTGGTAGAAATGTTTGACCAAGTTATTCCTGCAGCGGATAAAGATATGGTACAAATTTATACCAAACGTATTGAGAAAAAATTCAACTTACTATTAGAAACTAAAGTGACCGCAGTTGAAGCAAAAGAAGATGGTATTCATGTTTCAATGGAAGGTAAAGCAGCTAATGAAACTCGCCGTTATGATGCGGTCTTAGTTGCGATTGGCCGTGTACCAAATGGTAAATTAATTGATGCTGGTGTTGCTGGTGTTGAAGTTGATGATCGTGGATTTATTCGTACAGACAAACAAATGCGTACAAATGTTCCACATATCTTTGCTATTGGTGATATTGTTGGTCAACCAATGCTTGCGCATAAAGGTGTTCATGAAGGCCATGTAGCTGCAGAAGTTATCGCAGGACAAAAACATTACTTCGATCCAAAAGTAATTCCATCTATTGCTTATACTGAGCCAGAAGTTGCTTGGGTTGGTAAAACTGAGAAAGAATGTAAAGCTGAAGGTATTAATTACGAAGTGGCTAAGTTCCCTTGGGCTGCATCTGGACGTGCAATTGCTTCTGATTGCGCAGATGGTATGACAAAATTAATTTTCGATAAAGATACACATCGTGTGATTGGTGGCGCAATTGTTGGTACTAACGGCGGTGAATTATTAGGTGAAATTGGCTTGGCAATTGAAATGGGCTGTGATGCTGAAGATCTTGCATTAACTATCCATGCTCACCCAACTTTACATGAATCTGTTGGCTTAGCCGCAGAAGTTTTTGAAGGTTCAATCACTGATTTACCAAATCCAAAAGCGAAAAAGAAAAAATAGGCTAATCAGCTAGAAATCGTAAAGCGATCTTTTATAGATCGCTTTATTTTTTGCGTTAAAAGTGCGGTCAAAAATGAGCTGCTCCAAAAAGTACCGCACTTTTATGCGGCAAATTTTATTTGGTTTCCTTTCCTTTCGGTTTCATTTGATGGATTGTGTTGGTTACTGTGCCAACGATAGATAAGTCTTTCCAGCTATCAGTTTTGATTGAATGTGCTTTATTGTCCAAAGGAAAGAAAATAAATTCACTATTTTCATAAGCAATCAATTCATACAATTGAAATTGATTATTTAAATCTAAAACAATTAAATCATTAATCGCTAAGCTATCTTGTTTTTCGACAATAAGTATATCTCCTTCCTCAATTCCCCATGCTAATAAATTGGGATTTTTAACTTGCACAAAACAAGTTTGTTGAGGGCGTTTAATGCAGTAAAGATTGAGATCTAGCTTTTTATGCGAACTTCTATCTCGCTGTTCAGTATCAATAAAAAATGGCATAGGCTGGTAGGAAAGTGCCGCGCCCATATTGCTAAGATTTTGATTTAAGTAACCCATTTTTTTCTCCAAGCTTGATTCTAAATTTATAACTGATTATTTATACAGTTTATAATACTGTTTTTATATACATGGGGTCAATATCAGAATATAAATTTTTTTTAAAAATGGTCTTATTGAAACATTTTTTTTAATTTATAAAAGAAATAAGCAAAAATTTTTATTTTAATATTTTCTTTATAATAAATTTACGCTATCTTTACATTGAATTTGGTGGATCTTTGATAGATCTGGATTTTTAACTTAAATAACACAACATTATATTATGAATACATCACGTCTTTTTTCATTATTTTTTCATGGAAGTCTAGTTAAACGGATTTCTATCGGTCTTATTTTAGGACTTTTATTGGCTTTAATTGCACCATCATTACAAGGTGCATTAGGCTTTAATCTTGCAGAGAAAGCAGGTTTCTTAGGTAAAGTGTTTGTACGTTCATTACGTGCAGTTGCACCTGTTTTAGTTTTCTTGTTAGTGATCTCAGCAATTGCCAATAAACAATTAGGCTCAAAAAGCAATATGAAGTCTATCATTGTTTTGTATTTATTAGGTACTTTCTTAGCTGCATTTACCTCTGTATTATTCAGTTTTGCATTACCAACGGAAATTGCACTAAAAACTCAAGAAGGTTCTCTTTCTCCGCCTAGTGAAGTGACCGAAGTATTAAGCACTTTGGTGTTGAACATGGTAGATAATCCAATTAATGCATTATTTAATGCTAACTTCATTGGTATTTTATCTTGGGCAATTGGATTAGGGGTAGCGTTACGTTATGCTTCAGATACAACTAAAAATGTCATGAATGATTTCTCAGAGGCGGTTTCTAAAATCGTTCATTTCATCATTAGCTTTGCACCAATCGGGGTGTTTGGCTTGGTTGCAGAAACACTCGCAGACAAAGGTTTAGGTGCATTATTAGACTATGCTCAGTTACTTGTTGTACTAATTGGCTCTATGGCATTTACTGCTTTCGTTATCAATCCAATTTTAGTGTATTGGAAAATTCGCCGTAACCCATTCCCACTTGTATGGACTTGCGTGCGTGAAAGTGGATTAACGGCATTCTTTACTCGTAGTTCAGCGGCAAATATTCCAGTGAATATGGAATTATCAAAACGCTTAAATTTAGATGAAGAAACCTATTCTGTTTCAATTCCATTAGGTGCAACTATCAACATGGCTGGTGCAGCAATTACAATTACTGTACTAACTTTAGCAGCAGTACATACTTTAGGTGTTGAGGTTTCTTTCCCTACAGCAGTATTACTAAGTTTAGTTGCGAGTATTTGTGCTTGTGGTGCATCTGGTGTTGCTGGTGGTTCATTATTATTAATTCCTTTAGCTTGTAGCTTATTTGGTATTTCTAATGACATCGCTGCACAAGTAATTGGTGTAGGCTTCATTATCGGCGTATTACAAGATTCTGCGGAAACGGCTTTAAACTCTTCGACTGACGTTGTTTTCACAGCAGCAGTATGTTGGAGTGAAGAAGGTAAAAATTCATAATTTTTTATCTAATTTTAAACGGAGCGGGTATGAAAATATCCGCTTTTTTTATGTTATTCAGACCGCACTTTAGTTAGATAAATAAAGCAAAATAGGCTACTATATGTCGGCATTTTTATTATATTTTTAAAGGAGTATGTAATGGAACTATTTGATGGTTTACCTGTTGCAACAATTATTTTCGTTTTATTAGTTGGATTTATTTTATATTCAACCTTAAAAACGGTTCCACAAGGCTATCATTGGACAATTGAACGTTTTGGGCGCTATACCCGCACTTTAACACCAGGGCTAAATTTTGTGGTGCCTTTTGTGGATCGTGTAGGTCGCCGCATTAATATGATGGAGCAAGTATTAGATATTCCATCACAAGAAGTGATTTCTAAAGATAATGCGAACGTGTCTATTGATGCGGTTTGTTTCGTGCAAGTCATTGATGCACGTAGTGCTGCTTATGAAGTTAATCATCTTGAACAAGCGATTATTAATTTAACTATGACCAATATTCGTACAGTTTTAGGTTCAATGGAATTAGATGAAATGCTTTCTCAGCGTGATAACATCAATAGCCGTTTATTAGCTATTGTTGATGAGGCAACAAACCCTTGGGGAATTAAGGTTACTCGTATTGAAATTCGCGATGTGCGCCCACCGCAAGAGTTGATCGCAGCGATGAATGCGCAAATGAAGGCTGAGCGTAATAAACGTGCTGATATTTTAGAGGCTGAAGGTGTACGTCAAGCTGAAATTTTGCGTGCTGAAGGGGAAAAACAATCACGCATTTTAAAAGCTGAAGGTGAGCGTCAAGAAGCATTTTTACAAGCTGAAGCTCGCGAAAGAGCAGCTGAAGCAGAGGCAAAAGCAACACAAATGGTTTCTGAGGCTATTGCAAGTGGAGATACCAAGGCTATCAATTATTTTATTGCTCAGAAATATACTGAAGCGCTCAAAGAAATTGGTGGTGCAAATAATAGCAAAGTGGTTCTTATGCCACTTGAGGCTGGAAATTTAATTGGTTCCGTTGCTGGTATTGCTGAATTATTAAAAGGCGACAAACAATAATAATCATGGACGCTCAGGCGTCCTTTATTGTGAAGGAATATATAAAATGGAATGGCTTAATATTTGGACTTCTTGGCATTGGTTGATTTTAGGATTTGTACTTTTGATTGCCGAGATTATTGTTCCTGGCATTTTCTTGTTATGGTGGGGATTAGCGGCGATTGTGGTTTCCATTATCAGCGTCTTGATTCCTGATTTATCTTTGACTGCACAATGTTTTATCTACGGTATTTTAGCGATAATCTTGAGCGTTGCATGGTGGAAATATCAGCATACTAAAGATGAAAAAGATCAGGCAAATTCTTCTTTAAATCAACGAGATCATGCAATGCTTGGTTGTCGTGGTAAAGTTGAAACCATTGCGGATAATGGTATTGGGCGTGGTGCTTTTGGGGATACCACTTGGCGTATCCAAGGTGATGGACTGAAACAAGGGGATATTGTTGAAGTTCAAGCCGTGCATGGAATTACTTTAATTGTTCAGAAAATATAAGAGAAAGAAATGAAACATTTAATTATTTTTGCTCATCCGAATAATCAAACGAGTTTTAATCAAGCGATATTAGAGCAAGCTATAAAAGCGAGCCAAGAGCAAGGGATTGAAACACAAGTCAGGGATTTATATGCTATTGATTTTAATCCCATTTTATCTTGGGAAGAATTGCAAGCAGCGCAACAGAAAATAACGCCTGCTGAAATTCGTTATGAACAGGAATTAATAGATCAAGCAGATCTTATAACCCTCATTTATCCATTATGGTGGATGGGATTTCCTGCGATCTTAAAAGGCTATTTAGATCGCATTTTAAGCCATGGTTTTGCGTATAAAACAGAAAATGGGGTGTCAGTAGGTCTTTTGCATGGTAAAAAAATGCAGCAATTTATTACTATTGGCAATAATTTGCAAAAATATGAAGATCTTGGCTTTATTCAATCATTACAAAACTGCTTGATTGATGGTCTGTTTAATTATTGTGGAATTACAGATATTGATCATTGTTTGTTTGGTGATATTCATATTCTTGATGAACAAACTAGACAGAATATTTTGCAAGAGGTACGAGAAAAAACGACACAAAATCTCACCGCACTTTTTGCTTTGCAACAGGAAAAAATCGAATGACAGTCGAAACACAATTAAACAATTTTTCCATAATAAGTCGCTTGTTCGGTAATTTATTTTATCGCCAACCGACAGATCCTATTATGGCGAATGTATTTGCTTGGCTACAACAAAAAGGCTTGGAACAAGTTTGGTGCTTAGAAACAGATCAAGATAGTAAAGATGCTTTAGAAACTGTACAAATGCCTGTGGATTTAAAAGCGCTAGAAAAAGAATATCAGCGTTTATTTACAGGAGATAATGCGCTGGTGTCTGCGCGAATTTCTGATTATGGGATTAAACCTGAACATTTTCTTATGTTCCGACAAGAGCGCGGCATGCCTGAAATAGAAAGTGCGGATCATTTTGGATTAGTTTTTTTAACAGCCTCTTGGATTGAAGATAATCTAAACTCGGTTCAAGCTCAGAAAGAATTATTTGAAACTTTTTTATTGCCTTGTGCGAGCAAGTTTTTTAATCAAGTTGAAAAACAGGCTAATTTGCCTTTTTATCGTGCTTTAGCTTTGCTTTCTCGAGAAATTTTATCGGCAATGGCTGATGAATTAGAAGAAAGTGAAGACTAAGTTTTTTATGAAAGGTCATTTTTAGTGAGTAATAAAATGGGGCTTAATGCCCCATTATTATTCATACAAGCTTTGATTTTCATCTGGTCTGGTTTTAAAGCGGCGGTGCAACCACATATATTGGCTAATTCCTTTCAAGATTTCTTGTTCCACCACTTTATTCATTCTTGTGGCTATTGCCACTTCATCATTTAAAATATCCGAAAAATCAACCGGCTCTGAAATTTTCAGGGTATATCCAGAGTTATCTTTATTGCGAAGTGGTGCAAAAGGAATAACTTTACTTTTAGGCGAGGATTTCAATAAGTAGTAACTTCCTGTTGTTGTGGCAGCATCAGGTACAGCAAAGAAAGGCACAAAGACTGCGTTTTTTCTTCCATAATCATGGTCTGGTGCATACCAAATCATTTCGCCATGACGAATAGATTTAATCATTGCACGCAAATCTTTACGATCTAATAAACCTTTATTCGATCTTGCACGTCCACGATATTGCAACCAATCCATTAAAGGATCATCATGTGGTCGATAAATGCCGATACCGGGATGAGCTAAACCAATTATTCTTGCCCCTAATTCTAAAGTGAGAAAATGAACACCAACAAGAATAATGCCATCTTGTTGATTTTCTTTTAAATATTCTAACCCTTCGATTTTACTCCATTTTTTTATTCGTTTATCTGACCAAAACCAAGCCATGCCAGTTTCAATAATTGCCATGCCAGTGGCTTTTAAATTAGCTTGTAATATATCTTCGATTTCTTGTTCTGAAGCTTCTGGGAAACATAATTGTAAGTTGCGGCGAGCGATTTTGGCTCTGCGTTTACCTACATTTAAACGAGAAAATAAAGTACCTAAACCATTACCAATCTTCAGCAAGATAGGGTAGGGAAGTAATAAAATAAGGCGGAAAAATAGAAATCCTAACCAAAAGAACCAATATTTAGGCTTAATAAATTCGATACGAAATTGTGGAATTGATGTTTTTGCCATAATGTTACTTAATCTAATACAACTTTGATTTTATGCCATAGTTTAACGGAAATTTGACGAAATAGCATTTTTACTGTGGTAAAATCAGCAAAATTTTAATGATTTTATAAAGAGAGAAGAAAAATGATGCAATATTCGGCACAGTTTAATAAAGCTAAAGTCTTGGTACTTGGCGATGTAATGCTCGATCGTTATTGGTTTGGTGCAACAAATAGAATTTCGCCTGAAGCACCTGTTCCTGTGGTTCGAGTACAAGAAAATGAGGAAAGGGCAGGCGGTGCGGCTAATGTTGCCATGAATATATCTTCATTAAATGTGCCAGTTCAATTATTAGGTTTAACTGGAAAAGATGAGGCGGGCAGTGCATTAACAAAATTATTAGAAAAGCAAAATATTCATTGCGATTTTGTTCAATTAGACAGCCACCCAACTATCACCAAGTTACGCATCTTATCACGCCATCAACAGTTGTTACGCCTTGATTTTGAAGAAGATTTTCAGAATGTGAACAGTGCAGAGTTATTAGATAAGTTAGAAAGTGCGGTGCAAAATTATGGTGCTTTAATCCTTTCTGACTATGGTAAAGGTACGTTAAATGATGTGCAGAAAATGATCCAAATTGCTCGTAAAGTGAATATTCCTGTGCTGATTGATCCAAAAGGAACAGATTTTGCACGTTATCGTGGGGCAACTTTGCTTACGCCAAATATGTCCGAATTTGAGGCGGTTGTAGGAAAATGTCATAGTGAAGAAGATATTGCGGAAAAAGGTTTACAGTTAATAAAAGATCTTGATTTGTCCGCATTATTAGTTACGCGTTCTGAAAAAGGCATGACCTTATTAAGATCAAATATTGAGCCATTCCATTTGCCGACTGAGGCCAAAGAGGTTTTCGATGTAACTGGTGCAGGAGATACCGTTATTAGCGTATTAGCGACCGCACTTGCTGACGGTCGTAGTTATGAAGAAGCTTGTTATTTAGCCAATGTTGCTGCTGGTATTGTGGTAGGGAAGTTAGGTACATCAACAGTTTCAACCGTTGAATTAGAGAATGCTATTCATGGTAGAAGCACAACAGGCTTCGGTATTATGGAAGAAAATCAGTTAAAAGCAGCGGTAGAACTTGCGAAAGCAAGAGGTGAAAAGATTGTGATGACAAATGGTTGTTTTGATATTTTGCATCCAGGTCATGTGTCTTACTTAGAAAATGCACGCAAATTAGGTGATCGTTTAATTGTTGCGGTGAATACAGATAATTCGGTAAAACGCCTTAAAGGTGAAACACGTCCAATTAATGATTTGACGACGAGAATGTCAGTTTTGGCAGGATTATCTTCTGTGGATTGGCTCGTTGCTTTTGATGAAGATACACCACAACGTCTAATTGGCGAGGTTTTACCGGATTTATTAGTTAAAGGTGGCGATTATAAACCTGAAGATATCGCTGGAAGCCAAGAGGTTTGGCAAAATGGTGGTGAAGTTAAAGTCTTAAATTTTGAAAATGGTTGTTCAACAACTAACGTCATCAAAAAAATTCAGCAATTAAAAGATGACAAATAGAAAATAGAAATAAAAAGTGCGGTTTTTTACCGCACTTTTTGTTGAATTTTAATTTTTATTTCGCAATACGTTTGTATTTAATACGATGTGGCTGCGTTGCTTCTGCACCAAAGGTTTTCTTTTTCCACTCTTCGTAGTCAGTAAAGTTACCTTCATAGAAAGTCACTTTTCCTTCATCACCGTAGTCAAGAATATGAGTAGCGATACGGTCTAAGAACCAACGGTCGTGGGAAATGACCATCGCACAGCCTGGGAATTCTAAGATCGCATTTTCTAACGCACGCAAGGTTTCTACGTCTAAATCGTTGGTTGGTTCGTCCAGTAGCAATACGTTTCCGCCCACTTGTAACAGTTTCGCTAAGTGTAAACGACCACGCTCACCGCCTGATAATTCGCCAACACGTTTTTGCTGATCTACGCCTTTGAAGTTGAAACGTCCTACATAGGCACGACTTGGGATTTCAAAGTTGCCAATGCGCATAATATCTAATCCGCCAGACACTTCCTCCCAAACTGTTTTCTTATCGTCCATTGCATCACGGAACTGGTCAACAGATGCAAGAACGACTGTTTCACCTAAAGTGATAGAGCCTGAGTCTGCTTGTTCTTGTCCTGAAAGCATACGGAATAGGGTAGATTTACCTGCACCGTTTGCCCCGATAATCCCTACAATCGCCCCTTTTGGAATACTGAAAGAGAGATTGTCGATTAAAGTGCGGTCGCCGTAAGACTTAGTTAAGTTTTGCACTTCGATCACTTTATCCCCTAAACGTGGACCAGGTGGAATAAAGAGCTCATTGGTTTCGTTACGTTTTTGATATTCGCCAGAGTTAAGCTCTTCAAAGCGAGCCATACGCGCTTTACTTTTCGCTTGGCGGCCTTTTGGATTTTGGCGTACCCATTCTAACTCTTTCTCAATGGATTTTTGACGAGCTGATTCCGCTGCTTGTTCTTGGGCTAGGCGTTTTTCTTTCTGCTCTAACCAAGAGGAGTAGTTACCTTCCCAAGGAATACCTTCGCCGCGGTCAAGCTCTAAGATCCAGCCTGCTACATTATCTAAGAAATAACGGTCGTGGGTAATTGCCACCACAGTGCCTTCGTAATCATGTAGGAAGCGTTCTAACCAAGCAACTGATTCCGCATCTAAGTGGTTGGTTGGCTCATCGAGCAATAACATATCTGGTTTTTCGAGCAATAAACGACAAAGGGCAACACGACGACGTTCACCCCCAGATAAATATTCAATTTTTGAATCCCAATCTGGTAAACGTAACGCATCGGCAGCACGTTCTAATTGGTTTTCCAAGTTATGACCATCATGCGCTTGAATGATAGCTTCAAGATTGGCTTGTTCTGCTGCTAATTTATCAAAGTCAGCATCAGGATCCGCATATAAAGCATAAACTTCATCTAAACGCACTAAAGCATTTTTTACCTCGGAAACAGCCTCTTCAACAGCTTCGCGTACAGTTTGTTGTGGTTCAAGTTTTGGCTCTTGTGGAAGGTAGCCGATTTTGATTCCCAGTTGTGGACGAGCTTCCCCTTCAATATCCTTATCAATCCCAGCCATAATGCGTAATAAAGTTGATTTACCCGCACCATTTAAGCCAAGGACCCCGATTTTTGCCCCAGGGAAAAAGCTCAAAGAAATATCTTTTAAAATATGACGTTTCGGCGGGACAACTTTGCCTACTCTGTGCATGGTATAAACGAATTGTGATGACATATACTCTCTCTATAATGTAAAAAAAGTGCGGTTATTTTACTTGAAATTCTAGAATTTAGCGACTTGAACATAAAATTCAAAGCAAAAAAACCTCCCAAAAGGGAGGTAGGAAAGTAGTTTAGCAATTTAAGTACATCCAATAAAAACAAATACTTATATAAAAATCATAGACTTATAATGCTGAATAATGTCAAATAAAGCTAAATAGGGTTATTTTTACCGCCACAAAATCGCCACATACTAGGCTTTATTTTTTAAGTTTTGCAGAGGGTTTAAAGTCAAGGCGGTTTCTAAGTGATTAGGCGAAAAATGAGCATAAACCATCGTCATATTAATATCTGAGTGGCCTAAAATTTCCTTCAAAACTAAAATATTCCCCCCGTTCATCATAAAGTGACTAGCAAAAGTATGGCGCAAAACATGAGTTAATTGATTATCTCTCAAAGTAATATTAGCGAGTTTTATCGCCTTCTCAAAATGCTTATGAGTAAGTCCATGGAATAGCAAATGACGGCTAAAATCTAATTGTGAATAAAGTTCTGGAGAAATAGGAATTGAGCGATTTTTACCGCCTTTAGTATTAGTAAAAGTGACCTTATAAGGAATAACATTAGAAGAAGTTAACTTCAAAATCTCGCCCCAGCGTGCGCCAGTCGCCAAACAAAGCGAAACCGCAACTTTTAACAATGGCGAAATCTCAAAACAACAATCAAGCAACTGCACAATTTCATCTTCACGCAAAAAACGAAGTTCAAGGTCGTTTGTTTTTAAAGGGCGCAAAGTAGCTAACGGATTATCGCCTTGCCATTTATCCAAGCGTTTTAATTCATTGAAAACGGCTTGCAAAATATCCAATTCATAATTCAAAGTACGCGCCTTAATACCAGGCGAACTTTTACGCCTGAAATCAATTTCACCGCGCAAACGTCTTGCACGATATTCCGCAAAAATCTCTGCCGTAAACTTAAGAGCAACGGGATCGCCCATAGCGTCAGCCATCAACAGCAACTTACGCTTACGTCCCTCGCCATCTCTTAGTGATTGCCCATATAAATCAAACCATAGATTAATTAAATCAGATAAACGTTCAGAATATGTTTTAACTTCAATCGCCTGATGCAACAAACTTTTTTCATCTTTTGCCGCATTAAAAAAGCGAGTAGCCTCAATTTTCGTAGAAAACCAACGGCGCACCCGCTTTTTACCTAAATAACATTCAGCAAGCCATTTTCCCCTGCTTTCGTCTTTTCTTACACCCATAACCTTTAATATATGCCTGTTTTCTTATTCTCAATCCATTTTTTTAATGTTTTTCGCTGTGTTGAAGTGCGAGAGAAATTAAAGGTTTTACGCTTATTATTAAATTTAACTCCTAAAATAAACACAAACTTATTCACATCATCAATCTCATATAAAAAATAAATATGATGACTAACAATATATTTAAAGCGAGTATTCCCCCAAAAAGGGCGAGTATGTGGAAAATGGGAAAGCGTCGTTAAAAATTGATTATAAGCCTCATCATCAGTTAAATAAGTTTCAATAAATTCATCAAGTAAGGAATGAGAGGTAATAACTTGATACATAATTTATTTCCTAAAAGCTAATGGCTTAACCTCGTTTTGCTCAATTCGTTTATAACATTCAGCACTGGCTTCAGCGGCCCATTTCATCTCTTCAAAAGTGAATAAAAATTCATCTTCTTTATGCGATAAGGTTGTGTCGGTGAGGGGGAATTTCTCAGTTAATTGTATCGTCATATTATTTCCTTCTATTCTAATCTACTCGCCAAACTGCTGTTTTTAACAGCTTGAGGAACCTCTTTCATAACAATCTCCTTGCATCGTTTTATTTTTTGATTGTAATATCCCCGCCAGCTAAATTTTCAATTTTAGAGTTGTTACCTATAGTCTGCGTAACAGTTATATTTGTGTTATTTTGTTGTTTGCTAGATTTTTGTGTATCACACTCATAATGTATTGAAACTGGTCCATCAAATATTTGTTGATGCTCAATATAATTATTATTTTGTTGTAGAACAAAATTTATACTGGCACCCATCAAAAAAGTAACAACAAGCCCAACTAGCTTTTTCCCATTTTCTTTTAAAAATTCACGATTAAATACATTATTTAAGTTATCTAACTCTGCTTTTTCTTCATTGTTTAAATCTTCATTGTTAAGTTGATTATCATTAATGAAGTTATCTATATTTTTAACAATACCTATAATTTCTTTTAAGTCTTCAAATTGTTCTGATCTTACAAATTTAAATAAATCAGAATGAAATAGCACCCTTAATCTATTATTTAAAGCGAGTTTATTTATTGATTCAATCTGTTTGTATATAGGATTATCTAAAATATTTAAAGCATAATGAGGAAATGTATCATTCAATGCCTTCATCTGTTTATATAAAGGACTTTGATAAAAATTTTTTAAAGAATCAGGAATTCCACTATTAGCTGTATTAACAATTTCGCATATATTTTGTATATCTTTTGGGAGTTCATAGACTTTACTCATTTTATTCTCCTGATTTACTTTGTGATGTGAATACTGCCACCAGCTAAATTAGCAATGTGACTTCCATTGCCCACATTTTGCACAACACTTTCTACAATATTGCCCTGTGAAGCATTTAATAATTGTAATTTTTGGATAGGATCTAGTTGCTTATAGTTATTTAATAGCAACTGCTCCATTTCATCTAGTTCTGTACCTTTGCTTTCACCAGTAAGTAACCAGTCAACAGAAGCCTCATATCTGTTAGCAAACTCAAGTAAAGTGTCTAAAGGAATAGTGTTCTTTGTTTGCCAACCAGATAGAGTTTTTTCATTTACTCCTAAACGATTTGCAAGTTCTTTATTTGTTGAAACGCCTTCAAGTTGTCTTAGGCGTTTAAATACCTCAGTTGATGAAAATTTAATCATTTGAATAAAATCCTTAAAAATAATCTTGAAATCTTTTAATTAAAGATTAAAATACATATAAATAAAGATTGCAAAGCAATGTAAAGCAAAAAAAGCAAAGCAAGCTAAACAATAAGAAACAATACCACAAAGGAGCGAAAAAATGAACGCATTAAACCAAAAAGCAGTAAGTTTTAAAGAAGCATTTGAAATCAGCCGTCAATTACGCTGGAGAAAAGAATATTTAGAAGAGTGCGGTGCAAAAGGTTTAGATTTTGCTCGTGGTATTGAAGAAGAATTAACTGCCGCAAAAGCCTTACTTGCTCGCAACTTCAACAAAAAAGCAAAAGCAGAAGAATTAGACATTAAATTAGCGGCTCGTGTGGCAAGCATTGAAAGCTTTATCCAAACAACCGCACAAACCATTCACTAATAGGGCGAAAGCCCTTTATTCGGAGGATAGTATATGAATGTATTTCAAGAAGTAGTTTTTAGCAATTCAGCCACAAAAGAGAACAAATTTAATAAGAGTATTGAAAGCGAATTAGCTTGCGCAGACGTTTTCTTAACTATCGCTGAGCGGGAGGGCATTGAAATGGCGCGTGCTGAATTAGCGCTTGCGAAGGCGAAAGATAAATTAAATCAGCTAAGAAAAAATCAATTAGGTATTTAAAGGATATTAAGTAGAGGATAACCATGACAAAAAATGATCTAAACCTATTTTTACAGGCGCTTAAAGAACGCTTAATAAAAGAGGCTGATTTAGTCTTGATGAAAAAGATTTATCAATGTGTTGTAGAGGGTGGAAGAGAAAAAGTGCGGTCGTCTATTAAGGCAGAAAACGCACGAGAAGAGATAGTCATCAGTTGTGCTTTTAAAGTACTCGCAAAATATGGCGAGGAGGGATTAAAAGCCATGATTGATTATGAAGATGCAACTCGCGCATTTTTAGAAGCTAAGCGTAGGGTGGAATTATGTACAAAAAATGATAAATACCCTTTTGAAGAAGATGAATAAACAAAGAGGAAACTAACATGACAAGACCAACAGAAATTCAAGCCGCAGTGCGTTTCAAAGGCGAAATTGCAGAGATTATCGCCAAGATGGCAAAAGATGATGACCGTTCACATGCGTATATTGTGAAAAAACTTATCGAAGAGCGCCTAGGGCAACTTTATCCAGAACAGCTTGCAACGCAGTAAGCTAAATCAAAAAACAACCTAACCCATAATCGAAAGCATTAATCCCCACGGCTGAATATAAAAAATCAAGCCGTAGGATTTTTGCACCCTGAAAACAGTAAGGAGGTTAAAAAATGAGCCATATAGAAAACAAAATCACACTAAATTTAAATTTAGAAACACCCTATATGACCCTCAAAGATTTTTCAGCAAAGTCCAATATTAAGCGCGGAGCCTTAACGCGAATGCGAGAACAAGGGCTTATCGTGACTGAAAAAGTATCACCAGCGAATGCAAAGCCCGGACAAAAAAGCGCAAATTCTAGCGTTTTTGTGAATGTCATCGCGACTGCGCTCATTTGCGCCACAAAAGCCACAAATGCGCAGTTTTTACAAGTTAAAACAGCGATAGAAAGCAATCCAGCAACAGAGAATTAATTCGGGAGTAAGACGATGAAATGCGAACTATTTAACGACCATTTTCAAAACTACAAACGCTATCACATCCCAAAAGCACAGCTAGTGATTGCGGATATTCCTTATAACCTCGGTAATAACGCTTATGCCAGTAGCCCAGAATGGTATGTCAACGGCGATAACAAAAACGGCGAAAGTGACAAAGCCAATAAAGCCTTTTTTGATACGGACGAAAACTTTCGTATTGCGGAATTTATGCATTTCTGTTCAAAAATGCTTGTGAAAGAGCCAAAAGAGCGTAATCAAGCGCCTTGCATGATTGTCTTCTGCGCATTCCAACAAATTCAAATGGTTCTTGAATATGCGCAAAAGCACGGCTTTAAAAAGCATATCCCCTTGGTCTTTATTAAATCTTCAAGTCCGCAAGTATTAAAAGCCAATATGAAAGTCGTCGGCGCAACGGAATACGCCTTGATCCTCTACCGTGAAAAGCTACCGAAGTTCAACAACAACGGCAAGATGATCAAAAACTGGATGGAATGGACAAGGGACGACCGCAAGAAATACCCGAAATTACACCCAACACAAAAGCCAATCGACGTATTAAAGCGCCTGATTGAGATTTTTACCGATGAAGGCGATGTAGTGATCGATCCTGTTGCGGGGAGCGGCTCAACGCTCAGAGCAGCAAGAGAACTAAACCGTAATAGCTATGGGTTCGAGATTAAAAAAGACAGTTTCCAATCTGCTAAAAATCAGATGCTGAATGAAGGGAACTAATAAAGGGGGGCTTTATGAACTATCTTTATGACAAAACGCATAAGAGTAAAAGCGGGGCTAAATATCAGGTTCAGCTTATCCAAGAAGATAGATATTTTCAGGGCAAAATTATGATCAACGGCTTTATTGACTACTTTGGCCATAAGACTATGGCGAAAGGCAATGTCATACGCTGGCTGAATGGCTATATCGATAAGTTGAATGTTACGCATGAGATTAGTCCAAAAATTCCGCATGTGGATTTCGATATAGAGGCTAAACCATTAAAGAAAGTAGAAAAAGCAAAGGCGAAAGAAGAAAAAGCAGTGAAAAAGGTTGTGGAGATTAAGCCTGTTGAAACAGGCTTGAGCCAAGTTAATTCAGATGTAGTGCCTTCCATTTCTCTTATGGAGCAATCCCCAGTCGCTTTAAGCCTTGATAATGTTGGAGCTTATACGCCTTTGGCAATCGACATAAATCAAAAAGAGGAATTTCAGACTGATATGGGCTATTTCTTGTTGCTTGACGATACAACAGAGAAAGTTCAACAACTTGTGCGTATTGTTGCTGATCCAGTAGGTAATGAAAGTGCTTGCGCAAAAAGCCCTCTATCTCACGTTGCCATTGCGGATTTAGGGTTATCAAGGATTGATATAGCTGAACAGTTGCTTTTTTTGCGTCAAGCATGGGATCGGCATTATCCAGAAGACTTAAAACAATGCTCTGAGTTAGCGCAAGCAATGGCTGGTTTGCATGTGTCTTTTGCGCAACTTCAAACAGAGTTGCAAGCGGTGCTTGATCGTCTTGCAACGGATAATGATACAAAAAATAAGACAGCGCATTTTCTGTTTTCATCTGTTTATGCTCCTTTGTTGTTTATATGGGATGTGGATTTAGTCAATCAGTTGTTGTTACAAGCGATTTTGTTAAAGCGTGGCGCAACATCAGACGAGAAATATCGGGAAATTGTGAGCACGGTCGAAGATAAAGTCAATGAATTAATTCAAGTGAGTACTAGCGCATAAAGTTGAAATAAGAGGATAGAAAAATGATTAAACAAAAAAATAGCCAAAAAGTCACCGCACTTAATAAAAAACGTATCAATCTTTTTAAGTTAGAACAGCGTGTAACCGTTCTGGAAAATCAAATGCGCATACAAGGAAGAATAAACCGCTATCAAAGCGAACATAACAAACTTGATGAAATCACAAAAGAAGAAATTTTTGAACGTTTAAACGAATTAGAGCGCATTGCTTTACCGCAACAAAAACAAGGCTGTGTGCGTCGTTTATTAGCGAAGTTCTGGGATATGTTGGGGCGTTAGGGCATAAAGCAACAGGAGGGGAATATGGGCGGTCATTTTGATGCAGAAAGTATGATACCTGAACGCTTACCTAATCATGACGAAGTGTGCAAAGAGGGGTTCGCTTTAGTGTGGCATGTCTTAGATAAAAGCGGTAATCCTGTAGAGCGTGCTTTTGATAGTTTGGAAAGAGAATATAAAGAAATTGTACTGGCACTGGCTGATGTAGAGAGTAGTGATTTAGTTAACCCTGTAAGTAATCAACAATCAAAACTAAAACATTACACCCAAATAGGCAGACGCAAAATCGCAATAGCGATGTTTAAAATTCGCATGATTAGTAAGGCATTCCCCGCGCAGATGACAATTAAAGATTTTATCAATATTGACGAAACAATGAGTTAAGGATTGAACATGGTTGAGCATATTTTTGAATTATCTAACCGTTATCATTTAAAGCTAAGTAATAGAGGTTATGTATTGTATCAATTGGCACTAAATGAAAAAAGGCGTTTGGAAAAGAGGCAAGGGGTTAACCTGTAAAACCTTTGATGCCGTGGTCGATACCTTAATTCTGTGTGAGTTGTGTGATGAGGACAAAAGCACATTAGCTGATTGTCGTGATGTATTAAAAGCCATTCGCGCGGAAGTGAATGAGCTAAAAGCGCATATTCCGCAATAATTTTATCTTTTCTTAGGCTGGGGTTCTTATGTCATTTGTTGACGTTTCTGCAAATAATCGCTGGCGCTCGTGTCCTCATGAGCGTCCAAAAGAACCTTTTTTTCAGCGCTCTCCCTACGTGACCTACCAACAAGAAAAAACAGGCACAGCCGCACAGTTGGAACTATTTAAAACAGTTCCAGATAGCTATGAGTTTATTGAAAAATTATTAGCTAAATTACCTCGTAAGCAGTTGCAAGAACATTTTCGCAATTTGTATTTGCGTGAATATCGTTCTGTGGCTGATGACGGTTCCATTGCTTTTGCCTTTGGTAATAAGCAACGCCGGCATGCGAATACTTGGCTACGTGAAACCTTGGGCGCTCGACTCCGCCTTGTGTTTGCACAGTATCGTTGCAACATGGCTTGGTTATTAGCTTTTGATGAACGTGATCCGAAATGGTTAGCGGATTTAAAGTTTGATATAGCCAGAACGGAAACGCCCGCAGACTTAGCGGAAGAAGAAAAAGCCATTGAGGATTATGAAAGCCGTTTATTAAGTGAGCAATATGAGATTTTAACCTTACGCAAGAATTTTGAGCGTTATAGCCGTGAAGAACGTCAACGCGCCAAAATGCCTTTTTATTTATTGAGCGAAACAAAGCTCAAGGAAATTGCTTATAAGTTGGCAAGCATGTTCGCAGAAGTTCAGCGTAGTTATATGTTGGATTTAGTGGAGAAAGGACAAACGGCGCTAACTGATGATGAGTTTAATGAACACATGCGCAAGATTTATCAAATCTGTGGCGAGGCGTGCGAAAGCATCGGTTTTCCTGTGGCGCACTGGAATAAGCACAAGAAAGGGCAAAAAGTCCGCTTAGATTATATTGATACGGTTTTTCATAAAATTGCCTGTGAAAAACATTGGCTAAAAAGTATGCGAAAGGTGCAAAAGCAAATGGTTGAGCATATTGCCATTGCTTGTGGCGAGGTTTGTAAGCGTAGAAGTAATTATATTTCTCGTAGTGGTTTTGCCAGTTATTTATCCGATCTCAAGAAAAATTATGATTTTTTAAAACAGATGATTATTGAAAATATTGACGATCCAACAGAACAAGCAGAACTGTTTGATATGTATTTGAAATCCTCCGCTAATCCTGCTCAACGTCGTATCGAGCTAATGACCCGTTTGAGAGGTTTAGAGGAATGGGCGGAAGACGCCGAGCATCACGCTTTATTTTTGACCTTAACCGCACCTTCAAAATTTCATGCGACACACAATGACGGTACACAAAACAAGAAATGGCAAGGCGCAAGCCCGAAACAAACACAAGCCTATTTAAATAAAGTTTGGGGGCAATTTAGAGCTTTACTAAAAAAACGCAAAATTGCTTTTTATGGCATGCGAGTAGCGGAGCCGCATCATGACGCAACACCGCACTGGCATTTATTAGTTTATATCCATAAATCGCACCGTGATGAAGTGGCAAGATTATTCCGTGAAAAAGCCTTGGAGCTTGAAGGCGATGAGCAAGGCGCACAAGAACACCGTTGCAAAATCGAAGATTGCGACAAAGCAAAAGGCACGCCAACAGGTTATATCGCTAAATATATTTCTAAAAATATTAATGGTTTTGCCTTAGATGGCGAACGCTCGGACGAAGATGCCAACATGGATCTAAAAGATAACGCGAAAAAAGCGCAAGCCTGGGCAAGACTTTGGGGCATTCGTCAATTTCAGTTTTATGGCGATAAGTATGTAGGCGTTTGGCGTGAGTTACGTCGCCTTGTTTATGGACAAGCTGATGATGAACTCGTTGAGGAGGCAAGAATTTGTACTGACCTTGGCGACTATGCCGCATTTATGAAACGTCTCGGGGGACCTTTGGCACTGCGCAAAGAAGTACCTTTATGTTTGCACTATGAAGATAGCGAGGTCAATCAATACCAAGAAAGCCATAAGAAAATAAACGGCGTGACCAATAAATTTAGTTTAGGCGATTTTATTAAAACGCGTCTTAAAAAGTGGGTCATTAAGAAAGGGGATCCAAATCGACATAACAAAGAATTGGAGCGTAGCGACACAAACAATGCGCACAGCGTGCGCCCTTGGACTTGTGTCAGTAACTGTAACCTTGAAAACCTAGAAAAAAGGGAGGAAATCATCAAAAAAATAAAAGAAGCAGTCAGACCAATCAGCAAGCCTTTAAATGATCATGTGATAAATCATTTATTGAAAGGCAGAATAGTAAGATTGAACGATAAACAATCGATAAAAGTGATTAATGATGATGTGTTTATTACTGAACACTCAACCCCACTGCGCCTAAATGACGACAATGAGCCGAGTTATTTAGCGAAGTTGAGGGGATTGTTTAGGTATTAAGTAAGGAATGAATAATATGAATTTGAAAAAAATGATTAAAAAAATTGATGAGTGGGGGAAGCAGTGCCCTTCCTATGAAATACTATATATTTTGGATAAATTAGTAGTCATTGTGTTGTATTTAATTGGCGTTATTTTACTCGCTAACTTTATTGGTATTTATGATTTAGATAAATATCAAGCCGCCCGTTTAAGTTTTGTGTTACTTGTGATGTGCTTTTTTTCTAAGCTCAATAGAATTGAAAAGAAAATCGATGAAGTGCGTGACATGGTAAGAGAAAATGATCACTGATGATGTGTTTATTACAAAACACTCAACTCCACTGCGTCTAAATGACGATAATGAACTGAACCGAGTTATTTAGCGAAGTTGAGGGGATTGTTTAGGTATTAAGCACCCGTGCGAACACGGGCGCTATCGGAGTTAGTGGAGGAATAAATTACGATTTACGAACCATTTAAACATATCCCAGTCACCAAGAAAAAAGGCGGAGGTTATGATCTTCCGCCTTTACCGCCACAAAAGGAAAAGCAAAAGGAAAACTAGCATTTTTCAGCAAACAACTTAATTCCCTCGGTCACAATCTGGGTCTTAGAAAGCCCTGTTTGTTCTGAAATTTCAGCAAGCAAAGCAATAACATCTTCATGAAGTTTATAAGATTGCAAACGCACCCCACGTTTTTTATCGCTTTTCGCTTGTTGCTCTTGCCGTGTTAAATTTGATTTTAAGCGCCCCATAAATTACCTTTGCTTTTTAAATTTATATGTTATATAGTTTAGGAACTGCCTAGCGATGATGGCAGTCACCGCTAGGACTTTTAGAACTCTAATCTAGTAAGCTGGCAGGCTTGCTAAGATTAAAATTACTAGGATTAACAACTTAAGATACATAATCCAGTTCCTATTTGTTACCGCTCTCTTGAAGGGCGGTTTCTTCATTTTCAACCCCTCGCTGAAAACAAAATTATTATAGTACATACTAAAATATAAGACAAGATTTATTTTAGTATTTTCTACATTATTTCACAAAAGGAAAAACAACAAGAAAACTAGCCTTGATACTGGCGATAAAAGGTACAAAGCGCGCGAATACCCGAAACACGATTTTCCCCAAGCTCTGCTAAAATAGCATCAAATTCAACGGCTAATTCAGTAGGAAGTGACAAACTAATCTGCTTGATTAGCCCTTGTTCGCGCAATTTCTTCATATGTGCTGCTGCAGTTTTAGCCCGTAGTTTTTTGCTGTGTTCTGTGTTTGAATTTGCCATGTTTTACCCTTGCTTTTTATGCTTGAATTGTTTAAGATTGGAGCCATCGGGGGAATTCCTCAATTTTCCCCCTTTGGATTAGCGTTTAGTAAGCTGGAGAACTTACTACCAACAACGCTAATAAGATTATGATGATTGCTAGAGATTTCATCATTCTTACTCCGTATTATGCCCCGTAACTGAACAAGTCGGGGCTTTCTTGTATCTAACGCCCTCTGCTTTAGATGTTTTTATTATACTAAAGATAATAATAAAAGCAAGTTTTTCATAAAAAAATCGCTAAAATTTAGCGATTTTCTTCATCTAATAATTGCCTAATTTTTTCTTTATCTTCTTTTGAAAGTTGGCGAAGTGTTAATGTGAGGAGTTTATCTTTTGTCAGTAAAGATGATGACGTAGAATGACTAAACTCTAAATTAAAAACAAATTTGTGTTGGCATTTTTTATTACGGCAAGAACAATATAGCTTATTAAAATTGCTGTGTATTCGATCAGTACGTGTAACAATTGCTTTAGAGTTGCAAACATCGCAGTAAATATCAAGCGTTCTAGCCATTTAATAATCCTTTCACCATTAAATAATTGAGCTTATTTTATCAAAACACTGTGATTTCATACAGAATAAAAACGAAGAATTATTCTTTTTTATCGGGTTGTTTAAACTTGATTTTTAAAGAGTTTTTAATTTCTGGATCCCTATTGATTGATTCAGCAATAATATCTTGTAGTGGTAAAACCTCATCAGCTTGATATGCTTCACGAATTTTTAGCGGGTCGCCAAGCCCCGCCGTATTCACAGGAATAATGCCACTGAGTCCAGGAGGGAATCTGTGTGAGGTAAGCACGTCTTGCGCTGAAATATTTTTAATATTCGCGAACTCGTCTTTTTGTCCTGTGTCACCAATCGGAATAACTTTTAAGCCGTCGGGATGACCGTTAGCGATATTTACAAACATTGAACGGAAATTTCCAACGCCCTTAGAGTCGCGGATTTTTTCCGCGATTTCATCTTCCATTTCTTCCGTCATATCGGGATCGGTTGAGTAAAGAATAAAGCCCATGTGCGCACCGTTTGAGTAGTAACGGCGACGGAATATCGTTGCATCAGAGTTTAAAAGCGCAGATGTAATCCCGCCGACATAGTCAGGCGAGCCATAAACTTGCTGCATAGGATCGTATAATTTAATAAAAATAATGTCGTTTTTGTTGTATTCGTAAATATCGGCTTTCGTATCATAAAGCGATTTTCTCATTAAATATTTATAGTTCCCGTCTTTACAAACTCGCATATAAAGCGATGATAAAACGTGTAAGCGCACGACTTGCCCGAACGCATTGCGAATTTTTAACAGCGCAACATCGCCGAATTGAATTAAGTTTAGGCATAGTGCACGCATATCCATTTTTGATAATAACGCCCCGCCCATATAGCCCGCGCTAATCATATTTGCGCGGCTATGAAGTATGCCCCCATGTTGTGCATTTTGGTGCGGCAATTTTGCGAGCGCGTGGCGGTTGATTGGTGGCATAAAGCAGTTATAAATATCATCGTGCATAAGTCCCACATAATCCAGCGCAGGCGCGGCAGAATAAGAGTAATCCGAGCCATTTATTGAAATAATCGACGTGCTTTTTACGTTTTTTTGTTTATTTTTAGCCATTTTTTTTACATTCTCCAGCCACGCGACTTACGGCGCGGCTTATCTGTGAGTGATTTCTTGTTGATCGCGTTCGCAATTGCAAAAAATACGTCCGCGTGTTGTGTTTTTACTGTTCTTTCAGCAATAAAAGTCATTGTATTGCCACTTTTCGTTGATGTATGTTTAATCATTAAAAAAGAAGGCACAATGTCGCGTTCGTTTTCGTCCCATTCTATTTGCTCATGTTCAACGAGATCGTGAACTTTTAGCACCATTTCCGTTTTAGATTCGGGGTTATAGAGCAGTGGCACGGCTTTCCGCCCCGCAAATTCTTTTACTTGTTCATAAACGCCATAACCTACGCCAGTCGCATCTATCCCGATATAAGTCATATTATATTTTTCAAAGAGTTGCTTAATTTGCGCAGCTTGATATTTGTACGAAAGCCCATTCCACTGATAGCGAGCCAGAACGCGATACTTCTCTTTCAATAATGCGGGCGGTGCGACAATGACAAAGCTAGCCCCGTCGCCACTATGCGCGGGATCATATCCGCCCCACACTTCACGCGCACCGAATGGGCGTGCATCGTTTGGATTGTGATCTTTCCATTTCGTAATATCCACGCCGCACTTCAAGAGTTTTTTAATGTTGAAAATAGAGTCCGCATCATCGACCCACACACACATAAACAACTGTGCAAACGCGTATTTACTGTATTTTTGTTTTAGCGTGTCAATGTCGAAAAGCACACCCGCGCCGCCTTTGAGCGCATCTTCAATTGTGATTACATAACGCCAAGTACCATCCGGGCAAACGCGCCCGCCGTCGCGCATTTCTGCAAAACTTGGAAAAGCTACATTTGCTCGTTTCGGATCGCCTTCTTTCCACATATCGCCAGACCAGAACGCGTAAGACGGATGAAATTTAGAAGACGGCGTAGAAAAATAGGTTTCACGCCAATGCTTATGTGTTGCCATTGCCGATGAAACTGTGTTGAACCGCTCAAAATCCCGAATCCAAGCGTATTCATCGCCATAAACATGACCGCTATTCCCTTGCGATGTGTTCGCGTTCGTTGCTAGAAAGTGCAATTCAGCGCCATTGCTTAAAATAATCGGACTACCTTTTAATTCCACGTCGAAATATTCGCGCGCCATTTTGATAATGTACGTTTTAAAAATTTCGGCTTGTCGTTTCGACGCCGATAAAAATATTTGATTGTCGCCCGTCAGTATCGCATCTTCCAATGCTTCAAATGCAAAATAGTAAGTCGCACCAATTTGTCTAGATTTAAGAATATTCCGCACGCTATGATGCTTATTCGCGCGGCAATGTTTCTGATAGTCAAAAAGGCTATCAATAAACGGCTGCATCATTTCTGGTGTAACGTGGGAAATGTCATTTCTGGCCCGCTTTTTGTTTTTCTTTTTACCCTCGTTACCGTCGCCAGAATCCGCGAAATCGCCGAAACTTTCCGATAAAGTAACCGCACTTTTTTGCGCGTTTGCCGCTTTTTTTGCGCGTTGTTTTTTGTACTCAATATCTTTATCGATCAATGCCTCAAGTTCTTTGATTTCCTGATCTGTTTTGTTCTCGCGTTCGGTGAGCGTGATAATGCGTAGCGCGATTAATTCTTCAATGCCGTTTTCATTGATCAGATTGCGCCAGTTATATTTTTCCGCCCAGTAGTAGATCGGGCGAGCAGAATTAAGCCCTAATTCTTTCGCAATTTCATTCGGCGTCCATTTTTTCAAATAAAGAAATTTAGCCGAGTAAATCACTTCATCATCATAGCGTTTTGTTTTTCTTATTCTGAGCTTGGTTGTCATTTAGGTTCTTTTTATAGTTTTTAGGGGTATTTTGACAATGCAAAGACCAGTAGCAAAGTAACAAAAAATAGGTTATGGACGGTTATTAAAGATAGTGGGGTTATATCCAAACATATCCGAATTTAATCGCATGATTTATAGAAAAAAATCAGGAAAATTAACATCAATTACATGAAATTCAGGTGTAAAGATGGGAAATAAAACCGAATTAGTTACAGATTTTGTATGTGTTGCGACGTCAGGAAATACGATAGATGGTCGTCATATTGACGCGCAAGACCTTAAAGATATGGCAGAAACCTACGATCCAGCAAAATATACGGCGGTCATTTGGTGGGAGCATTGGCGTTGGCGTAATTTTGGGCGCGTCGTTGAAGTAAAAACAGAAGACGGCGAAGACGGAAAAACGCGTTTATATGCGCGCATTGCGCCTTCACTTGAAATGATTGAGTTAAACAAAGAAGGGCAAGGGCTTTTTACTAGCATTGAAATTACGCCGAATTTTGCAAACACTGGGCGCGCATATTTGAGTGGGTTAGCCTTTACCGATCAGCCGGCAAGTCTTGGAACAACCCAGCTTAATTTTTCAAAGCGTATCAAAGATGAAAGCGTAAAAGTAGGCAATTGCGAGCAATTAGATTTTTCAAAAATCACCTTTTCAGAAGATGAAACGCGCGAAAGCCTTTTAAATAAATTTTTTAATCTTGGGAAAAAACTGTTTGGTACTAACGAAGTGATAACAGAAATTCCCGCAATCACTCCCGACAATAATAATAAAAAAGAGGAAAACGAAATGACCGAAGAACAGTTCAACAAGCTGATCGGTGCGGTGCAAGGCTTGGGCGAGAAAATCGACCAGCATTTTAATGCACAGCAACCCCAAGTAGTGACAGAAGAACAAGAACCGGCAGAAAAACCGGTAGAAACGGGTGTCACAGCCGATCAATTCAACAAACTTATGCAACAAGTAGAAGACCTGGGCAATAAGTTTAATCAAGCGTTAACCCAAGAAGTAACGCAAGTGCCGAATGTTGTACCTACGGCAGAGAAAAAATTCAACATGGCGATTTAAAAAATGAATAAAACAGCACAAGAATTATTTTACAGCTTAATCAGCGACGCCGCGGAATATTACGGCGCAAACCCCGCTTTAGCACTAGCGGGCAAGCAATTTAGCATTGAGGCCCCGAAAGAAAGTGTTTTATTAGGCGCAATTCAACAGCGATCTAACTTCTTAGAAAAAATCAATTGTGTTTTAGTAAAAGATATTAAAGGTCAATTGATCTACGGTGCGACAGAAAAAGGCATCACAGGACGCAAAGCCGATGGACGCTATACAGCAACGCTGGATGCATCGGGTTATGTCTATGAATGCCAACCGACGGATTCGGGCGTGCTTATCCCGTGGCCGAAGTTAGACCAATGGGGGCATTTAAAAGACAAATTCGCGTCATTGTATGCCGAGTTCGTACAAAATCAGATCGCGCTAGATATGATTAAGATTGGATTCTACGGCACGTCCGTCGGCACAAACACAAGCGATGCTAATCTAGCTGATGTGAATGTAGGCTGGATTCAGTTTGTGAAAGATAACAAAGCAACACAAATTTTAACGCAAGGCGCGAACAGCGGTGAAATTCGCTTATTTGGTGAAGGCGCGGACTATGTCAACCTTGATGAATTGGCTTACGACTTAAAACAAGGCTTAGATGCACGCCATCGCGACGCAGGCGATCTTGTGTTCTTAGTTGGTGCAGACTTGGTAGCGAAAGAGGCAAGCCTTGTTTACAAAGGCAATGGCTTGATTGCAACTGAAAAAGCAGCATTGAACACACACGACTTGATGAAGTCATTCGGCGGTATGCCGGCGATGATTGTGCCGAATATGCCACCGCGTGCGGCAATCGTGACTAGCTTGAGCAATCTTTCAATCTATACGCAAGAAGGTTCAATCCGTCGCGGAATGAAAGATGACGATGATAAAAAAGCGGTACGCGATTCTTATTATCGTAACGAGGCTTATGCGGTCGAAGATTGCGGTAAGTTTATGGCGCTTGACTTCACAAAAGTGAAGTTATCTGACGGCAAAGGAGCTTGGAAGTAGTAAATATGGGCGTGCGCGAATTTCAAGAGCAAATCAGAGCTTTACAACAGATTCAACAAGCGACAAATGACAGCACTTTACAAAGTGAAGTCGTTGCACAGCATGGAAATGATTACTCCGTGCTAGAAATCGCGCTTGCGAATGATGTCAATGCAATTCGCGCGCTCCCGACGCTTGAGCTACGAGCAGAACACAAGCGCAACCGCTTTTTACCGAAGTGGTTGCCGTTTGTTGATGAATATTTAGAGAAAAAGGCAGTTTATCAGAATGATTATTTTGCTTATTGCATTGTGTATTTGTTTGACGTGGGCGATTTCGACAAAGCTTTACAGCTATCTGAAATTGCAATCGAGCAAAAACAAAGTTTGCCAGCGCGTTTTAATTCGACTTTGCCGAATTTTATCGCGGATCAAATCTTTACCTGGGCGAATAAAACAGCAAGTGCGGGCGGTTCGGTTGAGCCATATTTTACACAGGTGTTTGAAAACGTAGCGACGAAGTGGCAATTGCACGAAATCGTCAAATCGAAATGGCTAAAAATGGCCGCAGCACTGCTTTTAAGAAATGAAAATGGCGAAGTGAAGGCATCGGGAATTGATGATCCCGATAGCCTGATCTTAGCAATTAAATTGTGTATTCGAGCGTTTCAGCTCAATCATAAAAGCGGCGTGAAAAGTATGATTGAACGCTGCTATATGCGCCTTAGCGCATTGGAAAAAGAGGGGGTATTTACCCCGAATGAGCTTACCCCAGTGCCCGCTCTTAGCTTGGACACGGTTGAAATTAATTTTTCAGAAGTCGTTAAAAAGTTAAGACGCGGGCAACTTAATGAAGAAGTAAAAGAATGTTCAATGGCAGAAATCAACAATTAGAAAATACTGTTATTTTAAACAGTGGATTTTGGGCGGATATTAATATTGCGGAATTTCAAAAAGAAAGAAATATCCCGCTGCAAATGCCGGTTGAAACAGTAAAGTCGGCGCTAATCACAGCGATGCAAGAATTAGCGCTGGATTTAAAAGAGGTTGAACAACGCTATAAAGCACGTGGCATAAACAACGTGCGAGAAATAGCAGAAAGTACAGTGAACAACGAAAATCCCGCACAAACACTGTATAAAAAAGCAGTTTTTGCACGAGCAAAAGCGGATCTATTACCTGAGTTTTTTGCGTTATCGTCGCGCGAAGTTCATCAAAACCGCGACTACGTAGAAGAACAAAAGAGCTTGTTAGCTGAGGCAACGCGCGCTATTCGCACGTTAAAAGGCAAGAGACGGGGATCGGTGCATTTAATATGAGAAAAATGCTTTATCAACAGCTAACCGAATTTTTGCTCACAAAGTTGCCTGAGCGTTATCACGCGCACTTTCACGCGTGGATAGAAAACGGCAAATTACTCAATCAAGGCAAACGTATCACAGATACGGGAATTGAGATCGCGCATATTCAATATGACGCCGTTTTATTTTTTGATGAATTCCCATTTCGGGAAATTTCAGCACAAAAAATAATGGCAGATATTCAAATTTGGCTAAATGAAAACGACTATCTGCGCGATGTGTTAGATGAATATGAAACGCCGTTTGAACTAGAGATTATCAATGATGACGTGGCGGATTTAACGTTCACAATCTCTTTTCAAGAACCTTTAACCGCCATCGAAGACGAAAGCGGCGATCTTGAAATTGACGGTAAAACATATCGACTTGATGAAATCGAAATTAATATCGTGAACAGCATTGATCTTGTCTATCCAACGCCGAAAATGCCGCAAGAACAAAGCCATGCGCAGCACGATGATGCATTGAAAGAAACGATCATGTTATGAAACCGGCAATCAAAATGGGCGTAAATCCAGACGATTTACGCGATTTTCTGAAAGCGTTAGAGCTTTTAAATATACCGCCGAAAAAGAAAAAAGAAATTTTAATCCGCACGTTGCAGGCAATGAAAAGACGTGCGATGAAAAGTGCAAGTAATCAACGCACCCCAACGGGTTCAAGCTGGAAACCTCGTAAGAATGGCAATGCGAAGATGTTGCGGCGTATTGCGAAACTCTTAAATTCACAAGCGCTGACAGAAAATAAAGCGCGCTTGCACTATACAAAAAAACGAACAGGGCAGATCGCAGAAGAACACCAACGCGGGCTAGATCACGAATTTAAAAAGCGCGACTTTAAAAAAGAGCCGGCAGGCACACCGAATGACCCAGCGACAATGCGACAAGCGAAAAAATTGCGCGATCTTGGCTATACAGTGCCAAGTGGTACGACGAAAAGCGGAAAAAAACGCTATCGAAGACCGAGCGCGCGTGAGATTGTCGCGACGTTATCACGCGCAAAAGCAAGTTTACTTATCCGCTACTTTCAAGAGAAAGAAGGAAAAGGTAAAGGCAAAGGTTTAACAAAATGGATTATTCCAACTGAATTGCGCCCGTTTTTAGATGAACGGGAAAAAGAAAATGCCGAGATTTTAAAAGAATTTATTTTGAAGTTTTCGGGTATCGAAAAATAACAATAAGAGGATCAAGAAATGTTCCCGAGTGTACAAATTAACACACTGAACTTATTAAGCGGTGAAGTGAAAGAAATTGAGCGCCATGCGCTATTTGTCGGAGTAACAACGCAACGAGAAACGAAACTCACAAGCATCACTCCCGACAGTGATTTCGACAAAGTTTTCGGCGAGGGTGCTGATGAAATTAAAAAGCAAGTGCGCGCAGCAATGCTTAATGCGGGTCAAAACTGGATTGCGCATGTAATGCTCGTGCCACAGGATAGCTACGATTTTAGCGCCGCCGTGAAAAAAGCGAATGAAGTTGCATCATTTGAATATGCGGTGAATACACACGCGATAGGCGTCGATAAAGGCGCAATTAATAAGTTACAAGAATTATATATCGAATTATTAACGAAACTTGGGCGCAGAACGTTTTTTATTCAAGCTATTGCGGGCGCGAATCCGGATAGTAGTGACGGTGAGACGTGGGCGCAATATGTGCAGAAGTTGACAACGTTGCAGCAAACCGTTGTCGCGGATCATGTAATGCTTGTACCCTTGCTTTTTGGTAATGAAGTGGGCGTGATTGCGGGGCGTTTAGCTAATCGCGCGGTGACAGTGGCAGACAGTCCGGCGCGCGTCTTAACTGGTGCGCTGATTGACTTAGGCAGCGCAGAAAAACCGAAAGATAAAGATGGCACTTTACTTGACTTGTCACACTTGAAAACGCTTGAGCAAGCGCGCTATTCGGTACCGATGTGGTATCCAGACTATGACGGGTATTACTGGGCGGACGGTCGCACGCTTGATGTAGAGGGGGGCGATTATCAAGTGATCGAAAACGTTCGCGTAGTGGATAAAGTGGCGCGCCGCGTTCGCCTGTTAGCCATTCAGAAAATTGCGGATCGTTCGTTTAATTCGACCGCGTCCAGTACTGAATTTCATAAAAATTATTTCGCAAAACCTATGCGCGATATGAGCAAATCGGCGACGGTAAACGGCAAAGAATTCCCAGGCGAATGTATGCCGCCTAAAGATGATGCAGTGACGATTGTTTGGCACAGTAAAACGAAAGTCACAATCTATATTAAAGTGCGTCCGTACGATTGCCCGAAAGAAATCACAGTGAATATTTTCTTAGATTTAGAAACGTTAGGAGACTAAAAAATGGAAAGAATCAGCGGAATGAGTTTTGATTTTTTTGTGTTGGGCTTTCCAGTTCACGCAGAGTCTATTTCATTGAGTATCACGGATAATTCAGCAGTAGCACAGACGCGCGGAATCCCTGATGGTTGGGTATCTGGTGATGTGAGTGCTGAAGGTGAAATCGAACTGGATGCAAAAAACTTTCAGAAATTAACCGCCGCAGCCGCAGTAGCGGGGAGTTATCGCTCAATCCCTGAAAGTGATTTCACTTTCTTTGCGCAACGTGGCGATGTGCGCGACAAGGTCGAAGCATTCGGGTGCAAGATGTTGATTACTGATGTGTTAAATATCGATCCGAAGGGGGGTGCAAAATCAACGAAAAAAATCAAGTATTTTGTAACAAGCCCAGATTTTGTGCGCATTAACGGCGTGCCCTATCTCTCACAAGATGATACACGCGATCTCATCGGCTAACAGCAGTTTTTAGCGAACGACCGCCGATAACAATAATAATAAAGTGCGGTCGTTTGGCTAAAAGTTTAAGGGATCGGCAATGTTTAAAAATACAGAACACAATGCGTATTTTGGCTCAGTAGTTGCGGGATTTTTTGCGCAGTTAAGTTGGGGCGATATTGGGCGATTTTTGGGATCTTGTTCGGTTTGTTGACGGTGCTAACAAACTGGTATTTCAAGCGAAAAGAAGATAAACGCGCAGAGAAAGCGCTAGAACTAATGCGAGACAAATACAGAAATGAGAAAAGCTAAAGGCGCAATCATCGCGTGCGCAATCGCGCTGATTATTGCTAACGTGAAAAGCACAGCTCCGGAGATTCGCACAAGTGCCGAAGGTTTAGCGCTTATTGCTAAATTTGAAGGGTGCAGCTTAAAAGCATATAAATGCCCCAATGATGTTTTGACCGTTGGGATCGGCAGTACAGCGGCGGGCGGTGAAAAAATCGAAGTAGGTAAAATCTACACAAACGAAGAAATTGCGGCGCGTTATAAGAAAGATATTAAAGCAGTAGAACAATGCTTGAATAAGTATTTCAACGGCGCGCTGATGACACAAAAACAATTCGATGCCATGGTGTCGTTAGGGCTAAATGTCGGTTGCGGTAATTTAAAAACGTATTATAGCCAGCGCTTAGGCAAGCGATTACAAACAACAATTCACAAGCGCGCACAGGCAAAACAATTTACGCAAATGTGCGGAAGAATTACCGATTTTGACAGATCAGGCGGTCGCAAAGTGCGCGGGTTGACGATTCGCAGACAAGCAGAAAAGGCACTCTGTTTAAAATGAATTTAAAAGATTATTTAATTTTTGCTTTACTGTTCTTTTGTACAGTATTTTTTATTGGTGCGAGCTATTACAAAAGCGAATACAAAACAACGGCGGAAACACTAAAAACGCAAGTGGAAAAGAACAGAGAACAAGAAAAAAGCATTAAAAACTATGAAAAAAATCTCAAAGTTTTAACGCATAAACTAACGAACGCAACAGCGCAAGCAGAACAGCGCGCAAAAGCATTAAATGAGGTGCTAACAAGTGAAGATGTTAAAAGTTGGAGCGCTGGCAATGTGCCTGATGATGTGCGTCGCTTGTTCAACGAGCGACAAAGCGACGTCGGTCAAAGTCATTTGCCCGAAAACAACGGAATGCCGCGCGGAAAGCGTGCAGATTAAGACAAACGGCGATTTAGCGCACGCGTTAGAAAGCGCGCTCAATCGCATAGAAATGTGCGTTATCGCATACGAAAACACACATGAATGTATCGACAATTTTAATCAAAAAACAGAAACAAAAAGGTAAATCAAAATGGAAAAAACACAAGCACAGACACTTTTAGAAAAGTTAAACGCGGGCGTGAAAGATAGCGTGATCGTAAACGTGGCGGGCGTTGATTTTAAATTCAATCGCGACAATGCAGCATACGACACAATGATTAATGAAATTGATTCTGGCAATAAAGTGACGCCAATCAAAGATTATTTACTCGCAATTATTGAACCTTCTCAGAAAGATGACTTTTTACAAGTGATCAATGTGGCGGGCTTGGCGATTCAAGTCGCGGGCGCGGTCAATAAAGTTTTAGTGCCTAAAATTGAGGTAACTGTAAAAAACTAAATGCGCGGGTTAGTGCAATTGAGCGCAACGGATTTTCACAAGCCGTTGCGTTACGTATGCACTACTTACCGCACGAAGACAACAACGAACAAAATTTAGCGCGGGCGCTTTGGCTGAACAAGCAATATTTTGAGAATATGGCGAACGCAGTCGCAAGCGGTATCGCGAAATGTTTTTAGGAAAGTTCAAAAATGGCAGTTAAGGGCTTGGAGTATGTAATTAGCCTTGTCGATCAAGTGAGTGCACCCCTTAAAGGTGTAATGAAATCAATTGATGATATAGGCGACCGCGGCAAAGACGCGATGATAAAGATCGGCGCGGGCGTCGGTGGTATTGTCGCGGCGGGTGTTGCATTACAAGCCGCAATTGCCCCCGCAATTGAGATGAACCGCGCGATTGGTGAAGTGCGGTCATTATCAGTTGCGGAAGAATCACTTAGAAAACTCACAGACACGGCGTTGGAGTTTTCGTCACAATACGGCGAATCCGCGACGGATTTCGTCCGCTCTTCTTATGATATACAGTCCGCGATCGCGGGTCTTCAAGGCGATGAATTAGCCGAATTCACAAAAGCATCGAACTTATTAGCGAAAGGCACAAAAGCCAGCGCAGCAACAATTACAAACTATATGGGGACGATGTACGGCATTTTTGAAGAAGACGCAAAAGCACTGGGTAACGCCAACTGGGTGCAAGAAATTGCGGGGAAAACGGCGCTTGCGGTGAAAATGTTTAAAACCTCGGGCGATGGTATGAGTTCAGCTTTTACCGCGGTAGGTGCGGCGGCGAAATCCGCGCACATTGACGTTGCGGAGCAATTCGCGGTACTGGGTTCATTACAAGCAACAATGAGCGGCAGCGAGGCGGGAACAAAATATAAAGCGTTTTTGGCGGGCGTTGGTAACGCGCAGAAAGCGTTAAATCTACAATTCACAGATTCAAACGGCAATATGCTAGATATGGTCAGCATATTGAACAAAATCAAAGGGAAATTCGGCGACACGCTAGAGCTTGCAGAATCTGATGCGCTAAAAAAAGCATTCGGTAGTGACGAGGCGGTAGCATTGATTAAATTGCTTTTACCGAAGGTCAATAATCTAAAAGGGTCTATTCAAGAATTATCAAATGTTAAAGGAATGGACGACTTGGAAAAAATGGCGCAAGCGATGACTGATCCCTGGGCTAGATTTTCACAAACCTTAAATAATATCAAGTCAGCTATTGGTGCAGAAGTATTGCGCGTAATTGAGCCTATCGCAAGCAAAATAGCAGATATGGGAACGGCATTTGTGAAATGGCTTTCGACTTATAAGAATATCGCGCGCTGGATTGGTTATGTTGTGGGCGCTTTAATTGGATTTACCGGATTAACTGCGGGGTTAACACTAATGAGTGGGGTTATCTCTGCGATTGGTGTCGCTTTTAGTGTTCTATTTAGTCCTATTGGGGCGGTAATGGCGTTAATTGTTGGTATTGGCACTGTGATTTATACGTTTAGAAAGCAGCTCATGGCATATATTGATGGCTTTATAAAGGGATTTAAATCCGTCGGATTATCATTTGAGCCAATTTCGCGGGCGTTCGGTAAATTGTGGGACAGTTTGAAGAGATTATGGGGAACAATTTCCCAATTATTCAGCTTGTTCGGCGGTGCGACAGATTCGGTCGATATGTTCACAACTGCAGGGGAAAAAGTCGGGGTTTTTGTTGGGCGGTCGCTTGAATTAGTTGTTGAAGTCATTGAATTAATCGTGACGAATATCACAAAAATGGCGGATATGTTCGCAAACGTGGCGGATTTTATTATTGAGATGTGGGACGGTGTGATCAAAGGTTGGCAAGAAAGCGACCCGGAACAGATTTTTAAAGCGTTAACAAGCGGAATAACGAATATTTTTAGCGAAATATTCAATGGTCTTAAAAATATGTTTATCGATACATTGAACTGGGTGATCACCAAAGCAAACAAGCTTGGCAGCAAGTTAGGCTTAGAAATTCCACTGATCCCAACAGTGAGCGAAAAACCGACACAATTAGCCGATTTTTCACAAACAGCCACACTTGCGACGCAAATCGCGGGGCAAACAATTAACGCTGCGGGTAGCCCACAACAGCAAGGCGGGCAAGTATTCGCGCTAGGTTCAAGCACACAACCGCAACGCACGCAGATCGCGGGCGGTTCGGTAAGCAGTAAATTAACAACAAATCAAAATATTAATCGTTCAGTCAATATTCACGGCGGTGTCGTTGTGAAAGCAGACGACCCGAGAAAGTTCGAGCAGTGGATGCGCGACCGTGAGCAGTTAAACGCGGGGTGATAAATGACTAAAAAACTGTATTTTGATTTATTAATCACAGGTGAAGATTTAACGCTAGATAGCGGTAATCAGCCCGTTATTTGCGATAACCGCATTTCTATCGCGCAAGATATTAAACACGCGCTAATTGAAAGCGGGCTTGCGACGCTTTTAATCGCAGAACGCAGCCGAATTTTGCGCCGCGATATTATTTTGCAGATGATTTTAATTGTTGAAGAAGACCGACGGCTAGTGCCAGGAACGATTTTTATAGAGGAAGAAGATCAAGGGCGTTTACGGTTGACGGCTGAAACTTATGAATTTGGAAAAATTGAGAATTTGGGGATCGTATTAAATGAGTGATTTTAAGCAAATGTTAGAAGAAAACGGCTTGCCGACGGAAGAAACGCAGATCCGCCAAGAGTTTGAGAGAATTACGAACGAGGCGGGTTTAATCACAAATACGTCGAGAATGTCGCCATTTTGGCGCTTAATTACCGCGATTGCGGTCAAGCCAGTGCAGTGGCTTACAGATCATTTAATTATTGAGATTTTGCCGAATTTATTTGTTAAAACCGCCCGCGATAAGTGGCTCCAGCTCCAAGCATGGCAAGTGGGGCTTGATTTTAAAGACGCAACAAAGGCGCAAGGCGTGGTGCATTTCACAAAAGAAAGCGACTTGACAGACTTAACAATCAAAGCGGGAACAGTCGTGCAAACGGAGCGTATTAACGACGTGATTTTTAAATTGATTGTGACTGAAAACACGATTATCCCGAGCGGGACGTTAACCGCGCCTGTGCCAGTTGTGGCAGAGCACGCGGGGACGGCTTACAACTTGGCGACGGGCTACTATCGTATTTTAGCGGAAAATATCCCTGGTGTTGTGAAAGTGGAAAACTTAGACGATTGGCTAACAAAGCCGGGTGCGGACAGAGAAACGAACGACGAATTGCGCGAACGTTATCGCACGCAGTTCGCAAGCGTGGGACAGCATCATATTGATAGCGTCTATCGTGGAATGATTGCAAAAGTGGCGGGCTTATCAGTTGACCGTATTTATTTTAAGCATGATGCGCCGCGTGGTCCAGGTACAGCGAACGCATATTTGTTGTTGGATACTGGCGTGACAAGTCAGCCGTTTATTGACGTTGTGAATAATTATGTACAAACAGAAGGCAATCACGGACACGGCGACGACCTGATCTGTTATGCCATGCCGGAAACACAACACAATATCACATGCACGATTTATTTTGATCCGCGCATTGCGATCGGCGAAGTGAGAAAAGGCGAAATAAAGCAAGATGTTGAAAATATGGTCCGTTGTGCCTTTCGTGAAAATCGCAATTATCAAGTCACGAAAACTTACCCATTTTCGCGTTTCAGTTGGTCGAAATTGGGGGAAGAAATTCACGCAAAACACAGTGAAATTGATTCACTTGTTTGGGGTCAGCAAGATATTAAAAGCGAGCTAACGATCCCGCGCATTCAGTCTTTAACAGTGACGGTGACAAAATGATAAAAATAAAATTACCGTTTTGGATGGATAAAGGCGAATTAAACAAAATCGCGCTACTTTTTGAAAAGTGGTGGGCGTATGTGTTAAGCGCGGTGAAATTTCCTTTTAATATTTTAGATGAAGAAACGTGTGGCGAGAAAATACTTAATTTAATCGCGTATCAGCGCGACGTTGAGCGGTTCGACGGTGAGCCGATCGAGCTATTTAGAAAGCGTGTGAAATATGCGTTTTTAAACGCAAAAGACGCCGGCAGCAAAGCCGGATTTATTCGTATTTTTGAACGCTTGGGAATTGGTTATGTGGAAATAACGGAGCGATTCGACGTTGAAAACTGGGACGTTATCAAAATTCATTTAAGTGATTCACAACTGGCGAAAAATCACGAGCTTTTAAATTTAATTATTCGAAAATACGGGCGCACTTGCCGCCGCTATACCTTTGAAGTGATTTCAAAAACAGAAGTCACAATACAGCACGGCGAGTTTGATCACGATTATGAATGTCACTACATAAAAATAAATTAATAAAAAGGTGAAAAAATGGCGACTTTAGTCACACAAGATTTTGAGCGCGAGATCGCAGAAAAAACAATAAACGGCGGCGTGATTCAATACGACGAGTTTATTTTTGCAATGATTCCGAATTTGACCGCAGACAATCTAGCACAGTATTTAACAATACCGAGCGAAAACCTTATTAAACATCGTCAAGAGGTGAGTAAAGCGGGCGTGATTAATGAAAATGCGGTGGTGTATTCTGTAACGCTTGGGACGGAGATCGGCGACTTTGATTTTAACTGGATCGGGCTGATTAACAAGCGCACAAATAAGTTAGCCGTGGCGGTGCAAGCAGACACAATCAAGAAAACGCGCAACAAAAACAACGTTCAAGGCAACAGCTTAACGCGCAACGTTTTATTAGAGTTTGCTGGCGCCAAAAAACTCACGCAAATTAATGTAAGTGCTGATACTTGGCAAATCGATTTTACAGTGCGCTTGCACGGGATTGATGAAAAAATCCGTTTAACAAATCGCGATCTTTACGGTCGCGCGGTGTTTTTCGATGACGCGTTTTTAGTGAAACGTGGTGCGGGGACTCACTACACAATTGATGCGGGGCATGCGTACGTTGAGGGCGTGCGCGCAGAGATTAAACAAGCGCAGACAATTCAGGCTGCATCGCTACCTTGCTCAATTTATTTAGACGTTGTTCACCATTGCACAGTAACAGGCGCATACGAAACAGAAATCAAGTTTTTAAAACAATCGAAAAGCGACTATTTAGACTCCGCAAATAGACAGCACTACGTGCAAATCATTGCAGATATTGACAGCGCGGGGGCGGTAACAGATCGCCGTTTATTATCGCAGTGGTTCGGTATTACACCGAAAGACTTAGACGATACAACAGAAAGCATGCGCGACAAAACAGGACACACCCACAAATTGCCACTTGCAAGCCTAATCGAAAAAGGGCTTGTGCAGTTGTATTCAGGCACCGACAGCGACAGCGAAGAAATGGCAGCAACAACGAAGGTGGTCAAAGAGGTTAAAGAACTCGCTGAAAGCAAACAATCCCCAGCAGATACATTAGCTGGCTACGGCATTGCTAATTTTAAAATCGAACAAAGTACAGGTAATGCCAATGACTATAAAACGGACGGCAACTATTATTTTGCTAACGGTCAAAATTTGCCAGATAGCAATGCTTGGCATATTGAAGTGGTAAGCGGTGGACAGGCTAATGCCGTGCGACAAATCGCACGTAAAGCCAATGACACAAAAATCAAAACCCGCTTTTTTAATGGCTCAAGTTGGACCTCTTGGAAAGATACAGGCGGTGATGGCATACCTATTGGGGCTATTGTAGCATTCCCTAAAGAGGTAACTAATCCACAAGGATTTTTGTTAGTAGAGGATTTAACATTTAATCCACAAACCTATCCCGATTTATATCGGGCTTTAGGCAATAAAAACAAAGTGTCTAATATCAAGCGGTCAGATGTGGGAATGTTGGCGTATTTTCCAACGGATAATATCCCTGATGGTTGGATTGACTTTGATAGCATTCGCACCACGGTCACACAACAAAATTATCCAGAGCTTTATCAGCATTTAGTGGCGAAATATGGTTCAATCAATAATGTCCCGTTGGCTGAGGATAGATTTATTCGCAGTGCGCATGGCAGTTTAGCGGTTGGGCAGAAGCAAAATGATGAGATTAAAGCGCATACGCATAAACTCATTTCCTATTATGGCAGACATGATGAAAACACTGCACTGTATGGAGAGGGGTTTGAATTTGAGCCACAAACAGATAGATCAACGGTAGATTCATGGGGTGATGGGACGTTAGATGACAATGGTTGGATAAAGCCGACTAATACCTCAAAATATGCTACAGGTGGCGCTGAAACTCGCCCCAAAGCTATTGCGTTTAAGCTTTGCATCAAGGCAAAAAATAGTTTTGATGATGTGCGTTTTTGGATTAAGGCATTCGGCAGTGTTGAAAACGAAGGTCAAATGAATGCCGCTCATTTGGCACAAGATATCCAAGACATAAGAGCAAGCACCGAGCGACATGATACACAATTCCAACAGTATGATACAAAACTCCAACAGCATGATACAAAACTCCAACAGCATGATGCAAAACTTCAACAGCTTGAGGGGTTGAAAAAAAACAGTAAAGCAAAAGTGATTTGGCGAGGGAATTTAACAGCTGGAATAGAAAGCAGAATTACACTATCGGAATCTATGCTTAATAAACATCTTATCTTATTTTTACAGGTGTCATCCTTACATACCCTTACTGACACGCAAAGGGTATGTGTAGCATCTGTATTTGTGGATGAGAATCTTATTAATACGGGACCTAGCGGAAAGTATAAAGGGATTAGTACAGGGGTATATAATGGGTCAAGTTGGTGTACGATTGAACTCGAATGCCTTGACGATACATCACTTAGACTAAGGGAATCTGGTGGTATGTACTTAAAACAAATTAGTGCAATTTAAGGGGGGTATATGTACGTTTATTTTTTAAAAGCAGACCTAAATCAGTATCAAATTTTCCCAATGCCAGAAAACTTAGATAATTTTGTTGCAATTGAGCTTGAAAACGAAAATGAGCTTAATAACAAACAGCTTATAAAGTATCAATCTCAGTATATTTTAGTCGATAAACAGCCTTCAGAATTGCATATTTGGGACGGTAGCAAATGGATTTTAGATGATGCAAAGCAAAATCAAATTAAAACCGACCAACAGGCGCAAGTTTGGGAACTAATAAAACAAAAACGCTATGAAAATGGCTTAGGCGGGGTTTATATCGCACGGGTCGGAAAATGGTTTCAGACAGGCGAGGAAGAGAAAACAAAATACCTTGGTTTAGATAAAGTTATCGATAAATTAAAAGAAATCGACTGGAAATGTGCGGATAATTCTTTCATTAAAATGAACCGCACTTTGCTTGATGAAATCTTTTTGCAGATGGTCGTGACGGAAAATGCCGACCATATCAACGCAGAAAAGCACAGAATGGCGATGATGAGCGTAGAAAATCCGCTGGAATATGATTATTCAAGCGGTTGGGCGGAAATTTATGAGGAGGGTAAATAATGGAGAAATTAAAAAATTATTTTTACCATGTTTTTGTGGGACTTGACCAATTTTTAAATGCAGTCGCTGGCGGTGCCGCAGATGAAACTTTTTCAAGCCGTTGCTACCGTGGCGCAGTTTTAGCCAAACAGCCTAAAAAACGCTGGCGATTTTGGTTTCATTTTGTCAATGGTTTGTTTTTTGATAAAAATCATTGCAAAACCGCTTATGAAAGCGAAGTAAATCGCAAGCAATATCCAAGCGTATTTCAAGCGATTGACTAAAAAATAAGGGTGTTTTATGTGGAAAAAGCAGGAATTAAAATTATCCCCACAAGCGAAAAACACACTTGAGCAAGCACAAAGGGGGATTATTTCCCCTTTTTCGTTATCGGCGCAAGGTGTGAAAATTGGGGTGCATAACTGGACGCACGGCATAAAAGAGAAATCAAACCGATATTTATCGCCAGAAAACGCAGTGAAGGCGCTTTCGGTGAAATTGGTTGATTATGCTGATCCAAACCGCCCGCGCGGGCGTCAAGATGTGATCGCGGTGATGATAACAAGCAATGATATTCAAGATTTTATTAATAGACTTGAGAAAGTGAGCGTTTTAATGCCAGAACCGGCTTTTAAGCAAGCGTTAGATTATGCGAAAGCAAGTAAAGACTTGCAAGAAACGAAGATGATTAAGACGCCGACAATTCAAAGCCCCGCGTTCGCGAAATCGGCAGATATTACGCCAGGAGCAAATCGTGAAATGCAGTCAATTTTACGCAATGCAATGAGCGCAGCGAAAGCGGCAAGTGCGGGCGATCCACAAGCAAAATTAACCGCACTTTTAGCGGCAAAACGTGAAAAAGAACAACAGAACGCGCGACGCGTGGCGGAAATGTTAGAAACAAGCGTTTTAGTTGATGCGTTTATTGCATCGGATTTTTTAGAATCAGCAGACGCGCAAATAAAATTAAATATCCCGCCGGCAAGCAATGTATTCACAGCTTGCGTGATGTTTATCGGTGCGGATCTTTCAACAATTAAGGGAATGTTAAATGGCAACGATTAAGCGCAATCCTAGCGTGCAGTTAGCGTTAGACGGTAAGCCGATTTATTTACACGATATTAATATAAACGCGAGCGTAAAACGCGATGATAAAGATATGAGTGGGCAGAAATCTAGCACGAAAAAAACAGATAAGGGCGTAAAAGCGAAAGAATTAAACGTGAGCGGCGTGATTCCTTATGATCGCAAAGAATGGCTCACTAGCCTGTTTAATTTAGCAGAGGCAGAGAATGAGAAAGGCGAGCAAGTGAAGTATCGCGTTTCGTGCTTGATCGCAGAGGCAATCAATATGCGAGAAGTGCAATTCACTGGACAAGTAAGCGCAACAGAAATGGGCGGGCGCTTGGCGTGGCAAGTATCCTTTACCTTGCGCGAAGTGAATTCAATTGCAGAGAAAAAAGAACAGCGCAAGCCGAAACCGAAAGCGAAGACGCAAGCAGAAAGCGCGCCAGTGGCTGAACCGTCGAAACCGACAACAAGTGCGCCGAAAGCTGAAGAAAAACCGCAGGCGGAAGATAAATCAATTTGGAAATGGATTGATGACGCGTTGGGGGGATAATGAAAGTTATTAAAACAGTAGAGATCGACGGCGAAGAATTAGAGCTTGCGCAAGAGGATCTTATTTTAGAGTTAAACAACACGGGGCGCGGGTTCGTGACAGTTCGCACGGATAAGCCTTGTGAAGGTAAAAGTGCGGTGATTTTCGTCGGCGAGTATGACAATTTTTATAAATGGTTTGATGGATTCGTCGAGCGTGAGCAATTAGCCGAAAATGGCTATAAAAAGTTATTTGTGCGCGAGAAAGTGGCGATTTTTGAAAGACCGCTTAATTGTTCGCATCGTCATATCACGTTAAGGGACCTTTGCGCGTGGATTACAAGCGCGACGGGGATCAATGTTAAAGTGCCGGCGGCGAGTTATGCAGACACGCCGATACCGCTTTTCACTCATACTGGCAGCGGTTATCAGCTTTTAAACAATATCGGGCGACAATATCAGATTCAGAATTATATGTGGCAACAAGCGGCGGACGGTTCACTTTTCGTCGGTTCGCACGATGATTCGCGCTGGTTTGGGCGTGATGTGCGCATAGATGAAAGCGTGACTTTATCAAGCGGAAGTAATGATATGACGATTCCTATCGCGGCTGCTATTCGACCGGGTGCACTGATTAACGGTAACAAAATAAAAACGGTGCAGTTAAAAGGCGATGATTATGTGTTGTCCTGGGAAAATTTAGACAAAGAAGGCAAGCCAGTACAGAAAAGCCCAGAGCGTCGGCAAATTGAAAAAACATTCCCAGAGCTTGCGGGCGGTTATCATTTGCCGCGCTATGCGAAAGTTGTAGGCGTGGCTGATCCGTCGGGTGCGGGTGATATTTCTGATCCATTCCGTCCAAAATACGCAGTAGAATTACAATTGTTGGACGAACACGGCGAAGTTGATCAGACCGTGCCGGTCTATCCCGCGGTGCCGTTGCCGGTGACGAGTACAGGCTCACAGGGCGGCGATTTTGCTTTTCCCGAAGTTGGCACGGTGGTAGAAGTGGGCTTTGCTTACGGGCGTTCTGATAAGCCATTCGTGCGAACAATGTTAGCACAAGATAAGACGATTCCAAGTGTTGAACCTGGCGAACAGTTAAAACAACAGCGCCCTGAAGTTTACGAAAGAACGGACGCGGCGGGCAATAAAACGCGGGAAACTGATCAACAAATCAAAGATAAATCATTCACGCGGGTTATTGAGTGCGATCAAGAAACTAAATCGATAGGTACATCAGAAAAGACAATCGATGCAGACGCGGACGAGATGATCGGCGGCAATAAAAGCGTGAGCGTTGTGGGAAACTATGACGAAACAATAGCAAGCAATAAAAGCGCGGGTGTTGGCGGAACGTTGCAAGAGCGGATCGCGGGCATTGCGTTGCGAGTATCAGATACTAAAAACAAACTAGTCGCGCCACTTAGCTACATGGGAACAGGCGGGCAAAATATTTTTAAAATACTGGAAGAACTGATACAGATTGTTGCTGATATTGCAGACACTGCAAGCAGTCACACACACAACGGATCACCCCCGCCAGACCAGGGCGGGCAATTCTCACAACAGAACAGCAGAGCAAAAGCAGAAAAAGCTAAGTTAAGCCCGATAATTGAATAAAGAACGATTATAAGCACCAAAAGCCACGCATTGACGTGGTTTTTCTTTTGCGCGCGAGATTTCTTTTAATAATAAAGAGTTAGCTACGCGCGGTGCAATGCGTAGGAACTCACGGAAAATTTTCACGGCAACGGCGAAGGCACGTAAAATCCACTTCCTACCCTTCGAAATTTTCGTTAAAAATTCCCATTTTTTCAGTTAATTTTCAGAGGGGAAACTTATTAGAAGTCAGTAAGTAAAAGAGATCTTAAAATAAAGACAATTAGATCTTAACTGAAAAGATTTCAGTTAATTTCAGTTTTTTTCACTTAAAGAAGATCTAAAATTAAAGAAAAAATTTAATAACTAACTGAAATATATAAGAAATAAATGATTTTACGTGGCTCTAATGAGTGAAATATATTTCACTTATTCCTTTCAGGTTTATGAAATCAAAAATCAAATCGCCACAAAATCGCCACAGATATAAAATCATAAATAAAAAATTATTCTATTTTATTGATTTTTAAGCAAAAAAACCTCCCAAAAGGGAGGTAGGAAAGTAGTTTAGCTATTTATTTTATGATTATTTTATTTATTAGGAACTTTATGAATATCAAGCTATCACTTGACGGCGGTTATACTACATAATTTTAGCCTTCAAACCAACCGGCATTTAGTATTTTATTGATATAAATCATATTTTTATGTCTTTTTGTCTTAATGTTGTATTCAAATAGAGCATATGATTTTTCCAGAAGAACTGAACATAAGGAATATATTGTGATAGCATATCGCTAATGTAATCTCATCTCTGGAAATCTATGCAAAAATTGATTCGCCTACTTAGTATTATCTTCAGCCTTCTACCTATATATAGCTTAGCTCATCCCCATGCGTTTATTGAAATGCGCACAAAACCAATAATTGAAGAGCAAAAATTAACAGGTTTTTCAATGCAATGGATTCTAGATGAGGCGAGCTCTGCAGCTGTTTTATATGATCTGGCTTTTGTGAAAGATAATGAAAAAGAATTGCAGAAATTCATTGATGATATGATCCAAAATGTTGTCAATGAGCATTACTTTAGCTATTTCTTTGATAAGAAAGGCGACAAGATAAAATATTCTGCGCAACCAAAAAACTATGGACTAAAGTCTAATGGTGCTCAAGTTTTGTATTATTTTGATTTTTTTCTAACTAAACCACAGAATTTATCTAATAACAAATTTGAGTTATCCACTTATGATCCCACTTATTATGTTTCTATGTATTACGATAAAGACAATAAAGAGGAAAGTGCGGTAGATTTTTCAAAACTTCCGCAACATTGCAAAGGAAATATTGTCGAACCCCAAGTGGATCAAAAATTACAGGAATACGCCGCCTCTTTAGATCGTAATCAGCGTGGTGAAGATAGTTCACTCGGCGTTATTTTTGCACAAAAAGTGGTAATTCAATGTCAATAAAAACCAACTATAAACTCATATTGCTGTTTTTATTTTTATCTTTCAGCAGCATTTATTTATTTCCTTATTTATTTTCACAAGTGCTCATTTGGCAAAGAGAGTTTAACCAATTAATTTCAGGCTATTTGCACCAAATAAAACAAGCGCCAATTCACTCAGGTGTTGGATTAATTGTGATGAGTTTTATTTATGGTATTTTTCACGCTTTAGGTCCTGGGCACGGTAAGTTTGTGATTGGAAGTTATTTAGCTACGCATCAATCTCAGTTAAAAGCGAGTATGAAGTTGACCTTTTTGTCTTCTTTAATGCAAGGAATTGTGGCTATTTCTCTGACATCAATTCTTGTGGCAATCTTAAATTTATCATCAAGTTATTTCAAATTAAGCCAACTTTGGTTAGAGCGAGGCGCTTATTTATTACTGGCTATTTTAGGCTTGCAATGGATTTTGCAAGGTCTAAAAAGTGTCCGTAAAAAAAGTGTTCAGCAACCGAAAATCAAACGGCTAAACCCTATTTCCATGCAATTCAACAAAATTGGCATACAAAGTGCGGTGTTAAATCAGAGAGAAATTCATGTACATACTGAGCATTGTTCTTGTGGGCATCAACATTTGCCTAATCAACAACAATTACAACAGGCTCAAAGCCTAAAATCACAATTTCTGATTATTTTAACCATTGGCATGCGTCCTTGTTCTGGCGCTATATTTGTATTGTTTTTAGCTTATATGTTGGATCTATACTTCTGGGGGATGTTAGCAACCTTGGCAATGTCCTTAGGAACAGGGTTAATGTTATCGGGATTTGCCTTAATTGTGTTATATGCAAGAAAAAGTGCGGTGCAATTGGGCAATTTTTATTTTGCGAGAAACAAAGATCATTGGGCAATTTTTGTTCGCATGTTCGCTGGTGCTATTATGCTATTTTTTGCATTGACCTTGATATATGGTACGACGTTACCAGTACGAGGTGGAGCGTTGTTAATTGGGGGAAGTTAATTTCTTTCCTTATATAACGTTAGCGCCAGTGTCATTTCCGATAGCTCCAGTGTCACCACTGGTGCTTTTGTTTTTTTACCAAAAGTGCGGTGGTAATTTGAGGCAATTTTGGTCACCCGTGAGGACACGGGCGACAGCAGGGGGATAGCAACAAGAATTTTATGGATTTTATAGGGGCGAAAAATATTTCGCCCCTACTTTTGTTCCTAACTAAATCGTAGTTAAAGTGCGGTACTAATTAAGAAATAAGTATAAGCAATATAACTCGTTAACAACAATGCACCTTCAAAGCGATTAATTGAGCCAATTTTTTGACGGAAGCCATAACCCAAAACGAATAAAGATAGGGTTAATGCGCCCATCACTAGCATATCTCGAGTGAAGATCTCATTGCTGACTTGAATTGGTGAGATTGCGCCAGCGATACCAACGACAGTTAAGGTATTAAATAAGTTAGAACCAATAATATTACCTACCGCGAGATCCACTTCGCCTTTGCGCGCGGCCATAATTGATGCTGCTAATTCTGGTAATGATGTACCAACAGCAACTATCGTTAAGCCAATAATTAAGTCGCTAACCCCTAATTGAGTCGCAATTTCGACGGCACCCCAAACCAATAATTGAGAACTGCCCATCAATAAAATCAACCCTAATATCATCCAAAATAAAGCCAATTTGACAGACATAGGGCTTTGCTCTGCTAACTCTGCTGTTATATCTTCAGCAGCAAGGCTATCTTGCGAAGATGATCTACTTTGCCAAATACTCCAAGCCATATAAATCGCAAAAATAACGAGCAAAATAATGGCATCTAAATGTGATATTTCAGCATCATAGATTAAGTATGCAGAAATCAGGGTTACAAAGGTTAAAATTGGCAATTCTTTCTTTAATACTTGCGAATTCACTATTACGGGTTTTACCAATGCAGTAATACCTAAAATGAGAGCGATATTGCTAATATTGGAACCGTAGGCATTCCCTAGCGCAATACCAGGATTGCCATTTAGAGCTGAGAAAGCAGACACAATCATTTCTGGCGCTGAGGTACCAAAGCCAATAATGATGATACCAATCAATAAAGCGGACATACCAAGAGAACGGGCAAGAGAGGCAGCGCCATCGATAAAACGATCCGCACTCCAAACTAAAATAGCTAAACCAGAAATAATAGCTAATACAGGAAATAACATGATAAAACCTAAATAAAGTGTGGAAATGAAATATAAAGGTGCGGAGTATAAAATAATTTTTTAGGATTTTGAATAGGAGAGAAAAAATAAAAGCCCACCAAGGAGGAGATCTATATGTGGGCTTAAAACCTTTTGGAAAATTGAGTTTTTATAAAAGGAGACAAATAAAAACCTACCAAAAGAAAAATGGCTCCTCCTGCTGGACTTGAACCAGCGACATACGGATTAACAGTCCGCCGTTCTACCGACTGAACTAAGGAGGAATAATTCTGTATCACAAGGAGTGGCGCGTATAATAATGATCTGCTATATGCTTGTCAATAAGATTTTTTTTAATAAATTAAATTTTTTTCATCTTCATTACTATCCACAAATCCTGTGGATAACTCTGTGAGTTATTCAGGATTTATCTCGCTCAAGCCTTATAAAAACTAGGGTTTCTACCAACGTCCGCAAAATTGATTGTAAAATAACATTTTCTTATATTTCAATATGTTACATTAAGTCTAGCGATTTTTAAGAAAAAATTTTTATTTTTTTATTGTTTCAAACTTGACAAATATAAGTCTGTGTAAAACCTTGATTTTTTCCATCAAAAAAGCTACTCCTCGCGTTTTTGCAAAGAGTAGCCTGTTTCATTAAGAAAAATAAAGATTCTAAACTACCTTACTAACTCTATCAATTTCCGATAATCCGTTACCACATCATATTTAAGTTGAGCATTGCTCAATTCTTGGAAAAATCTTCTAGCACATTCAATTTTACTTAATTCAGCGCCTTTTAAATTTAATGAAGAAAGTGAGCCTTTGGTTTCTGCCACAAAATAAATATGTTTTACCGAACCTTCCTTGAAGGAAATTGCCCAGTCTGGGTTATAGTCGCCCACAGGTGTTGGAATAAAAAATCCGCCCGGTAATTTGGTATAAACCGTCACATCTTTATCCGTATCCAGCTCTTCAACGAATTTACGCTCAATATCGGAATCCACTTTCACATAATCATAAATATGTTTTTTCACATCTTTAACGACTTTAGAAAAATCATTAATTGGCTGTTCAGTGGTAAAAATGCTGCTGTCAAAACGCTCTTCTAACAAGTTATAGCTCAGTTTCTCAACTACGGTTTGTGCTTTCTGCTCGTTAATTAAACGTGATGCTTCGCTAATAAATTGCTCTGGATTTTTGGCAAATTTAGCAAAAATCGCTGGTTCAATCTTGCTCAAAATCGTTGCAACCGTTCGGCGAGTCAATTTAACTTTCGCTGTAATCTGCCCAACTAAATCGTATTTAGTGGCGATATGTAAATCGGCGTTATAAGTGCTATTCGTTGTTTCTTCCACTTTAAAGGAGGATTTATCTGTTAAATCTCGTTCAGATATTTGCTGTTTCTGAATACCTTCACGCACGCTATAACTCAATTCTGTGATATTTAAGTGACGATTCAGTGCATCAACGCAATGTCTAACTAATTCATCGCTATCAAAATCCACTTGGTACACCGCTTTACGATTGATTTTTTCCCAAAGATTTTTAAATTCAGTGCGGTCAAAATTGCTATTTCTTTTATTTGCTTGTGGACGACCATTATCAATAGGGTAGCCATCCGCTGTTCCTGTTGAGCTTTGTAATAGCTCAATAAAAGCATCTTGATATGCGGTCAATGCCGTAGGGAAATTTTCAACTGTTTTTGTTTTAATCGCATCTTGCAATTTTGCTGTTGGTTGATCGTTATCGTCCACATAATCATTTTTCAATAACCAACGATAAAGAGAAACCGCCATTTCTTCACTAATAGCAACATTGCCTTCTTCTGTTTTTAGCACTTTCTTAGCAAAAAAGTCTTTATCCAATTTCGTGGTGCGAGATAAGCCACTACTAATCTCTTTCTGCAAGCCATCCACGAAATCCGCATAGCTTTCGTTAGCGATAACGGTAAGCACATTAATATCGTGAACAGTGGCTGGATTATCTTGTCGCTCGCCCGCTTTATTTACGGCTAAACGCAAGCCACGTCCCACTTCCTGACGGCGAGAAATGGTATTGTCGCTATGTTTGAGCATACAAAGTACAAACACATTCGGATTATCCCAACCTTCACGCAACGCTGAGTGAGAGAAAATAAAACGTGTTGGTTCTTCAAAAGAAAGTAATCGTTCTTTGTCTTTCAAAATTAAATCGTAAGCGTCCACATCATCAGACAAGCCCGCTTCTTCGCCACGACCTTTAATGTTTGGATTAACTAACTGTTTTGATTTTTTATCAATGGAAAAATAGCCGTTGTGGGTTTTCTCCGCAGAAATCCCTTGCAAATACTCAAGGTAATTTGGATCAAAATGAAATTCCGTTAAGGTGTCCGCCAAAATACGTTGATATTCTTCCTCAAAAATACGGGCATATTCGCCTTTGCTATCTTCTTGTGAATAATCACGATATTTCGCCACTTCATCAATAAAGAACAACGAAAGCACTTTAATGCCCTGTCTGAAAAGCTGGCGTTCTTTTTCAAAGTGCGCTTGAATCGTTTCTCGAATTTGAATACGACGCATTTGCTCTTCAGTCACATCGCCAAAGGCTTCGCCTTGATGAATGATTGTGCCATTAGTAAAGGCTACACTGAGAGCATTGGCATCAATTTCACTCACCGTAAAGCCTTCATATTGGCTTAAATCGGTTTTCTCCGCTAAACGTTCGCCTTTACCAATTTTGCAAATTTTTCGCTTAATTTGACCGCTTGCAAGTTTAAATTCTAGCTCTACTGTCGCTGTTGGGGCGGCATTTGGCGAAATATGAATTTGTTGCAAATAGAGATAAGGCTGTGTTCCCGTTAAGCCATTAATGGTAATACCTCGCACCGCAATTCTTTTCACCAGTTTTTGGTTGTAAGCATCTAACGCATCTAAACGATGAATTTTGTTATGCTCTGTTTTATGGGTAGCGGAATAACGCAAAATCATCAACGGATTAAATTTTGCCAAGGCTTCAAGGGTTTTTTTCCCTTCCATTTTTTGCGGTTCGTCCAAAATCAAAATTGGGCGATTAGCACTTAATACCTCAATCGGCTTACGAGATTGAAAATCATCTAATTCCTCATAAATACGGCGGTTCTCTTTGCCAGTAGCATTGAACGCTTGAATATTGATGATCATCACATTGATGTTTGTATTGGAAGAAAAACTTTCAATCTCGTGCAACTGACTTGAGTTGTAGATAAAAGAGCGGGCTTTTTTGCCATATTCTTGCTGAAAATGCTCGGCGGTAATTTCAAAAGATTTTTTAACACCTTCACGAATTGCCACACTTGGCACAACAATCACAAATTTGCTCCAGCCATATTGGCGATTTAGCTCAAAAATGGTTTTGATGTAGCAATAAGTTTTCCCCGTCCCCGTTTCCATTTCAATATCTAAATTGATGGTTTTCGTTTCGGTATTCACTTTATCGGAAAGTGGTAAATTTTGGTTTGCCTGAACTTTCTGGATATTTTTAAGTAGCTCTTCTTTTACCGTATCAATAATTTCAGCATTACGGAAACCGTCGTAATAGCCCATTCTAATTTGGCTACTATTCCCCATATCCATTCGGTATTCTCTTAGGGAACGATAGGGCTGCCCAGCAAAGACATCCACAACCGCATTGACGGCATTGGTTTGGTATTGTTGCGTTTTAAATTGTAATTTCATTGGAAAATTCCACCGCTTGTTAAATCACTCTCAATTCGCTATGTGGCGCAAGTTGTTTAAACAACTGCTCGGCGTTAATTTTGGTGGCATCGTCGATAAAACCGTCATCACGAAATACCGCTCTTAATGGCTGATATTGGGTAATTGCTTTAATTAATTCTTCATCAATTTCTTTATCAAAACACGCCACTAAAACACTTTGATCCACAAAAAACACATTTTTGCCATTAATCACTTGTTTATCAATCGGCAAGGTTAAATCCACGCCCCAATCTAACAGCACTTGGAATAATAAATCTTCTTCGCTACGGTCGGCTTTGATATGTTCCACTTGGCTAAACATATCCCCTTGTTGCAGTTGTTGTGGAGTGTAATAAATATCCGCCATATTAGAACTATCAATTTTTAATACCCTAAAGCCAATATCTAAATGTTCTGTTGGTTTTTGATTATAGGCTAACTCTTGTACAATTTTTTTCCCTGCTCGGCGAATACGTTCTTTGCTGATTTCGGCAATAGTTTTATAGCCTGCTTTATGTGCCTCTGATTTTTCATCCGTTTTTTCAGGAATTTGCACCATAATAAATTTGCGATTACCGCCATCTTCTGCATTTAATTGCATAACGGCATGGGCGGTTGTGGCAGAGCCAGAGAAGAAATCGAGGATTATGGAGTTAGAGGCATTAAGAATCCCTATTAAATAACGAACCAAGCTAATAGGCTTAGGATATGAAAATACTGCAGTCTGAAAGAGGGAAACTATATCTGAACGTCCTTGTAGGACATCGCCTACTCTATCTTTGGGAATAATCGTATTAGGTGCAGAAGTTGTATTCTTTTTTTAGAATACAAAACGAATGTTTTGGACTTTATAATAATCTCTGTATCATTTTCTAATTCTTTATCAAGGTAATCCTGCCCCCATATTACTTTCCCTGAAAGCATAAAGTCTGTGATTATCTTTCCATCTTTTACTTCCACATCATTATGCAACATGTAGCCATTTCCTTTATCCCCTGCGAAATATATTCCATCAGGAAGAAAAGTTTTGACTACACCAGCCTTAAAACATAGGGTGCTAACTTTCATTGAATTCTTTGTTAATGAAGGAAGACCCTCACTTTTTTCAATGGTTCCATACAATCTATGAAGATTTTGCTTCGCTTTTGCATAAAACAAAATATTTTCTGCATTGGAACGTTTCAATGGAGATGAATTATCGGGTCTAAATGTACTTTCCCATACATAATTATCCACAAAATTTTGTTCCCCAAAAACCTCATCACAAATTCGTTTTAAATTGGCTTGCTCATTATCATCAATGGAAATAAAAATTACGCCATCATCGGTTAATAAATTTCTGGCTAATTTTAAACGGCTATACATCATCGAAAGCCAATCGGAATGGAAACGTCCGTTACTTTCGCTATTGACCACCAAACGGTTGCCCTCTTCATCAATTTGACCGCTCTTTTTGGCATATTCCTGCTCCGATATAGCGAATTTGTCTTTATACACAAAATCCTTACCAGTGTTATAAGGCGGATCGATATAAATCATTTTTACCTTGCCTAAATAGGTTTCTTGCAAGAGTTTTAGGGCATCGAGGTTGTCGCCTTCAATAAAGAGATTTTCGGTGCTGTCAAAATTGACACTTTCTTCCCGACAAGGGCGTAGGGTTTTGTTGATTGGTGTGTTGGCAAGCACAGTTGCGTCTGCTTTACCTACCCAGTTGAGTTGATAGCGTTCTTGTGAGCCCTTCACAATACAGCGAGAACGAGAAAGTTCTTGTTTGAGTAAATCAAAATCAATGGCTTGTTCTAATTTGCCGTTATGTTCACGTTCTGTTACACAATTTGGGAAAAGTGCGGCAATTTTTTCGATATTTTGTGCGGTTATATCCGCACTTTGCATTTTTAATTTTTGCATAAGATCCTCTGTGCTTAATATTTCGAACGGACGCCAGCGTGGCGTCCCTACTGATCAGGTTATATGTGATATCGGTGATAAATTAAAATCATCATTTTTTAATTTCAATAATCAATCTAAATCCGAAGTATTCGTAGGGACGCCACACTGGCGACCGTTACCAATCAGCTTTAATCAACTATTTTATGGCATCTAAATCCAAAGTGGATATAGGGACGCCACGCTGGCGTCCGTTACCAATCAGCTTTAATCAACTATTTTATGGCATCTAAATCCAAAGTGGATGTAGGGACGCCACGCTGGCGTCCGTTACCAATCACACCTGTTCGAAACCTT
>NZ_MUXZ01000012.1 GCF_002015075.1 Canicola haemoglobinophilus
CCCACAGATTGTCTGATAAGTTGTTAAAGAACAAAAAACAACGACACACTGTATTTTTCAAAACTTCACAACAGCGTGTCGTTGTGTGGTGCGCATTATAGGCATTTCGAAAATCTTTGCAAGCACTTTTTGCAAAAAATTTTAAGATTTTTGCTCATTGACGATTTATGTAGCAACTTTTGACTAAAAAGAAAACTATTTGCTTAATTTTCCTACTTCATCTAAGTGAAAATCTACTCGATTACGAAATTCAAGCGGATTTGAAATAAATGGGATTGGTGCTCCTGTCCCACCTGTTCCACGAACAATAACAGATCCAAATCCTAACATTCGTCCTAACACTCCTTGATGCACACCAATACTTTCGATTTTTTCCAAACGCAGTTCAACTGTACTACGACGAATAAACCCAAATTTAGCTATAATCCTTTTATTGGTTAATGCTAATTCTGTTGTTTTAACATTAATAAAAGAAATAATTAGGAATAAAAGCCCTATACCAACAGGTAATAAAATTATTCCTAAAATAATTCTCGTTAATTGTGACCACCAAGAAACTTGTGCTTGATAAATAACAGTTTCATCTTTTAATAAATTGTTTTGGATATAACTCATTATAAGCTCCTTATTGTTTACAAAAAGAGCTATATTAGAGCAAAAAAAAAACAATTCTCAAGTTTTATTATGCTTCTGCTAATATTAGCAAACGTTCAAATCCCCAAAAATCTAATACTTGTTGAAAAGATTGTACATGTTCAAAAGGTTGGGTACAAAAAATCAAATTTTTTTTCTGAATTTTTGACCGCACTTCCACATTAGCCAATAAAGATTGCACCCGTTTTGCAATTGCTTTGCCTGAATCCACGAAAAACTTCACTTGCGGTAAACACCATTCTATTTCCTCTTTGATTAAAGGAAAGTGAGTACAGCCTAGCACAACAGAATCCAGAGATTTCATCTCTTGCCATGGATTAAGCTCTTGTTTTAATGCATTAAGATCAACTGCACCGCCTCGTAATTTTTGCTCTGCGATTTCAACTAATTTCGTGCTACCGATTTTTTCAACGTTGCAATGATGAGCATAGGTTTCAATTAAATTGTTCACATAAGCTCTTTTTACAGTACCTTTTGTGGCAAGTAAGCCAATATGTTTTGTCTCGGATCTTTCCGCTGCAGGCTTAATAGCTGGCACAGTCCCTACAACAGGAATAGAAAAATGTTGACGTAATGAAGGTAAAACAACCGTACTTGCTGTATTACAAGCAATCACTATTAAATCCAGCGGATAATCTTGATTAATCTGCTGACAAATCTTCAAAGTGCGGTCAATAATGTCTTGCTCTTCCTTTTCTGAATAAGGAAAAAATGCGTTATCAAAACAATATAAGTAATGACAGTCTGGTAAAAGTTGCTTAGTTTCTTTATAAACACTAAATCCACCTACCCCAGAATCAAAGAATAAAATTGTTGGTTGTATGGAAGAGTTCATTAAAATTTTCCTAAATTTGACTGCTCTTTTTATACGATCCCTAACTGATGAAGATCCGTAAAATCCTAGCTAAGCATTAGTATAAATTTCTTTATTCTTAAGCCAGCGCTGAATAAGCTCATCTGCAAGCGCAGGCGATTGTGCAATTAATCGGCGAGCATAATGTTGAACTGTTGGTAACATTTTGCGATCTCGCATTAAATTCGCCACTTTAAATTCTGCAACGCCCGTTTGCTTAGTGCCTAAAACCTCGCCTGGTCCACGAATTTCTAAATCTTGTTCGGAAATAAAAAAACCATCTTGACTTGAACGCATCACTTCTAAGCGCTTTCTTGATACTTTACTTAAAGGTGATTTATACATTAAAACACAATAAGATGCCGTGCTACCTCGTCCTACTCGACCTCGTAACTGATGTAATTGTGCCAGTCCTAAACGCTCAGCATTTTCAATGATCATCAAACTGGCATTAGGCACATCAACACCAACTTCAATCACTGTTGTTGCCACTAATAAATCTAATTCCGCATTTTTAAATTGCATCATCACATCTTGCTTTTCGCTGGCTTTCATTCTGCCATGCACTAAACCAATCTTCAGCATAGGCAAGGCTTTTTGTAGATCTTCTGCGGTGCTTTCTGCGGCTTGGGCCTCTAATACTTCACTTTCATCAATCAAAGTACAAACCCAATACGCCTGACGTTTTTCATTTGCACAAGCATTATATACTCTTGCCACAATTTCAGCCCTACGCTCCTCTGATATGGCAATGGTTTGAATCGGTGTTCGTCCTGGCGGTAATTCATCAATAATTGAAGTATCTAAATCGGCATATACTGTCATCGCCAACGTACGAGGAATTGGTGTTGCTGTCATAATTAATTGATGAGGATAATTCCCTGCTCGATTTCCTTTCTCACGCAACATAAGACGTTGATGTACACCAAAACGATGTTGTTCATCGACAATAACTAAAGCTAAATCGGCAAATTCTACATCCTCTTGGAACAAAGCATGGGTTCCGACAACCATTTGCACATTGCCTTGTGCCATATCTTCTAAGATCGCTTGTCGAGATTTACCTTTTACCTTACCAGCTAACCAACCTACTTTTATCCCTAATGGCTCAAACCAGCGTTGAAAATTAGCGGCATGTTGCTCAGCTAAAATTTCCGTTGGTGCCATTAATGCCACTTGCTTGCCGTTGTCAATGGCAATAAGCGCAGCTAATGCAGCAACGAGCGTTTTACCCGATCCCACATCGCCTTGCACCAAACGCATCATTGGAAAAGAACGCCCTAAATCATGCTCTATTTCAGCCACAACTCTTTGTTGAGCATTTGTTGGTTGATATGGCAATAGTGCAAGAAACTCTTGTTTCAGTGCAGTTTGGTAATGTAAAGGTAAGGCTGAAAACTGTTGAGTTCCATACCGCACTTTTTGCATAGCAAGGTTATGTGCCAGTAGCTCTTCAAAAATTAAACGCAATTGTGCAGGATGTTTTCCTTGTTCTAATAGCTCCAAAGAAATATCTGGGGGTGGGCGATGTAAAATTTGGATAGCTTGTTTCAAACTAACCTGATGAGGATAAAATTCACTTGGCAATATTTCTGCTAATGGTATTTTTTCCAATAACGCCAAAGCTTGTTCTGTGAGCTTTCGTAAGGAATTTTGCTTTAACCCTTCCGTTGTTGAATAAATAGGCGTCAATGTTTCTTCTAACTGAATAGGCTCATTATCACGAATAATTTTATATTCTGGGTGATGAATTTCCGCCATAAATCGCCCGCGCTTTATCTCGCCAAAAGCTTTAACTCTAACGCCTACTTGAAAACTATTTTTCATACCTGCATTAAAATTAAAAAAGCGTAACGCAATTTTGGAAGTACCGTCAGAAAGTGTCACCATCAGAATAGGGCGGCGACCAAATTGAACATCACAAGTTTGCACCATTCCTTCAATAGTCGCATATTGATCAACACGAAGATCCATAATCGGCGTAATGCGAGTACGATCTTCATAACCTGTTGGTAAATGGAATAAAAGATCTTGTAAATTAAAAATGCCAATTCTGCCTAACTTTTCTGCTATTGCGGCACCAACACCAGATAGCGAGTTGACAGGAATGGCATCTAAGAATTGTGCGCTCATTAGTTATTAATGTTGCGTTCGACAGATAAAAATCCCGGCACAGTTTTGATCTTGCGCATAATTTGCTCTAAATGCTCGGTATTTTTCACTGTTAATAAAATCACAATTTGATATAGGCGGCCGTCTTGTTCTTCAGTCCAGATGCTATGAATTCGGCTATCTAAAGAAGAAATCATTGACATTAAATGAGGTAATGCGCCTTGTTGATTTAGTAATTCAATACGCAATTCTGTTTCAAACTCAATGGCAGTATCCTCATCTTCCCATTGCACCTGCATATAATATTCTGGATTATCTTTACGTTTTTTCAGGTTTGCGCAATCTTTATGATGAATAACAAGTCCTTTACCAGAACTGCTATAAGCTACGATTGGATCCCTAGGAATAGGATGGCAACACTGTGCAAAAGTAGTAGATAAGCCATCCGAACTTTTAATTTGCAATAATTCTGTATTATTCTCAGGATTTCCATCAGTATCAATTTTCAATGGCTCACCCACTAAACGATAAGCAATTGCGCCACTAATTTGATTACCGAAACCAATTTCCATGAGTAAATCATTGAAACTTGTTAATTTCAGTTCATCTAAAACTTCTTGCACAATGTGCGGTGGAATATCACTGAGTTTTTTTGGTAAAAGCGCATGTAATAACTGACGCTTACCGAGATTAATGGCTTCATCTGCACCGAGAGATTTCAATGCTTGGCGAATACTTGTACGCGCTTTGGCTGTAACTACAAAATTTAGCCAGCCAGAATTCGGTTTTGAATTTTCATCAACACTAATATCAATGGTTTGCCCTGAGTGCAATGCAAAAGAAAGCGGATAAGGTTTACGATCGACTGTTGCAGCTACACAATGATGTCCAACATCAGTATGAACGGCGTAAGCAAAATCTACCGCTGTTGCGCCTTTTGGTAACTCAATAATGCGACCTTTCGGGGTAAATACGTAGATCTCTTTAGGGAAGAACTCCGATTTCACGCTTTCAATAAACTCAAAGGAATTCCCCACGCTTTGTTGTAATTCAACGAGGCTTTGTAACCAACGTTGAGCACGAATTTGCGCAGTGGTACTGTCATTTCTTCCAGCTTGCTTATATGCCCAATGGGCTGCTACCCCCATTTCCGCCATTTGATCCATTTCTTCAGTACGGATTTGTACTTCCACTGGCACACCATGCGGTCCAATCATGGAACTGTGTAGAGATTGATAGCCATTGGCTTTAGGCACTGCAATATAATCTTTTACACGAGCAGGACGAGGCTTATACAAGCTGTGCATTTGCCCTAAAACACGATAGCAAGTATCAACATCATTTACGACCGCACGGAACGCATAAATATCCATAATGGAATGAAACTGCTGATCTTTCAGTTTCATTTTTTGATAAATAGCATATAAATGTTTTTCGCGCCCAAATACTCGCGCTTTTATGCCAACTTCTTCCAAACGCCCTTTAATTTCATCAGAAATACGCTGGATCATGTCTTTACGATTACCACGAGCAATTTGAATGACTTTTTTCAGCACTGCATAGCGTTGCGGATGCATTGCCTCAAAGCCAAGATCTTCTAATTCGGTTCGAATATGATCAATCCCTAAGCGATGAGCCAAAGGTGCATAAATCTCTAATGTTTCTTTCGCAATTCTTCTGCGTTTATCTGGTCGTAATGCTCCCAATGTCCGCATATTGTGAGTGCGGTCTGCAAGTTTGATTAACACCACGCGAATATCTTTGGTCATGGCTAAAATCATTTTGCGGAAGTTTTCCACTTCAGCCTCTTTGCGAGTACGGAATTTCAACTTATCTAATTTTGAAACCCCTTCCACAATTTCCGCTACACTTGCGCCAAATTCTTCTTTTAATTGTTCTTCGGTATAAGGCGTATCTTCGATAACATCATGTAATAATGCAGCCATTACCGCCTCATGATCCAAACGCATTTCGGCGATAATAGAAGCCACAGCAACAGGGTGAGTAATATAAGGTTCGCCACTAGAACGAAACTGTCCTTCATGCCCATCTCTTGCAATAACAAATGCACGTTTAACTAACTCAATTTGTTCAGCTGGCAAATAACCTTGAATAATTCGATGTAAACTTTCAAACAAATACATGAGATACCAACCTAAATTACTACCTTATAAAAACAAAACAGAAAGCGACCGCACTTTCTGTTTTACTCATCAATTACTCTGCAAATAATGAAATTGCACTTAATTCCGTATTTTCTTGCTGTAAAGATTCGTGACGTTCTTGAGCATTTAAAATATCGTTATTGATTAGACCTTTTTCAATCTCACGTAATGCAATCACTGTTGGCTTATCATTTTCTTCAGGAACCAAAGGTTCACGCACATGTAATTGCAATTGTCTTGCACGACGTGCCGCAGTCAAAATTAAATCAAAACGATTACCAATTTGTTCAACTGCGTCTTGTACAGTAACACGAGCCATAATTTACTCCACTAAAGTTTTGTGCTTATTAAAAATTTTCAAATACAAAAAGGGGAAATATAATACTAAACTCTCTTTTATTTTTCCAGCAGTTGCGCTATTAAAACCGCACTTTGTTTCTGTTGATAATCTAAAGTTAGGCGTTCCGTACGCAAAATACTGTTTAAATCCGCCAATGCTTGTTCAAAATTATCATTCACAATAACATAATCATATTCATCATAATGAGAGATTTCACTTATCGCTTTTGACATTCTTTCTGCAATCACCTCTTCGCTGTCTTGTCCTCGACCGATTAAACGGCGTTCTAATTCAGCTAATGACGGAGGAAGAATAAAGATACTTTTTACGCTTGGTACTTTTTGGCGAATTTGTTGAGCTCCTTGCCAATCAATATCTAAAAAGACATCAATTCCTTCAGCTAAATTTTTCTCAATTGCTGGCAACGAAGTACCATAATAATTACCACCAAATACCTTGGCATATTCCAAAAATGCACCTTGTGCAATCAAATCTTCAAATTGCTCAACAGAAACAAAATAATAATGAACACCTTCTTGCTCACTAGGGCGAGGTTGGCGCGTAGTATGTGAAACAGACACCATCATTTTATTGTTATTATCCTGAGCTAACAATGCAGAAATAAGTGAAGATTTTCCTGCTCCACTTGGCGCTGAGATAATATAAAGATTTCCTTGTGACATAGCTAATTCTCCAATAAGAAAAACGCTCTTCATTATGCCGATAAATCGATAAAAAATCAGCAAAAGTGCGGTCTTTTTTGTAAAAAATTTATCTTAAACACAAACAGATTTGCCCTATTTTAGCCCTTAGCTATAAATTTGATGTAGATCACAAAAAGTCTTCTGTGACGATTTTATTTTTTATCCTCTAGTTTCATCAAAAAAAGAAACCGTGCTATAATCCACCGCGGACACAAAATGAGAGTTAATCCATTCAGCTTTCATGTGTAACAGTTTTGTTTAACTTAAATTAAAGGTGAAAATCTTATGGCAATTAAAATTGGTATCAATGGTTTCGGTCGTATTGGTCGTATCGTATTCCGCGCAGCACAACATCGTGATGATATTGAAGTTGTAGGTATCAATGACTTAATCGATGTTGAATACATGGCTTACATGTTAAAATATGATTCAACTCACGGTCATTTCGATGGTACTGTAGAAGTTAAAGATGGTAACTTAGTAGTTAACGGCAAGGCTATTCGTGTAACTTCTGAGCGTGATCCAGCTAACTTAAAATGGAATGAAATTGGTGTTGATATTGCTGTTGAGGCAACTGGTTTATTCTTAGATGATACAAGCGCTCGTAAGCACATCACTGCTGGAGCGAAAAAAGTTGTTTTAACAGGTCCATCTAAAGATGCAACTCCAATGTTTGTTAAGGGTGTTAACTTCGATACTTATGCAGGTCAAGACATCGTTTCTAACGCATCTTGTACAACAAACTGCTTAGCGCCATTAGCTAAAGTAATCAATGACAAATTCGGTATCAAAGACGGTTTAATGACAACAGTTCACGCAACAACAGCAACTCAAAAAACTGTTGATGGTCCTTCTGCGAAAGACTGGCGTGGTGGTCGTGGTGCTGCTCAAAACATTATCCCTTCTTCAACTGGTGCAGCTAAAGCAGTTGGTAAAGTTATCCCTGCATTAAACGGCAAATTAACTGGTATGGCATTCCGCGTGCCAACTCCAAACGTTTCTGTTGTTGACTTAACTGTAAACTTAGAAAAACCAGCAACTTATGCTGAAATCTGTGCAGAAATCAAACGTGCATCTGAAAATGAAATGAAAGGCGTTTTAGGCTACACTGAGGACGCAGTAGTTTCTACAGACTTCAACGGTTGCACATTAACTTCTGTATTCGATGCTGCAGCAGGTATCGCATTAACAGATACTTTCGTTAAATTAGTATCTTGGTACGATAACGAAACTGGTTACTCAAACAAAGTATTAGATTTAGTTGCTCACGTATATAACTACAAAGGCTAATTAAAATCCTTACGCAAAAGACCGCTCTTTATGAGCGGTTTTTTATTCCCCAACAAAGTTCCCTTTCTTATCTGTTTAACTCACACTTGTTTACTCAATTTTAAATACACCCACCATTAATAACACAAGATTTTTTCATCTTCCCACTAGCATTTTATTTCCTAAAACATTATATTAGCGCACAAGTGTTAGCTAAAATAAGTTTTGTTCTAAAAGGAACACCGATAAATAAAGGAAATATAAAAATGAATACTCAACTAGATTTTCATTTTATTAATCGAGTTCGCCAACAATGCAAAAAACTCGAAAATCACACCGCACTTCGCTATCTTAAACAAGACAAATGGTTTGATATTTCTTGGGGTAAATTACAACAAAAAGTTGATCAACTGTCATTAGCACTCCTCACTCATAATATCCAAATCCAAGACAAAATTGGGATTTTTGCGCACAATATGCCACGCTGGACAATTGCGGACATTGCAACCTTACAAATTCGTGCCATTACGGTTCCCATTTACGCAACAAATACCGCTCAACAAGCAGAATTTATTATCAACAATGCGGATATGAAAATTCTATTTGTGGGCGACCAAGAACAATTTGATCAAAGTATAAGTATTATTGAAAATTGCCCGCAACTACAAAAAATTGTTGCGATGAAAGAAACCATTGATCTGAAAAATCATCCATTGGCATTAACTTGGCAAGAGTTTATTCAATCTGCACAAAATACACAGCAAACAGAATTAGAAAATCGTCTAAATACAAAACAACTTGATGACTTATTTACCATTATTTATACCTCTGGTACAACGGGAGAACCGAAAGGGGTAATGCTAGATTACAATAATCTTGCTCATCAACTTAAAGCTCATGATCAAGCTCTAAAACCTATTGATCATAATGATATTTCTCTTTCTTTCTTACCATTTTCACATATTTTTGAGCGAGCTTGGGTAGCCTATGTGCTACATCGTGGCGCAACAAATTGTTACATTGAAGATACAAATCAAGTGAGAATGGCATTAGGTGAAATTCGCCCAACCTTAATGTGCGCGGTACCAAGATTTTACGAAAAAATCTATACCGCAATTCATGACAAAGTTCAAAAAGCACCATTTTTCCACCAAGAGATATTTAACTGGGCAATGAAAATTGGACAGCAATATTTTGATCTGAAAACAGAGAAGAAACCAATTAATTGGTTACTCAAGAAAAAATATGCTTTAGCTAACAAACTAGTCTTATCTAAATTACGTCATTTACTTGGTGGTCGTATTCGTATGATGCCTTGTGGTGGAGCAAAACTGGAACCAGCTATTGGATTATTCTTCCACAGCATCGGTATCAACATCAAATTAGGTTATGGCATGACTGAAACCACCGCAACGGTTTCTTGTTGGAAAGACGATCATTTTGAGCCAAATTCTATTGGTGAACTGATGCCCGGTACTGAAGTAAAAATTGGTGAAAATAATGAAATCTTAGTGCGCGGTGGCATGGTTATGCGAGGTTATTATAAAAAACCAGAAGAAACTGCAAATGCCTTTACCTCAGATGGTTTCCTCAAAACAGGAGATGCTGGAGAATTTGATGCTCAGGGACATTTATATATTACCGATCGAATTAAAGAGCTAATGAAAACTTCAAACGGAAAATATATTGCACCTCAATATATTGAAGGAAAAATTGGTAAAGATAAATTTATTGAACAAATTGCAATCATTGCTGATGCGAAAAAATACGTGTCTGCTTTAATTGTGCCTTGCTTTGAAAGCTTGGAAGAATACGCAAAACAATTAAATATTAAATATCAAGATCGCATAGAATTAGTTAAAAATTCTGAAATCATTCAGATGTTTGAGAAACGTATTCATAAATTGCAAAAAGAACTACCAAGTTTTGAGCAAGTGAAAAAATTTACCCTATTACCACAAGCATTCACTACCGCAATGAATGAAATTACGCCCACTTTAAAATTGCGCCGTAAAGTGATTTTAGAACGTTATAAAAAACAAATTGAGGCAATGTATAAAGATAAAGCGAAAGTTTAAGCTAGAATACTCAGAATGAATTGATAATCTTAAATTAATCATTGCGCCTATTTTAATAGGTTTACCCTATGATAATTTTGAAACATTAATGGAGTAACTAGGCTATCCTATTTAAACTTATAAATAACCTGATTAGCCGATCCTCGCCAAATTAAGCTTGGATCGACTTTTTCTTGCTCAAACTTGCCATCAATTAAAACATCAATATAAGGCAACATTTTCTGTTGCAATTCATCAAGTTCGGACAATAAATAACCCGTCCATAACCAAATATCTTTATCAGGACATTCTCTCTTTACTCGCTGAACGAAGGGTAAAAGTGCGGTGACATTTTGCGGATGTAAAGGATCTCCGCCCGTTAGGCTCAAGCCTTGGCGGCAAATTCGAGTATCTTTTAAATCTCGAATAATTTGATCTTCCATTGCTTGATCAAATAACACGCCAGCCTTAAATGACCAACTTTTTTGGTTATAGCAACCTTTACAAGCATGAGAGCAACCGCTGACAAATAAAGTACAGCGAGTACCTTCGCCATTTACGATATCAACAGGATAATATTGCAGATAATTCATTGTCAGATAAAGTGCGGTCAAAAATGATAGGATTTTATACCGCACTTTTCTCCCTTCTATAAATGTTTTACTCGGCGTTTAACTTCTTCTTGCTTTCCAGCATTAAATGGACGTGCATCTGGGCTGCCTAAATAACCACAAACACGGCGTGTTACAGAAACTTTTTCGCTATCATGATTACCGCACTTAGGACAAGTAAAGCCCTTACTTGTGCAACTAAATTCACCGGTAAAGCCACATTCATAACATTCATCAATCGGCGTATTCGTCCCATAATAAGGCACTCGTTCATAAGCATAATCCCAGACATCTTCTAGAGCTTTCAAATTATGCTGAATATTTGGATATTCGCCGTAACAAATAAATCCGCCGCTCGCTAAAGGCGGATAAGGCATTTCAAAATCCAATTTATCGTAAGGATTGACTTTCTTCTCCACATCTAAATGATAGCTGTTGGTGTAATAGCCTTTATCTGTAACGCCTTCAACTACGCCAAATTGCTTAGTATCTAAACGACAAAAACGATCACATAAGTTTTCGCTTGGCGTTGAATATAAACTAAAGGCATAGCCAGTTTCTTCTTTCCATTGTGCTACTTTCTCACTCAAGAAGCGTACAATTTCAATACCTTTTTCACGTAGTTGTACATCATCATAAATATGCTTACCACCAAATAAAGCATTAATGGTTTCATGAATACCAATATAACCCAATGAAATAGAGGCTCTGCCGTTTTTAAAGATTTGTGCCACATTATCATCAGCTTTCAAGCGAACACCACAAGCCCCTTCCATATATAAAATAGGCGCTACTCTTGCTTTGGTATTTTCCAAACGAGCAATTCTGGTCATTAATGCTTTCTTAGCAATTTCTAACCGCTCTTTTAAAAGAGCATAAAATTGTTGCTCATCGCCTTTAGCTTCTAATGCAATGCGAGGTAAATTAAGGCTGACTACACCTAAATTATTGCGTCCATCATGAATTAATTGGTTATTTTCTTCGTAAGCCCCTAAAAAACTGCGACAACCCATTGGTGCTTTAAAAGAACCTGTCACTTCAACCACTCGTTCATAATTAAGAATATCTGGATACATACGTTTTGATGCACATTCTAAAGCCAGTTGCTTAATATCATAATTTGGATCTGCGGAATGTTGATTGACCCCTTTTTTAATCGTAAAGACTAATTTCGGGAAAACAGGAGTTTTGTGATTTTTACCTAACCCACGAATACGATTACGCAAAATTGACTGCTGAATTAACCGCTCTTGCCAACTTGTGCCTAAGCCAAAACCAAAGGTCACAAAAGGCGTTTGTCCATTTGATGTATGCAAGGTATTTACTTCATATTCCAAAGATTGAAAGGCATCAAAACATTCTTTTTCAATTAAAGTGCGGGCGTAATTTTCGGCGTTTTTAATATGCCATTGTTGTGCGGTTTTAAGTAGTTTTTCGTAACTCAACTGAACATAAGGGGCAAGTACTTCATCAATACGATTAATGGTTGTGCCACCATAAATATGACTTGCTACTTGAGCAATAATTTGTGCTGTAACGGCAGTTGCGGTGCCAATAGATTTCGGTGGCTCAATTTCTGCATTCCCCATTTTAAAGCCTTGGCTTAACATTCCCTTTAAGTCCACCAACATACAGTTAAACATGGGGAAAAATGGAGCGTAATCTAAATCATGATAATGAATTTCACCTTTTTCATGTGCTTCAACTACATCTTTTGGCAGAATGTAGCGTTTAGCATAATGCTTAGCCACAATACCAGCTAACAAATCACGCTGAGTTGGAATGACCTTAGCATCTTTATTGGCGTTCTCATTTAATAATTCCACATTACTTTGCTCAATTAAGCCTTCGATTTCCTGAGTTAAATTGCTACGTTTTTCTCTGGCTAAATCACGATCATGACGATACTCAATATAAGCTCGTGCCACCTGTGGATATTGGCTACTCATCAAATGATTTTCGACAATTTGTTGAATACGACTAATGTCAATTTCTTGCTGATGATGTGCAAAAATATCATCACAAACAAGTTGCCCCATTTTATGACAAAACATTTCATCTTGAATATTGACCGCACTTGCAGCTTTTTTGATAGCGTTGATGATGCGCTGTAGTTCAAAAGAAACTCGTGAACCATCACGCTTAATGACGAAGAATGACCCCATTTTGAATAACCTATATGTTGTGTTTGATAAAACCGAGCGACACTATATATAGATATTTTATATATTTCAACCACTATATATTGTGATATTTGTCAGATTATTCCCCATAAAAAAACTATAAAAGTTTAATTTTATTAATAAAAATCACACTTCATTATTGAGAATAATTATCAAATAAAAGTAATATTATTTGATTTAAATCAAATTAAAAACATAAAAAAATCCATCAACTCAAGGCTGACGGATAAATGTTATTCATTGCTCAATAAGCAAAATACTTTTGATTAAACCAACTAAGTGCGGTTTATCAGTTGCCAACTTTTATCGCTGTTAATATGTAAATATTGTTGATGATGCTTATGCAAAGTAGAACGATGTCCCACACTAATTAATGTTGTACAAGGCAATTTTGCCAACAACAAGCGGTACATTGCATCTTCAAGCCCTTCATCCATACTTGATGTCGCCTCATCAAGAAAAACAACCTTAGGTTTATGCAATAAAACTCGAGCAAAGGCTAAACGTTGCTGCTCGCCCAGAGATAACACTCTAGTCCAGTCATTTTCTATTTCAAGTTTATCAATAAGATGTGCCAAATGAACTTGTTGTAAAATATAGTTTACTTTATCAATCTCAACATCAACCGGAGCTAGTTCAGGGTAATAAAGCGCATCAATCAAACGCCCCTGCGGTAAATAAGCTTTTTGTGCTAAAAATAATGTTTCTTGTTGTGGACGATAAATTTTTCCTTCTGAGTAAGGCCATAATCTGCTGCGGTACGTAATAAAGTCGTCTTCCCAGCACCAGATTTACCTTGAATAAGCAAAGATGAACCTTGTTCAAGAGTTAAATTCAAATTTTTAATCAAGGTATTTCCATCAGGTGTATTAATATCTAAATGCTCAAATATAACCGAAGAAACATGGCTCTCAATATAGGTTTTAGATGGCTGGTTAGCGGCCTGAACTGCGCTATGAAATCCTGTAAGACGATCTAGTACTGCACGATAAGCAGCAAAATCATCATAGGAATTTCGATAAAAAGATAATGCAGATTGAACTTTACCAAAAGCTTGTGAAGTTTGAATTAAATCACCTAGCTTAATTTGTCCAGCAAAATAACGAGCGGCTTGAATAATAAATGGAAAAATAACAGAGACTTGCGATACCACTAAGTTAAAACCAGATAGTTTCAAAGTGCGGTAAATTATTTGCCATAAATTACCAATAACTTTGTCAAATTGGCGTAGTAGCATTGATTTTTCCATATTTTCGCCACGATAAAAGGCAATACTTTCCGCATATTCTTTTAAACGAATTAAGGAATAACGGTAATTCGCATTTAAGCGCTCATTAGCAAAGTTTAATTGAATTAATGGTCGCCCAATTCTAAAGGCAATCACACTACTTACTAATACATAGATAAAGACTAAAAATACCATCATATGTGGGATTTCATAGCCCATGATTTCCATAGGCCCGGATAAATCCCATAGAATAATGGTAAAAGCAACTAAAGAAACAGTTGAAGAAATCACACCAGTGGCAAAGGTCAAAGAATTAGAAATATAGGCATCAATATCTTGCTGAATACGTTGGTCAGGGTTATCCAACTGATTTTCTAAGTACTGCGTTTTATAATAGGACTGGTTGCCAGACCATTTATCTAACATTTCATTATTGAGCCAAATCCGCCATTTAATTTTAAAATGTTGAGAAATATAGTAAGTCAATAAAACATTAAACACATGCACCGCTGCTAAAAGCGAGAAAACTATCATTTGCTGCCAAAATCCTGCCACATTCATTTCTTGTAGTGCGTCATACATAGATTTATACCAATGAGAAAATAAAATATCTAACCGCACTGACAACAAATTAAAAAAGACAATGACCCAAAAATAGCTAAGAGGTATAAGGCTGCGGCTTGGTGATAAATAACTTTGTGCCAATAACCAGAACTGATGTCCCCATCTCGTTGTTTTTGTTAAGAAATATAAAATTAAAGAGAAAACTAAGCTAGTTATCGCCAAACTTTTTGCGATCCAAAGCAATGAGGTAAAAAGTTCTTCTGACCAATTCATTTTTGTTTTCAAAACCTCTTATAAAAGGATTAAATAAAATTCAATTTTGTTCAAATATTGTTAATAAAAACCATAACTTAATCAAGAAAAATGTGATAAATATGGCATTTTTTAGATTTTTATCGTTTTTTTAAAATAGAGATTGATATAATTCCAATTAGTTATTTTTTGATATTTAAAGAGGTTAATATGGGTGATATTGCTATCACAATTTGTATCTTAGCCCTGGTTGCAGTTGTTGGTCTGTGGATAGGGCATTGGAAAATACGAGGTGTCGGTTTAGGCATCGGGGGGGGTATTATTTGGAGGGATTATTGTTGCTCATTTTATGAACCAAAATGGAATAAAATTGGACGCGCATACCCTACATTTTATTCAAGAGTTTGGTTTGATCCTATTTGTCTACACTATTGGTATTCAAGTGGGCCCAGGTTTTTTCGCATCCCTACGCTCTGCAGGCCTAAAACTTAATGGTTTAGCCGCATTAATCGTTGCGCTTGGAGCCGTCAGTGTATTTGTTCTATATAAAGTTGCCGATGTGGATCTTGATATTATTCTCGGGATCTATTCAGGTGCGGTAACAAACACCCCATCTTTAGGTGCTGGTCAACAAATTCTTACTGAATTAGGCGTAGAAAATGCTAATAGCACTATGGGTATGGCATATGCCATGGCCTATCCTTTCGGGATTTGCGGTATCTTACTTAGCATGTGGCTTATTCGTTTATTCTTTAAAATCAAAGTTGAAGAAGAAGATAAACAATTCCAAAAAGCGAGTGGGCAAGATAAAGAAAGCTTGATGGCGATTAATGTCAGAGTCACTAACCCAAATTTGAATGGATTACGCTTAATCGAGATTCCTAGTTTTGATAATAAAGATGTCGTCTGCTCTCGCTTAAAACGCCAAGAAAATATTAGTGTCCCTAGTGCTGATACGGTAATCGTACTCGATGATGTATTACATTTAGTCGGTGAAATTAATGCGTTGAAAAAGATGAAATTAGTGATAGGTGAAGAAATTGACATGCCAATGGATCACCTAGCTGGAGATCTTCGTTCTGAACGCATTGTTGTGACTAACGAAAAAGTGCTTGGCAAACGTATTAAACACTTGGGAATCCATAAAAAATATGGGGTCGTGATTTCACGCCTAAATCGTTCTGGTGTAGAGTTAGTTCCAACAGCCAATACCGTATTACAATTTGGTGATGTGCTACATATTGTAGGGGCAGGCGATACAATCGGGAATGTAACCTCAATTATCGGCAATGCTCAACAAAAACTACAACAGGTTCAAATGTTGCCTGTCTTTATTGGAATTGGATTAGGTGTCCTATTAGGTTCAATCCCATTCTATGTTCCAGGATTCCCTGTAGCCTTAAAATTAGGTCTAGCAGGAGGTCCATTAGTGGTTTCGCTCATTCTTGCGCGTATTGGTAGCATCGGTAAGCTCTATTGGTTTCTGCCACCGAGTGCAAACCTAGCCTTACGTGAAATCGGTATTGTTTTATTCTTAGCGGTTGTGGGATTAAAATCTGGCGGCGGATTTGTGGATACTTTAGTCAATGGTCCCGGATTAGAATGGATGGGATATGGTATGTTTATTACCTTCATTCCACTTATGATTACAGGCATCATAGCTCGCTTATACATGAAACTAAACTACCTCAGTTTATGTGGTTTACTTGCAGGTTCGATGACAGATCCTCCAGCACTTGCTTTTGCTAATGCAATTAAAGAGGATAGCGGTATTGCGGCTTTATCTTATGCAACAGTTTACCCACTTTCTATGTTCCTACGGATCATGTCGCCACAACTGCTTGCAATCCTACTTTGGACTGCAATGTAAGAAATTATTACAGCATAAACCGCACTTTAAAGAGGATAAATAAAGTGCGGTTTGTTTTTGTAAAGTTTTAAGGTGACAGCTTGAAAAAGCATATTTTTTCGGTATAATTTGCCACCTTACTAAATTGCCCTCGGGCGTAATATTAACAACACTCGGTGCCAAATTCAGTTTTGGAGAGCGGAGTGGCTTCAAATAGAGGTTTTCCTATGAAACAAGGTATTCATCCTGAATATAAAGAAATTACTGCAACTTGCTCTTGCGGTAATGTAATCAAAACTCGCTCAACTGTGGGTAAAGACTTAAACTTGGACGTATGTGGCAACTGCCACCCATTCTATACTGGTAAACAACGTGTTGTTGATACTGGTGGTCGTGTAGAACGTTTCAACAAACGCTTCAACATTCCAAGTACAAAATAATCAAAAAGTAAAAAGAGTGGAGAACCTGATAATTCTCCACTCTTTTTTACTACCTAAGGTTGCAAACAAAATTGTTATGACAAACTTTGCAAAATATTCAAAACCATCTCTGAAGATTGTTTAGCTGCCAAAGGTAAAAACTCTTCAAAAGACATACTTGCCTCGCCATCTCCTGCATCAGAAATAGCTCGCACAACGACAAAAGGAATGTTGAATTTATGGCATACTTGTGCAATTGCTGTTGCTTCCATTTCAATCGCGACAACCTCTGGGAAATCTGCTTTAATTTGAGTTAATTTTTCTGCACTATTAATAAAACTATCACCAGAACAAATCAACCCAGAAGTCACATTAATCCCCTGTTGTTCAGCCACATTTGTCACAAGTGTGGTCAGTTTTGAATCAGAAATAAAGGCTGGAGGGCAAGCGGGCAATTGACCTTTCTCATAACCAAAAGCGGTCACATCCGCATCATGATAAATAGTCTGAGTAGAAACTACTATATCGCCCACTTTTAAACCCGAAGAAACGCCACCTGCAGAACCCGTATTGATGAGCACATCTGGTTTAGCGATTTGCAATAATAAAGTTGCGCCCATTGCAGCAGCGACTTTACCAATACCAGATTGCAATAAAGCGACCTCTTTCCCTTGAATTTGTCCTTGATAAATAGTGCAACCCGCAATCTCAAGCACTGTTTTATTTTCTATTAAACTGGCTAAAATCTCGACTTCTTGCGCCATGGCGCCGACAATACCCACTTTCATTTCACACTCTCTAATTGAATTTTATGAATTAAAAAATCAAGTACCGCAAAACTATAATCATCGTTATATAAAGTACTTGCAGTTAAGACATATTTACCATTAATAATCACATAAGGATAAGTAAATACACCATATTCTTCGGTCATTTTGATTGCACCTAAAACACTTTCACGCACAGGAACTGAAGAATAAATTTTCTGAAATTGTTGTATATCAATTTCTTGTTCAGCTAACCAAGCTAGCAAATGACTAAATTGGGATAATTCTGTATAACGTTTTTTCTCCGCACTTTCAAATAGCAATTTATTTGATACATCCTCTGCTTGCATACTTTGTAGCGTATAAAAAATGTTAGCTGATACATTCGACTCTGCTGTGGCAACTGGATATTCTCTTAAAATAACTTTTTCTTGATTGAGTTGACTGTATAAATTCAATATGTCTTGTGCCGCTGAACAAACTCGACAATCATAATCAAAGAAAAATTGAATAAGCACTTTGCCATTTTTTAAAGCTGGCAAATAAAGTGGCGATTGATAAGAAAAATAGTCTTTGCCATCTTGAAACTCTGGTTGTTCCCATTCCTCTGTTGCATTTAGCGTAGGAAAGTCTCGCTCATTGTGAGCAAAAGCAAATGAGCTTATCAATAAAGAGAACAACAAATAAAAAGAATAGCGCATATAACTTTAATGATCTAAAGGCTCAATATAATCTACCAACAATTGAATGTTACGATTTCCGCGAAACTCATTCACATCTAATTTATAGGCTAATTTTGCCTGTTTTATGGAAAAGTCCGGATAGTACGCTGTATCAATATTAAATGCAATGGCATCAAGTAAAGGTCCACCCCGTTTAGGTTCAACCATCATTTTTAAATGTTTTTCGCCCACAAGACGCTGCTGCAAAATAGTAAATTCACCATCAAAACTTGGCTCAGGAAATCCCTGTCCCCAAGGACCAGCTTGACGAAGTAATTCTGCAGTTTCTAAATTAAAAAATTCCGTTCCTAGCTGACCATCAGTCCAAATAATGCCTTGTAATTGATCTTCTTTTAGCCATTCTTCCACAGTTTGCACAAAGGCTTGCTGAAATTGTGTAAATAATTCCTCACGAATACTCAAACCAGCCGCCATGACATGACCACCAAATTTTAAAATCATATCAGGATAGCGTGAATGAATACGCTCTAACACATCACGCATATGCAAGCCTTCGATAGAACGGGCAGAGCCCTTTAAAATCCCAGCTTGATCTTGTGCAAATGCGATAGTTGGGCGATGGAATTTATCTTTAATACGAGATGCCAAAATCCCCAGCACACCTTGATGCCAATCAGCCTGATATAATACGATGCCAAGTGGAGGTTGATGAGAAAGTGCGGTCAAATTTCGGCAAATTTCTAAGGCTTCTAATTTCATGCCTTGTTCAATTTCTTTTCGTGTTTGGTTTAAGCTATCCAATTCAAAGGCCAAAGAGCGAGCACTTTGCATATCATCAGCTAATAACAACTCAACACCAACAGACATATTATCCAAACGTCCAGCGGCATTTAATCTTGGTCCAATAGAAAAACCTAAATCAGAAGCCGTAAACTGGCTAATATTACGATTAGCAATTTCAGCTAAAGCACGAATCCCCGGTCGGCAATGTTCAGCGCGAATTCTCGCTAAACCTTGATAAGCTAAAATTCGATTGTTTTGGTCAAGAGGAACTACATCAGAAATAGTACCAAGTGCTACTAAATCTAATAAATCGGTAAAATTTGGTTGAGTTTGTGCAGTAAAAACACCTAACCCACGCAATTTTGCCCGTAATGCCAACATGACATAAAAAGCAACGCCCACACCAGCAAGCGATTTGGAAGGAAATTCACATTGTGCAAGGTTTGGATTAACAATGGCATCTGCGCAAGGTAGCGTTTCTGGCGGTAAATGATGATCTGTGATCAATACTTTCACCCCTAAATTTTTTAAGAACTCTACCCCTTCAAAAGAAGATACGCCATTGTCGACAGTAATTAACAACTCAACATTTTTTTCTAAGGCTAATTTAGCCACATCAACACTTAAGCCATAACCCTGTTCAAAGCGATTAGGCACTAAATAATCAACATCAGTAAACCCTAGTTGACGTAGCGCAAGCACGGTAAGAGCGGTGCTTGTTGCACCATCTGCATCAAAATCGCCGACAATGACAATCTTCTGTTGTTTTTCTCGAGCTTGTAGCAATAAATCCACCGCACTTTCAATGCCATGTAGCAAATGAGGGGCTAACATGGATTGCAAAGTGCGGTCTAATTGTTGTGAGTTTTGAATTTGACGAGCACGATAAATGCGATCTAATAAGGGGTGTTCACAAACCGGCTCCCCTTTAACAATATCGCGCTGCTGAATAAGCTTATTCACGAGTTTCTAATGCTTGTAATAATTTTGTAGGTTCTAAATATCCACCAATTAATTCACCACTTTCAGTGACAATACTTGGTGTGCCACGGACACCAAATTGAACACCAAGTTCATAATGCTTTTTGATCATATTTGGCGTTTTTAATTCTTTCGGTAAATGACCTTTTTCCGCTTCATCTAAGGCAAAAACAGGATCTTGCGAAGTCCAAATCGCTTCCATTTGTTTCGCTGTATTATTATTTAAACCTGAGCGTGGAAATGCTAAATAACGAACAGTAATACCTAAATCATTGTATTCTTTCATTTGTTTATGTAGCAGATGACAGTAATGGCAAGTAATATCCATAAATACCGTTACCACATGTTTCTCGTTCTTAGCTGGATAAACAATCATTTCATTTTCTAAATTATTTAATTTATCTAGTAAAGCTTTGCTCGTTAAATCCGTTACTCCTTTATCAGTAATTTCATATAACGAACCTTGTAAAAGATATTTACCATCTTCCGAAATATAGAAAACACCTTTGTCGCTTAAAACAGTTTTTATGTTTTGGATAGGAGAATCTGTAATTTTTACATCAGAAACACCTAATTTTTGTAAATTGTTACTAATAGCAGCGTTATCTGCTGTGGCAAAAGTTGATATTGCTATAGCTAAACTTGTGATTAAAAATTTTTTCATTTCGAGTTCCTAATTTTTGCTAAAAAAACGGGCGAAATTCTAACATAAATCCTTTGTACAATCTAACCCAACAACTACCCAAAATAGTCAAAATAGCTTATAATCCAGCGCTTGTTATCATTAGGAATAAGCTATGTTTGAAATTAATCCGATAAAAAATAAATTAATCGATCTCACTGAGCGTACAAATATGCTTAGGGGGTATCTTTGACTTTGGTGCTAAAGTTGAGCGTTTAGAAGAGGTCAATGCCGAGCTTGAACAACCTGATGTTTGGAATGAACCTGAAAAAGCACAAGCTTTAGGAAAAGAGCGGTCGAATTTAGAAATTGTTGTGAATACGATAAAGACCCTTGAGCAAGGGGTTGAAGATGTTGAAGGCTTATTAGAATTGGCAATTGAAGCCGAAGATGAAACCACCTTCAACGAAGCTATTGCAGAAGCTGAAGAACTAGAACAAAAACTTGCCTCACTTGAATTCCGTCGCATGTTTAGCGGACAACATGATAGCTGCGATTGCTATGTAGATTTACAAGCAGGCTCAGGTGGCACAGAAGCACAAGATTGGACTGAAATGTTACTGCGTATGTATTTACGTTGGGCAGAAAGCAAAGGCTTTAAAACCGAATTAGTGGAAGTGTCTGATGGTGATGTAGCAGGGCTAAAATCGGCTACCGTGCGTGTTTCTGGCGAATATGCTTTTGGCTGGTTAAGAACAGAAACGGGCATTCACCGCTTAGTGCGTAAAAGTCCTTTTGACTCCAACAATCGCCGCCACACCTCGTTTGCCGCCGCCTTCGTTTATCCTGAAATTGATGATGATATTGAGATAGAAATTAATCCCGCAGATTTGCGGATTGATGTTTATCGTGCCTCAGGCGCTGGTGGACAGCACGTGAACAAAACCGAAAGTGCGGTGCGAATTACTCATATTCCTAGCGGTATTGTCGTACAGTGCCAAAATGAACGCTCACAACATCAAAATAAGGATCAGGCCATGAAACAGTTAAAAGCAAAACTGTATGAAATGGAAATGATGAAGAAAAATGCCGACAAACAAGCAATGGAAGACAGTAAATCTGATATTGGTTGGGGTAGCCAAATCCGTTCTTATGTATTAGATGATTCTCGTATCAAAGATTTACGTACCGGCGTTGAAAATCGTAATACGCAAGCTGTATTAGATGGTGATTTAGATCGTTTTATTGAGGCTAGCTTAAAAGCTGGGCTATAAAGAGCGGTCGAAATTACAATATTTTTTATTCAAATAACTACTTTATAAGTTACTTTCTACAAGGGGTAAACAATGACAGAACAAGTTCAAGAACTAGACTTAAATGGCGAAATGCTAGTACGCCGTGAAAAATTAGCCGCATTAAGAGCGAAAGGTAATGCCTTCCCAAATACATTCCGCCGCGATGCTTTAGCGCATGACTTACATACCAAATATGATGAAGCTGATGGCGAAAACCTAAAAGCACAAGAAGTTGAAGTAAAAGTAGCTGGTCGTATTATGACTCGCCGCATTATGGGTAAAGCTACTTTTATCACCTTACAAGATATGAGCGGCCGTATTCAACTTTATGTGGCTCGTGATAACTTGGCTGAAGGGGTTTATGCTGATGATGTTGGTAACTGGGACTTAGGCGATATTATTGGCATTAAAGGGACTTTATTTAAAACCAAAACCAATGAATTAACTGTTCGTGCCACAGAAGTCCAATTATTAACCAAAGCATTACGTCCACTGCCTGATAAATTCCATGGATTGAGCGATCAAGAAACTCGTTATCGTCAACGCTACTTAGATTTAATTTCTAACGAAGATTCACGCCGCAATTTTATTATTCGTTCCAAAGTCATTGCTGGAATTCGTGAATATTTCATTTCTAAAGGCTTTATGGAAGTTGAAACACCAATGCTACAAATTATCCCAGGTGGTGCTTCTGCTCGTCCATTTATTACTCATCACAATGCCTTAGATGTGGATATGTATCTACGTATCGCACCAGAACTTTATTTAAAACGTTTAGTTGTTGGTGGTTTTGAGCGTGTATTTGAATTAAACCGCAACTTCCGCAATGAAGGGGTTTCCATTCGCCACAATCCAGAGTTCACTATGCTTGAATACTACCAAGCCTATGCGGACTACCATGATTTAATGGACAATACCGAAGAACTTTTACGCAAATTAGCTCTCGATATTTTAGGCACCACTATTGTTCCTTATGGCGATTTAGAATTTGATTTTGGCAAACCATTTGAACGCATTACGATGCATGATGCGATCTTAAAATATGGTGCAGATAAAGGCATTGTCAAAGAAGATTTATATGACTTTGATCGTGCAGTTGCTGTCGCACAAAAATTAGGTATTGAAGTACAAAAATCATGGGGATTAGGCAGCTTAGTGAACGTGATTTTTGAAGAAGTAGCTGAACATCATTTAATCCAACCAACCTTCTTAATGGCACATCCAGCAGAAATTTCACCATTAGCACGCCGCAATGATGAAAATCCTGAAGTTACTGACCGTTTTGAATTATTTATCGGCGGACGTGAAATCGGTAACGGTTTCTCAGAATTAAACGATGCAGAAGATCAAAATGAACGTTTTGATGCACAAGTTGCAGCAAAAGAAGCTGGCGATGATGAAGCTATGTTCAAAGATGAAGATTTTGTTACCGCTCTTGAACATGGTTTACCACCAACAGCTGGTGAAGGTTTAGGTATTGACCGTTTAGCCATGTTATTTGCGAATGCGGCATCAATTCGTGATGTAATTTTATTCCCTGCGATGAAACAGAAGTAATCGCGCTTAAATGACATAAATATTTAAAGAGCTGATTGATATTAAATCAATCAGCTCTTTTAGTTTTTCTTCTTAAAACAATCACTCATCATTATGAGCCTTCATGAATTATCCACTAACTCTAAACCAAAATGCCGATAAGTTCTTGATGTAGCAATTCTGCCTCTTGGAGTACGCTGTAAAAAACCTTGTTGAATTAAATAAGGTTCCAGCACATCTTCAATTGTATCCCGCTCTTCGCCAATTGCTGCAGCGAGATTATCCAAACCAACAGGACCACCATCAAAACGATCAATAATTGCTTGTAATAGTTTGCGATCCATAAAATCAAATCCAGCATGATCAACATCAAGCATTTTCAAGGCTTCTTGTGCAATAAGTGCGGTAATTTTCCCGCCATTTTTGACGTCAGCATAATCTCGAACACGACGCAATAAACGATTGGCAATACGTGGCGTTCCTCTTGATCGACACGCAATTTCTTGTGCTGCATCAGGATCAATTTCAAGCTGTAAACAGACCGCACTTCTAGTGACTATAGAGGTTAAATCTTGCACTGAATAGAACTCTAAACGTTGCACAATACCAAAACGATCTCGTAGTGGAGAAGTTAGTGATCCAGCTCTCGTAGTTGCCCCAATCAACGTAAAGGGTGGTAAATCAAGTTTTATGGAGCGTGCTGCTGGGCCTTCGCCAATCATAATATCTAATTGATAATCTTCCATAGCTGGATAAAGTACTTCTTCAATCGCAGGAGATAAGCGATGAATTTCATCAATAAATAGCACATCATGAGGTTCAAGATTAGTAAGCATCGCTGCCAAGTCACCCGCTTTTTCTAAAACAGGTCCTGAAGTAGTACGAATATTTACGCCCATTTCATTGGCAACAATATTGGCTAATGTGGTTTTTCCTAAGCCTGGAGGTCCAAAAATAAGCAAATGATCAAGGGCATCTTGGCGTAATTTTGCTGCTTGAATAAAAATCTCCATTTGCTCTCTGACTTGTGGTTGACCAACATAATCGCTCAATAATTTAGGGCGAATTGCACGATCAATATATTCATCGTCTAATTTTGCATTGGCACTTACAATGCGATCTACTTCAATCATTCTCTATCTCTTATAATGCGGCTTTCAAGGCTTCACGAATAAGTTGCTCACTGGTTAGTTCTGGTTTTAAAACTTTTTTGACCATTTTTTCTGCTTCTGTAGGTTTATATCCCAAAGCAACTAAAGCAGAAATAGCGTCCTCTAATTGTAAATTTTGTTCTAATTTCGGGCGTTCAGGTGCCGGCAAATGAGAACTTTCAATAAAGAAATCTGTTTGTTGTAATCCTTTAAATTTACCTTTTAACTCTACTAACAAACGTTCGGCAGTCTTTTTCCCTACGCCCGGAATTTTTACTAATTTAGATAATTCTTCTTGTTCAATTGCGTATGCAAATTCATTCACTGACATAGCTGACAAAATAGCTAACGCTAATTTAGGCCCAACACCATTAGTTTTGATCAGTTCACGAAATAAAGTGCGGTCTTGTTTGTGGCTAAATCCAAATAATAGATGTGCATCTTCACGCACTACAAGATGAGTAAATAAAGTGATTTCTTGCTCGACTTCAGGCAAATTATAAAAGCTTGTCATAGGGAGCAGTAATTCATATCCGACCCCTTGCACATCAAGTAAAATTTCTGGTGGCTGTTTTTCAACTAATATGCCCTTTAAACGCCCAATCATAACTAATATCTCCACCTCAAAAACAAAGTCATAAGCATAAAATAAAACTGGATAAATATCCAGTTTTATTTAAAATCTATTTCTGTAGCTGCAACATTAAATCAAACCATTCGATAAAACGTTGATTTATTTCGGTGATATGTGATTTATCCAATGTTGTTTGTGAGAATACTCTTTGCCAATAAGGATCGGGAGGAATATTGCGATCCCATTGTTTTTTACCCAATACAAGTCCTGATAACAATGTTGAGCAAGCAGATAAATCAATTTCCTCTTCTGATTTCCAAGATTTATTTTTATTCAGTAAAGCAAGATAGTCATTAAAAGATTTCATTGGCATGAGTAACAATTGACTTTGTCCTTGTAAATAAGCTTCAACATAACTTTGTAATTGTTGATAAGCCTTTTCCTTTTCAATTTTTTCAAAAGTAATTTGCTTATCTAATCCATAATGTAGCGGTTGTGCAAAATTATCTTGTGTTGTAGCTTGCATTAAATAATGTAACCAGCTTTGAATGATGTCTTTTATTTTGACTGTTGCAACTCGCCAAGTCACACGAGACATTTCATTGGTAAATAAATTACTAATATTTCCAACTAAACGAACTTTCCCATATTTTGTTTCTACTGTTAAATCTGCAAGCTGCTGCTGTGCTTGTTGTGTTAAATAGGGCGAAATCGATAGTTTAAGTGCACTGATGTCATTTTTTACTTGTTGTTGATAAATTTCTGCAAAAGCACCTCTTGGCATAACCCCTTTAATTTTCAGTTGCTCAAAAAAAGTATCCCATTCTTGCTCAGAAAAATAGATTAGCTCATCTTTGATTTTGTATAAATCCAGATTATCCAAAGCAAAATTTTCAGTTTCAGCAATACTATCCTCATTGGAACGTAAGAATACACGCAATTTTTGCTCGAAAAAATATTGCACAGGATCCTGAATAAAAGAGATAAGATCATTTAAGAAAATCGTCTTCTCGACCTCTTGCTCATTTAAAGGTTGAAGAAAATTAGTGAGTTCTTTATCAATCTGATTATTCGCCAAGGCTAACCATTGTTTAGCAAAAGTGCGGTCTTTTTTGGTAAAGTTTTCTCGACTAAATGCGGTCATGCTATGTTGCTGAATGAGCGCTTGTTTTAGTTCCTTCTGTTTTTTTAAATCAGCCGTTGGCTCAATATTTTCAACTAAATAATCTAAGAATTGTTTTACTAATACAGAAGGCTCTCGCTCGCTATCATCTATAATAGAACGTCCAACATAGCTGATATAAAGGTAATCTTGTGCCGAAGTCAATGCTTCTAAAAAGAGATAACGATCGTCTTCACGGCGGAAACGGTCGCCTTTTTTACGATGATATTGCATTAAATCGAAACTATTTGGCGTTTGCTGGCGAGGATAGTCGCTCTCATTCATACCCAACAAACAAACTACTTTGAACGGAATCGAACGCATTGGCAAAAGAGTACAAAAATTAACTTTTCCAACCAAAAATTTCAAGCTATGTGGAGCATCCTGTAAACGCTCAGCAAAAACAGTATAAATAACCTCCGCACTTATATCTTGCTGGAAATGAATACCTTGTAGTAGCTCACTTAGTTGCTGAATATTCTCTTTTAAATAAGCCAATGTCGTCTGAGTTTTGGCATCAATATTTGAGCCTTGTGTGTTAAAAAATAAATCAACTAATTCAAATAGATGCAATTCCCATTGCTCAATATTGTGATTTGTCTGTAGTATTTGTTGCCAACGATATAAAGCATCAATGAACTCACTTAAATAACCAACAATTTGTCCTTTTAAACCATAACTGTTGTCAAAGCCAAGGCTATCTTGCCAAATGCCGTTTTCTTCTCTCATCGCAAAGCCTAACAACATTCTTTCTAAACCAGCTTGCCAAGCATTATAATTTTGTTGAGCTTGTTGAAAATATTTTTCTAAACCAAAACGAATCCCTGAATTCTCTACCCAATGACGGATTTGAGATAAATCGTCAAACTCAATATTAAAACTATGACGAATTGCTGGCACATCTAAAAAGGCTAAAACCTCTTCGGCGCTAAATACACTTTCTTTTAGGTTCAATAATTTTAGGAATGATGACACTAAAATATCGCTTTCTGACAACTTATTATCAGAAATAGCGTAAGGGATATAATGTTCCCCTTGGCTAAAGACAGCTTGAATATAAGGTGTGTATTTATCAATGTCAGCCACCATTACTACAATATCTTTCGGCGTTAACTTTGGATCTTGATTAAATAAATGTAACAAATAATCTTGTAATGCCTGAACTTCCCGCATTGGGCTATAACAAGAATGGAAAGTCAAAGAGCGGTCATTTTCTAATTTATTTAGCGGGCTCGCTTTCGAAGGAACTAAATTTAGAATGCGAGATTGCACTTGTGATAGCAATGTTTGCTCAGATAAATCCACATAAGCATTAATTTCATTTGCTTCGAGTTCTGTGAGTAAATATAAGTAATCTCTCCCTAATTTTCCCCAAGAGGAAAGTAGAGGATTGCCTACCTGTAATTTTTCATCATGAAGATGCTCAACATGATTTTGCTCCAATGCTTGAACTTGTTCATTTGAAAGCCAAGTCCGTACGGTATCTTGTTGTAAAGTACTATTCCAAAGTATGCGTTCTCTAACGCGCAATCTTTGCCAATGCTGATGATCAATAATATCTCCCCAATATTCACCACAAGGATTAGTGCAAAACAAATGTATATCACAATATTGGCTTAAGGCTTTTAACACATCTAAATAAGTTTTTGGCAAAGCTGAAATACCAAAAACAAAAATTCTACTTGGTAAATTTTTGGGCTTCTCTTTGCTTAGTTTTTGTAAAAATTGTAAATGTAGATGAGCACGATGATAAATTTTTTCTTGATAAGCTTGTTGAACAGACTGAACTAATGCACGCCACAAAATACCTTGCCAAGTAACATGCTGTTCTACTTGCTCGAATAAAGAATTTGATGTCTCAAATTTTTTCTGTTGAGACTTAATTTGTTCTTTGATCTCAATATCTTTCCCCTGCTCCCAATGAATAATCCATTCTGGACGGTAAACTAAATATTGGTCAAATAAGTCCGCTATTTTGTAAGCTAAATGATAATACCTTTGTTGTTCCGATTGATGTCCTTGTAAATACTGCTGAAGAGGCTTGAATTCTGGTTGCTCTAAATGTAGAGGAATAATATCCATTAATCGCCATGTCATACTCTCTTTATTAAATTGAGCCTGACTACTTACATGAGAAAGATTATCCACATATTGTTGCCAAATAAAACTTGCAGGCATTGGAAAACGAATATTTGCAGAGATTCCTTTTTTTTCTGCAAGTTGCCATTGTAACCACTGGGCCATCCCAGGACTTTGTACCAAAATAATTTCAGATTGAAAAGGATCAGATAAAGGTTGAGTATCGATTATATACGATAGAATATCTTTCTGAGTTTCTAACTGGTTTGAATAATACAGAGTAAGCACTGGGGATTTTCCTATAATTTTTTTGAAACCAGATTAGGATAACTTTTCAAAATAATTAATCAAGGGATAAATTTATCTGGCGATTAGCATAGCTAACCTCAATCCTGTTAGCATAACAACTAACCTTAAAATACATGCCATTTTGTTTTACTGATTGGCATTGTCTTGTTGGCTCTAAAAATAAACGCTGATGTTGGTTCTCAGCAATTTGTAAAGCTTGATAATCTAAATAAATTCCCACCGCACTTTTTCTCTGTTGGCTAGCCCATTGATTTATCCATAAAAATAATGTGGAAAAAATACCCATGGTAACTAACAAGCTTACTAAGCTCATACCTTTTTGATGATTATTGTAAAGGGTTAAAATCATACCAACTTTTCTCCGCAACCTGCCAATAGCTATAAGATCTCACGAGCTCTCTCACTGTGACTGAACGATAAGTAATAGTAATCGAAGGCTCAACCATCAACTTTCCTCCTGTAATCACAGCACCGCTAATTTTTCCTTTCCCTTTCAATTTCAAATGCCCTTTGGCAAGAATAATCGCATTAATATTGCCATTTAACTCCCATTCTGCCATATCATCATCGAACCAATAAAGGTAGTTAGATTTATCTTTAGGTAAAGGGCTAGATGGAAGGGTTAACTTATTCTGGAAAAATTCGAACTCATCCATATTTAAATATTCATTTAATCCCATGACATGAAAAGACTTTCTCGGCTGCCGCTTAAATAAACTCTTTCTTTCACACCAAATAAACTGAGAAGTGCGGTCAATTTTTTGACCATTTTCAAAAACAATATTGATACTCTTTAAATCGTTATCTAGAGATTGTTGCTTACAAATGCTCTCTTTACTTTCTTGGCTTTTCTTCTGCAAAATTAAACTCTGTGTTAAGTAGTGCTTTCTTTGTGCAACAATAGACGAATGCAAAGATAACAAATCATTATCAAACAAGAGTAGAACTAATAAAACAGAACTGAGCAACATCAATAAGGTCAATGTGACTATACCTTTCTTTACTCTCATTTGAATTCATCCTGATTGATAAGGGGAATAATCGCAGAGGTTTCGTATTTAATATGCCTATGTTGTTTTAATTCCCCCTTTAAATAAACCTCTAATCCTCGCTTATTAGCTATCCAATTAAACTGTAATGCAGTAATAGATATTTCACTTTCATCAAGTAAGTCAACCCAACCTCCACTGTTGCAAGCAGGTGGCTGTAAATAGCTTTTGCATTGTTCTTTATCACAATTTATATTCACTGAATTCCGATAAGTTAAGCGTGTTTCAATCATTTGCTTATTTAAGCGGTAACCAAATAATTCACGCTCAATATTGCGTGCGGTATTTTGATTATCTCTCATGCACACATTATTTCTATAAGTTGTACCTATACATCCTGTAGCATCTAGATCATAAAAAAATAGCGCACAACTATTTTCTGTTTCGTGATTAGCTTGCGCAATGACTAAACTGGTACCATTCTCATCTTGCTCGAATAGCTTTAGATTATTTTGCACTAATTTTTCTGAAATGGCCCTGAACCCACTGCGTCGAAGATCTTTACTTAGCAATTGAATTGTTCTTTGTAGTTCTGATTGTAAATATAAACTCTGTAGTATTTGCTTATTTTGTCGCTGGCTATAACTATAAAATGAACTGATGCTAACTAATAACGTTGTTGCTATGCTCAAAGCGATCATTAGACTTAAAAGAGTTTGCCCTCTATATATAAAAACCATTTCTCTATCCATTAACTATCCATTTATACAAGCACTTAAAGATTGGAAATCCTTCATCTTTATACTCCCGACATTAAAAAAAGAGAATAATGTTTGGTTCTTATCAGATTGCAGTACAAAACAAGTTGTGCTGACGGTATTTCTCGTACCATTTAATCTTGTTATTTCTTTTGGATAATAAGACTTACTAATTAGCATCGTTTTATCAGCAAAATAAGGATAGTAAAATTTTGCTGAAGAACCTTTCGAACATTTCATTGGATTTAAACAATCACAAATCTCATCAATCTTTCTTTGTGCAGCTAAACACCAACGATTTTTAGATAAATCTCTGTTAGCCACTAATAGCCAAATATCATTAGAATTTTCTACTCTCGCTTGTACCTCACGTAAGAATATGTAAAGTTTATTTCGCTCTTTTTCTAAAATCATTCTTGCATTTGTTTTTTGCCAAGCAGGTAAAGCAAATGTTACCGTCAAGCTAATTATTAACAAAACAATCAATATTTCTAAAATCGTGAACCCTTTTAATACTTTCATTTTTCTACCATTTTTGACCGCACTTTAACTTAGCTAGGCGAAGAATGAAAAATTAAGTTGTGGAAATTACGATGTAGATCGCAAAAAGAGAATTTAGTCAAAGTAAAATTAAGGAATTTTTGCTCAGTATTTTTAAGTAAAAAAGTAGGAAATACAATTAAAGATGAAAAGCATCTATATTTTTTGTGATTTTGGTGTAAATGGTGGGTCGTGAAGGATTCGAACCTTCGACCAACGGATTAAAAGTCCGCTGCTCTACCGACTGAGCTAACGACCCAAGAATTTGGGATATTATGAATTAAGTGGTGGGTCGTGAAGGATTCGAACCTTCGACCAACGGATTAAAAGTCCGCTGCTCTACCGACTGAGCTAACGACCCAAGAATTTGGGATATTACGAATTAAGTGGTGGGTCGTGAAGGATTCGAACCTTCGACCAACGGATTAAAAGTCCGCTGCTCTACCGACTGAGCTAACGACCCTTGTCGTTCGTAACGAGCGCATATAATACTGTTTTTATTTTAATAATCAATAAAATTTTTTTATTTTTTGTTTGTTTGAATGAATACTCGCCAAAAAAAATTAAAATTAAAACAAATATGGCGATTTAAATGAAAGAGTTGTTGAGAACGTGATAAAAAAACCAGGCATAATGCCCGGTTCAAGAAAATTAGTATGCTAATACAGCACGACGGTTTTTAGAGTAAGCAGCTTCATTATGACCTAACTCAGCTGGTTTTTCTTCACCGTAAGAAAGTGTTGAAAGCTGGCTAGCTTGAACACCATTGTTTGATAAAAAGTTTTTCACCGCATCAGCACGACGTAAACCTAATGCCATGTTGTACTCTGGAGTACCACGTTCATCAGTATAACCTTCAACAACAACTTTAGATGCTGGTGTTGCTTTTAAGTATGCTGAGTGAGCATCTAAAATTTGAGCGTATTCACCTTGTACATCATAGCTATCAAATTTGAAATATACTGTGTTATAACGTTGTTGTAAGTCAGTTACAGAATAACCGCCAAACATTTGAGCATTTTCTGTAGTTGATGTGTTACCAGATGAGCTACAAGCTGCTAATACTGCTGCTGAGCCCGCTACTACTAATAATTTTGCAAAGTTTTTCATTAACTTCTCCTAGTTTTTATTTAAATATGGTGACCAAGCTGGAAATTTAATTTGCCCGTCACTTCCTGGTAGACGCGCTTTAAAACGGCCGTCAGCAGAAACCAATTGTAGCACCTTTCCTAAACCTTGTGTAGAACTATAAATAATCATAATTCCATTAGGCGAAATACTTGGGCTTTCATCTAAAAACGTGGAACTTAACATTTCTGTTGCTCCCGTTGTTAAATCCTTTTTAATAATATTATCGCCAGCAATCATCACTAATGTATTGCCGTCAGCAGATATTTTTCCACTGTAACCGCGACCACTAGAAACTAATGATGCACCACCACCTGATGCGCTCATTCGATAAACTTGTGGTCCACCTGCTCTATCAGAAGTAAAAATGATAGATTGACTATCTGGTGACCAAGATGGTTCGGTATTATTGCCGGCACCACTCGTTAACTGAGAAACTGCCCCACTTCCTAAATTCATAACATAAATATTTAATACACCATCTTTAGAGGAAGCAAATGCTAATCTTGAGCCATCTGGAGAAAACGCTGGTGCACCATTATGCCCAGGGAATGCAGCTGCCACTCGGCGAGCGCCAGAACGTAAATCATGTACAACGAGTTGAGATTTACGATTTTCAAAAGATACATAGGCTAATTTACTACCGTCTGGTGACCAAGCTGGTGACATCAATGGCTGTGAGCTACTATAAACAATAAATTGATTATGTCCATCATAGTCTGCTACACGAACTTGATATGGCTTTGAACCACCATTTTTTTGTACAACATAAGCAATTTTAGTTCTAAAAGCCCCTGGTATTGCCGTTAGTTTTTCAAAAACCTCATCACTTACAGTATGAGCACCCAAGCGAATAGCATTTGCAGGTACTGCATATTGATTTTGACTTAAAACTGTCCCAGCATTTCCAGACGCACCAATGGTGTCAACTAATTGATATGCAATGCTATATCCATTACTACTTGGTGTCACTTGTCCCACAACGATGGCATCAATGCCTAAAGAAGACCATGCTTCAGAATTAACCTCGCTTGCTGTAGTTGGCTGTTGTGGCATTTTACTTACCGCAATAGGATTAAATTTACCACTATTACGTAAATCCGCTGAAATGATATCCGCCACATCAGCAGGCATAGAGCCACTATCATTCCATTTAAATGGCACTATCGCAATAGGGCGAGCACTATCAACCCCTTCATCAATGACAATTCTAACTTCGCTTTCCGCTTGAGCGCTTTGCGTGAGTACACTCAAAAATAGAGTGAATAATGCAGTCAAATATGTAAAAACTTTCATATTAATTTTACCTTTTTAGTTCCTTGAATTATTTTAATTTAAATTCCAATGGGAATTTTTTATATTTTCTATAAATATCATCACTTGGCGCAGCTGGTACTTTTTTCGTTCTAGATACAGCTGATAATCCTGCGGTACAAATATCATCTGGACCAGATAATTTTCTAAAACTAGTGATAGTTCCATCCCTCGCTAATTCTACCTCAACAACACAAACTTTATTAGCAAATCCAGGTTCTTTGAGAAAACGTCGCTGAATTTCCTTTTTGATTTGAGCGGCGTACTGATCCCCTGTATTACCACCTTCTCCTGTTCCTAAGCCAGCACCAATTCCCTCGGAACCTTTTACTGTAGCATTTCCACCAACTTTGGCACTACCACCGCCTATATCGCCACCATTGAGAAAACTATCTAAAGCAGCCTGCTCAGCCTTACGTTTCGCCATATCCGCTTTGGCTTTCGCTTCTTTTTCAGCTTGTATTTTAGCTTCTTTAATTGCTTTCTCCTTAGCCTCTTTTTCTTTGGCCAGTTTCTCAGCCTTTTCTTTAGCTAGCTTTTCAGCCTTCTCTTTCTCTAATTTTTCCGCTTTTTGTTTTGCTTCCGCAGCTGCTTTTGCCTTTTTTTCTTCCTCAGCTTGTTTAGCTAATGCTTGTAAACGCTTAGCCTCTGCTTCAGCTTTCAATTTCGCAGCCTCTGCTGCTTTCTTAGCAGTTGCCTCTTCTAGCTGTTTTTGTTTTTCTAAAGCTTGCTTTTCTAACAGTTCTTGACGAACTTTTTCTTCTTTCAACTTCTGCTCAGCAAGTTTTTTTTGTTCTTGTTGCTCTTTTATTTTTTCTTCAGGTGTCTCTATTTTCTCTTTTTGAATATCTTCTTTTTCAGATTCAATAGGCATTTGTGGTTTATTAGAACTTCCTTTTTTTTGTTCTTGCAAACGACCCCATTCTCTTGCTGCTGAGCCAGTATCAACCATAACTGCAGAGATAACCTCTCCATCACCTTCACCCCCTCCCATAATTTCAACATTATGATAGAGAGAGCCAAGCATCAGTAGAGCAAATAAAATAGCATGCAGAATAACTGATATAAAAATGGCATCAATGCCTTTGTTTTTTCTATGATTACGCACTGCATTACCTACTTATTTTTTAAAGTGGATTAGTCATCAATCCAACAGACTTTATCCCTGCAAGATGAAGTAAATTCAATGCTTTGATCACTTCTTCATAAGGAACATCTTTAGCGCCTCCGACTAAAAATAACGTATTGTTATCTTTATCAAATTCTTGTTTTGAAATCTGAGTCACCATTTCTTCAGTCAATCCTTCTGAGCGCTCGCCAGCAACAGAAAGCGCATACTGACCAATACCAGATACTTCTAAAATAACAGGTGTTTTATCTTCATTAGATACATTTTGACTTTCTACTGCATCAGGGAGCTCAACCTGAACACTTTGACTAATAATTGGAGCTGTTGCCATAAAAATAAGCAACAGAACCAATAACACATCCAAAAAAGGAATAATGTTAATTTCTGACTTAATATCTCGACGTTTACGGCGATAAGACATACATAGCCCCTAAAATTTATGAAAAAAGAACCGCACTTTCATCAATAAGTGCGGAAGAATTTTGAAAAATTAATGATTTTTACCAAATACTTGGCGATGCAAAATTGTCGTAAATTCATCAATGAAATTGCCATAATTTTGCTCTAATTTATTTACTCGTAAACTCAAACGATTATAGGCCATAACTGCAGGAATTGCCGCAAATAAACCAATTGCAGTAGCAATGAGCGCCTCCGCAATACCTGGGGCAACCATTTGCAATGTTGCCTGCTTCGCACCACTTAATGCCATAAACGCATGCATAATTCCCCATACAGTCCCGAATAAACCAATGTATGGGCTGATAGATGCAACTGTAGCTAAAAACGGAACTCTTGTTTCCAAATCCTCAACCTCTCGATTCATTGCTAAGTTCATCGCCCTAGAACTACCTTGTAGAATAGCTTCTGGTGCATCTGGATTAGCCTGTTTTAAACGGCTAAACTCTTTAAATCCAACATAAAAAATTTGCTCGCTACCAGTTAAACCATCTCTACGATTGGAAAGACCTTCATATAGCTTATTTAAGTCTTCTCCAGACCAAAAGCGTTCTTCAAAAAGTGCGCGGTCTTTCAATGCACGAGTTAAAATACGGCTACGTTGAATAATAATTGCCCAAGATATAATCGAAAAAGACATCAAGATTACAATGACAATTTGAACAACAACACTCGCCTTTAGAAATAATTCTAAAAAATTTAATTCAGCGGTCATAACATAACTCCGAAAAATTTATTTGTTTATTTTAAAACCTGCTTTGACTTCCTTAGGTATAGGCACAGGTTTCATTTTTATAAGATCCACAGATGCAACTTTCACAATTGCCTCTGAAAGAATTTCTTTATCACGTTTTAAGATTTGTGAAAACACTATGGATGCGCCTTTAACCGTATCAACACAGGTTTCCACAACTAATAAATCATCTAATTTTGCTGGCACGCAATATTCAATTTGCATTGACTTTACAACAAAAGCAATCTGGTTCTCACTTAATAAGTTTTGTTGCGAAAAGCCCAGTGTCCGTAAATATTCCGTTCTAGCTCGCTCGAAAAAATGAAGATAGCGAGCATGATACACAACGCCACCAGCATCAGTATCCTCATAATAAACACGGACTGGAAATTGAAATATTGACATTACAATCTCACCATAAAATTAATATTCTTTATATATGCTTATTTCTTTACTCACTCAAAGCATAAGCAAGAAAATCTGGCTATTCTAGAGCCACTCTGATTTATTCGCAAGAGCTAAAGTGCGGTTCAAATAAAAAATATTTTGTGAAAAAATAAATCCCATTCATTCATGGGATTATGATTATTCCTTCTTATTTTTAAAATAAGAAATACTTAACCAAAACAAATACTGAGAGAATTTGGGCAAATAAAGGAAGGAAAATTAATTTACCTAGGATTGAGCGCATTTCAAAACCTATTCCATGAATCCATAAAATGGCATTTGACCACATTAATAAGATTATAAAATAGGGTGAAGCTATTCTCAAAGATGTTGAAAATTCAGCTATATTAAAGAAAAAACATAAACTTAAAAATAGCGCTAAGCCAAATGAAAGGGCTCTAAATGAGCCCTTATTAGTAATTTGATACAGTGAGTTAATCATTTACTTACTCGTCAAGCTTACCAGTCTTTTCAAGACCAATAGTAACAATTGCACTTAACATTACAGCGAACAAAACACCCACTACCCATAACACATAAAACATAATCTTATCTCCTTAGTATAATGAGTTTTTGTTTTCTTCAATAAAGTTAGCGTCTAAACGACCAAACATCTTCACATAAGCCCAAATTGTATAAGCTAGTAGAATAACGACAAAGACTAAAGCAAAACCAAGCATTAATGTTAATGTTAATTCACTTGATGTTGAATCCCACATCAATAAACTCATATTTGGGTTAGAAATAGAAGGCATAACAAATGGGAACATTGCAACGCCACAAGTTAAGATAATTCCTGCCATCGTAATTGATGAGAAGAAGAAGGCAAAACCTGAATGATTTGCTTTTGATGCTAAGATATTTAATAACGCACCAATAACAGCTAATGCTGGCAAAATAAATAATACTGGCGCATCAAAATAATTCTTAAACCAAGCACCCACTTCAACTGCAACTGTTTTACCAATAGGATCTGAAGGTGCATTATGATCAATGATACTTGTTAGTACAAATCCTTCTTTGAAATACAACCAAACGCCAGCAAGAATAAAAGTTACTAATGTTGCGAATGCACCAACCTGCGTAATAACACGAGATCTCTCACGTAATTCAGCAGTTGTTTTCATTTGTAACCATGCTGCACCTTGTGTTGTTAACATTGATACGCTAATCAAACCACAAAGGATGGCAAATGGATTTAACAATTCAAAGAACGAGCCTGTGTAATTTACTTGCATTAAGTCATTAAATTCAAATGGAACACCTTGTAATAAATTACCAAATGCTACACCAAATACTAATGATGGAACAAAACCGCCAGCAAATAATCCCCAATCCCAAACTTTACGCCAAGTCGGATTATCAATTTTAGCGCGATATTCAAACCCTACTGGGCGGAAGAATAAAGCAGCTAAAACTAAAATCATCGCAATATAAAAACCAGAGAAAGAGGTTGCATAAACAGTAGGCCATGCTGCAAACATAGCACCACCAGCTGTTAATAACCAAACCTGATTTCCATCCCAATGCGGTGCAATTGAGTTGATCATAATACGTTTCTCAACTTCTTTTTTACCAGCGAAAGGTAATAAGTTAAGAACGCCCATATCAAATCCGTCTGTTACTGCAAAACCGATAAGCAATACACCGACTAAGATCCACCAAATAAAACGTAGAAATTCATAATCAATCATAGTTAGGCTCCTGCTTATTTAGATGATTGTTCAAAATAATAGCGACCAGTTTTCAATGAGCTTGGACCTAAGCGACCATATTTGAACATTAAATACATTTCTACTACGAGGAAGATTGTATAGAGTGCACAAATTAGGCCAATAGATAACCAAAGATCACTTGTAGCCAAGTTAGATGCAGCAACGCCTACAGGTAAAACATCATAAATAGCCCATGGTTGACGTCCATATTCAGCAAGGAACCAACCACTTTCTATTGCGATCCAAGGAAGTGGAATACCCCATAATAATGCTTTCAGTAACAATGGACTACGACCTACAGTCTTACGCATATTTTGTACAAATGCTGCAATTATTAGAACTAAAATTAGACCGCCAGCAGCCATCATTACACGGAATGACCAGAAAGTTGGTGCTACATTTGGAATAGTATCTGCCGCTGCTTGTTTGATTTGTGCTTCATTAGCATCAACAACCGCATCTGTATAACGTTTAAGTAATAAGCCAAATCCTAAATCATTTTTAACTGCATTAAATTTTGCTTTAGTTTCTTCAGAAACTTGACCATTAGCCTTCTTCTCAGCTTTTAACTCTTGTAATAAACCATAAGCAACCATACCGTTACGTACTCGTTGCTCATTACGTGCTTGAAGATCAACTAACCCTTCAAACTGTTTATCTAATGAGCGAGTTACGATAATCCCTGCCGCATATGGAATTTGTAAAGCAAAATCATTTTTCTGTTCAGCTTGATTAGGAACCACGATCATATTCCAAGCAGCTGGTGCTGGTTGTGTATGCCATTCACCTTCCATTGCTGCTAGTTTTACAGGTTGTGTTTGACCAATTTCATAACCTGATTCATCACCCATGATTAATACTGAAACAGTCGCAATAATACCGAAAACTGACGCAATAGAGAAAGAACGTTTTGCAAATCCAATATCACGACCTTTTAGAATATAGTAAGAACTAATCGCTAATACAAAAAATGCACTTGCAACATATCCAGCTGATAAAGTATGTAAGAATTTACTTTGAGCGACTGGATTTAACCAAAGATCCATGAAACTGGTCATTTCCATTCGCATTGTTTCAAAATTAAATTCAGATGCAACTGGATTTTGCATCCAACCATTCGCAACTAAAATCCACATAGCTGAGAAATTTGAACCGAAAGCAACACAGTAAGTTGCTAATAAATGTTTAGCTTTTGATAAACGATTCCAGCCAAAGAAGAATAAACCAACAAATGTTGATTCTAAGAAAAATGCAAGTAATGCTTCGATAGCAAGAGGTGCCCCAAAGATATCACCAACATAATGAGAATAATATGACCAGTTAGTACCGAACTGGAATTCCATTATGATACCAGTTGTTACCCCTAAAGCAAAATTAATACCAAATAATTTACCCCAGAACTTAGTCATATCCTTGTACACTTCTTTGCCAGTAGCCACATATAAAGTTTCCATAATCACAAGGATAAATGATAAACCTAATGTTAGTGGCACAAACAAAAAGTGATATAACGCAGTTAACGCAAACTGCAATCTAGAGAGTTCAACAACGTCTAACATCTCCAACTCCTTGTGCAATGCTACAAGTTCTTCATAATGATTACTATGTAACCACCCCTAAAATACTCAAGTTGAAACCTTAAGCAAATTTAATGAATTATCTTCATAATTATTAATACAACATAAAATTTACATAAATTTCACAGCCAATAATTAAATATTACGCAGATAACTCAAAAACGGTACCAATTCTACTATAAAATGTTATAAGAAAAAACAATAAAAGTGTTATAAAGATCACATTTTTAGATTTAAATCAAAAACAACATTTCTTTAACACTTATTTAAATATTGACAAATATCAAACCGATATATATTTTAACAAATTTTTAACATTCATTTGTTAAAAATAAAATAAAGATCACAAAAGAACCAAAATATTAAGCAATAACTAGACACATCAATCATTTTTTGATAACTTCTTGGAGATTTCCAAAAATACAGAAAACTCCAGAGGCAACCAATGAAGATGATGCTAAACCTCAAGTCAGGAATGATTATTTTAACTGGCATCTTTGCAGGTATGATAACAATTAATGCGCAAGCCAATACATTACCTGAGCAATGTCAAGAATTATTCAAAGAAACAGAAAACCTAATTACTGAAGCAGAAAAACAACTAGGGACCCATATTCAATTAAGCAAAATAAAAAGCAAACTAAACCAAAGCAAACAACAAATTCTTGCGATGGAACGAGACATTCAAATTAAAAGCTGTGATGTGGGTTTAGCTAAGCTCCATACAAAACAACAATAATGAAAAACCTGCTAACATTTAGCAGGTTTTTCATTTCTACTCATTCTTCCAAAACTACTTTGCCAATATAACCTAAATTACGATAACGCTGTGCATAGTCAATACCGTAACCCACAACAAATTCGTCAGGAATTGTAAAACCAACCCATTCAACTGAAACTTCTACTTCTCGGCGAGATGGTTTATCTAATAAAGTACAAATTGCTAAAGAATTAGGCGAACGTAATAATAAAATCTCCCGCACTTTTTCTAGAGTATATCCAGTATCAATAATATCCTCGATAATCAAAACATCTTCATTCTTAATATCACCATCTAAATCTTTAGTTATACGCACATCATGGTTAGTTGTCATTCCACTTCCATAACTAGAAGTTGTCATAAATTCAATTTCAACAGGCAGTTTAATCTCTCTTACTAAATCAGCCATAAACATGAATGAACCACGTAATAAACCTACAACCACTAATTTATTTATGTGTTTATGTTGATAGAATTGTGTGATTTCTCTGCCTAATTCTTGAATACGAGAACGAACATCCTCCTCAGAGATTAAAATATCAACATGATGTTTTTTCATTTTCATTCCTTTTATAAAATTTACTGTCGGCACATTCTAACAAAAAAGCTAGGTTGAAAACATCTGCTTTTATAAACCAAAATAAACTCTACTAAATTGATAAGCTGAAGATTTACATTCTCACAAAAAAATAGAGCGGTTGATTTCCGCTCTATTTTTTGAAAGCTCCAATTTACTAGAATGAATCTTTTAATCTTTCATTCGCACGACGGGCTTCTCCTTTGTGTTGTAATTTATTTAGCTGTCTTTCTAATTTCTCTTCAACTTCATTAATAGCTTTATACATATCGTCTGATTCGCTACTTGCGAACAAATCGCCATAAGGTGTGCCAATTGCAGCCTCAACAGCAAAACCTTGTGGCACTTTATTTAAAATGAAATGCGGATTAATTAATTGAGTTTGCCATTTTCCTAATTTAGCAAGTCTTTCCTCGATGTGTGAACGGATTGCTGGGGTGATTTCCATTTGTTTACTTGTGATGTTTAGAGTCATAGCATTTACCTCTCTTACTTATTGATGAGTATTTCTACTCAGAAAAAAATCCTTAATGACAAAATAGTCCTCTTGATAAGAGTTTTCAAGGTGTTTTTTCACATTTTAGGAAGAAAAATAAAAAACTATGATCTACCTAGCATATTTAGAAAAAAGTACTTTTATTTTTATTTTAGCTTGTTATTATTTCACAGTTTTGAAAGAAAAAAGGTTGGGTATTCGCAATACTCAACCTTTATTTTTTAATAATAGATTTAAGCTACATCATCTTGATCTGCATGAGTTTGTTTTATACGCATAAAATAATCTTTAGTTTCATTAATCACAATATGACGCAAAGCAACTAAAGCAATTAAGTTTGGAAATGCCATTAAACCATTCACAATATCGGCTAAAATCCAAATTATATCTAGTTTAATAAATGTGCCCGATGCAACAAGAAGGATAAAAACCGAACGATAAACTTTAATTGCTTTAACACCGGTAAGATAGACAAAACAACGCTCACCATAATAGCACCATCCCAAAATCGTGGTAAACGCAAAGAATAATAGCCCTACCGTAACAATAGTAGCACCCAATCCAGTTCCTAAGCCCTCAGAAAAAGCATAATTAGTTAAAGCAGCACCAGCCAACTCTTGTGATTGCCATGCCCCAGTCAAAACCAATACGATACCTGTCATAGTACATACAATAATGGTATCTAAAAATGTGCCAGTCATAGAAATTAATCCCTGACGTACAGGTTCTTTTGTTTGTGCTGCTGCAGTGGCAATTGGTGCACTCCCTAACCCTGACTCATTAGAAAAAATTCCTCTTGCAACTCCAGATTGAATGGCTTTTAAAACCGTATATCCTAATGCACCACCTAACGCTGCTTGCGGGTTAAATGCACTATGTACAATCAAGCTAATTGCCGCAGGTACTTGTTGCCAATTCAATACAATAATCACAATAGAAGTCACTACATATAACACTGCCATGAATGGAACAATAATCGATGAAACTGTGGAAATACGTTTAACTCCACCCAAAATAATTAATGCAACAAGTGCGGTAATAATTGTGGCTGTAATTTCAATAGATACATTAAATGTGTCTTGCATTGCATGAGTAATCGCATTGATTTGTGGGAAAGTTCCGATACCAAAAAATGCCACTAATACACCACAAACAGCAAAAAATTTTGCTAGCCATTTAATGCCTAAACCTTGTTCAATATAATACATTGGGCCACCAGCCATAAAGCCTTGTTTATCACGAACACGGTATTTTACTGCTAATAAACATTCGGCATATTTAGTTGCCATGCCAAGCAAAGCCACTAGCCACATCCAAAAAATAGCACCTGGTCCACCAGCCTGTACAGCAGTTGCCACACCCACGATATTACCTGTACCAATAGTTGCAGCTAACGCCGTACAAAGAGCAGCAAAAGCGGATACATCGCCTTTTTTACCCACGCCACGCTCTCGATTAAATAAATAATATAATGCTCGCGGCAAGTGACGAATTTGGATAAATCCTAAACGTAAAGTTAAATAAAGACCGGTACCCGATAAAAGAAGAAGTAAGGGCGGTCCCCAAACAAATGAATTGATAGATGATAAAATTGTCTCTAATGACATAAGAATTCCTCGTAAAATAAAGTCTGTTTACAAGGAGGCGAAAAGTTTTTTGGATAAAAAAAGAAGAAACGCTTATATGATAAGCGTTTATATCCGAAAAGAATCTCTTGCCCCTGTCCTTTTGCCTGAGCGTTTGAAAAGCCGTGAAAAAACCACCGCTCTTTTGCGCCTTCGGCGTCCATTTTGTGCCTTGCACATTGGATCTCTCCAAGGGTTCGTCCAGTAACAGTCCTCGCCATCGCACCTGAAAGATTTTACCTCGTCGGTTTGGGGTCAATTCCCCACTCTCCAGCTACCTTCATCCGAACTACACTTTCATCAAAATGAAAGCGGAACAAATTCTAACAAGATAAAATTAAAATCTCAACATCTAGCCTTGTTCTCTCTCCCATTTCTTCGCAATATAGCTACAACTTGGAATTAATTTCAAATGTTGTTGGTTGACCAAATCAACTAACGCCCGATATAACTTATCTGCAACCCCTTGCCCACGCAAACTGTCCGCCACATAAGTATGATTAGCATTAATAGTTTGTGCATCGACAAAATAATAACTCAACTTAGCAATTTTATTTTGCCCCTCATCTAAAAGAAAAAACTCCCCTTCTGTTTCATTTTGCGTATGCTGAATATTCATTGATTAGTCCTCATATTTGGTTAAATTCATCATCAATCAAAAATCCTGTTTCTTGTCCCGGAATAGCCTTTTCTTCCGCTGCCCATTCGCCTAAATCAATTAATTGACAGCGTTTACTACAAAAAGGACGAAATTGATTTTCTACCGACCAAATCACTTCTTTCTGACAGTTTGGACAAGCCACCGTAAATATTTCATTAGTCATTTTATCTCCTTAAATTCTTTATTATTTCAATCTTTTAGCTGTGCTAGATGTAAATAAGTGCGGTGTAATTCTGCGACTTTTTGTTTTAAATTAGCCAAATTTTCTACAAGAGATAAATTATTTTCAATCACATCATCTGCAACACTTAAACGCAATTCACGGCTGACTTGGGCTTGCATAATTTGCTTGATTAACTCAACAGAATTCTTATCCCGTTGACTTGCTCGTAAAATTTGGATCTCAGGCTCTACATCAATAACTAACACGCGATCACATAATTCCATTAAATTATTTTCAATTAACAGAGGAACAACCCAAAGCACATAGGAATAATCAACGGAATGTAATTGCTGTAACATTTTTTCCCTAATGGCTGGATGCAATAAATTATTTAACCACAATTTTTCTTGTTCATTTTGGAAAACTAATTTGCGTAATTCCGCCCGATTTAACTCGCCATTTTCTAACCGCACTTTTTCCCCAAAATGCAAAACAATTTCTTCTAAAAGAGGCGAACCCTTTGCCACAATGTCTCGAGCAACAACATCCGCATCAACAATAGGCACACCAAGTTCAGCAAACAGATCCGCGATCATGCTTTTGCCACTACCAATACCACCTGTTAATCCCACAATGTAAGCCATCTTTTCCCCCTGCAAAAATCAAAGAAGAATATCCCCTCGCAAAGAATTAAGCAAGTATATGATGGTCGCTGACAAACATAAAAATGGAGCAAAGGGGATATAGGTTGTTTTTTTACATGATTTCTGCCAAAAGGCATAAGCTAATCCGCTGATGCAAGCAATAGAAACGAGTAAAGGTAATGTTGTCCAAGAAACAAAACTACCCAATCCTAACATTAACCAATAATCACCACGCCCCAGCGCCTCATAGCGATAGAATAATTTTGCGCATAAATAAAGAAGATAAAAAGTTAAAAAGCCACACAGTCCACTGAGCAACGATTGCTCTAAAGACAATACACTAAATTCTTGATAACTTCCCAATAGACCTAAAATAAACAAGAGTTGGCACAAGGTTGGCGAGATCAATTGATATAACCAATCCACTAAAGCTAGGCAAAAAATCAGATAACCACAAATAGCCAACCACAAGCCTACATAAATATTGTGTTGAGAAAGTAAACACAAATTAGCCCAAAGACCTCCAACTAAAAAATACAGGGAAAAATGACCGCACTTTTTCTGTTGCAAAAGAGATTTAGGCATAAAGTGCGGTGCATTTTCAGGAAAAACCTCACAAAAAGTCACATAAATTTGTTGTTTCAGTCGAAAAGTAAATTGACTAGCATAAAAGTAAATCCATAAGCCACAAAGCCCGCCAAATAAAGTATAAGCAAGATAAATCATTGAATTAAACTTCCCATATTAAAGATAGGTAAATACATTCCCAGCATGATTAAGCCGATAAGCCCACCAATAATTACCATCATTAAAGGCTCTAGCATTTGTGAAAGTAAATCAATTTGATGATCCAATTGCTGTTGCTGATTTGCTGCAATCTGTTGCAAAATCAAAGCCAATTGTCCACTACGTTCACCTACTTGTAACATTTGTTGTGCTTGAATAGAGAAAAGATTGCTGCCCACAGATTGCGAAAAAGGATAGCCTTGCTCAATTCCACGCAAGATCAAACGAACTTCATTGATTAAACTAAGATCACCTTCTATTTTTTTCTGAATATTAATAGCTTTTTGGGGTAGAAAAGAGAGCAAACTATTTTGTAAGGGGATACCAGCGTTAAGCATTAACCCTAGACTACGACAAAAATTTATTGATCTCGAGAGTCGAAGAATTTGATTCAGCACTGGCGTATGAGATAACAACCAATCTTTTTTGCGCTGAAAACTATATGAAGTACGCAAACGTAACTTTATTAGCTGAAAAAATAAAATCAACATAAGTACCATATGCCCAAAATACGACTGCAAAAACGAGGATATATTTAATAATAATTGAGTAAAAACAGGCAGGTTAGATTGATTAGCGCCATACATTTCAGCAAATTGTGGCACGATAAAAATCAATAAAAGTGCGGTCAAAATAAGCGAAATTCCTAGCACTATCATAGGATAAAGGAGAATTTTTTGAATTTTGCGTTGTAATGTTAGGGATTGCTGGCGATGTTCCGCAATTTGTTGGCAAACGGTTGCTAAGTCTCCCGTCATTTCCCCAACAGAAACAAGCTGGCGTTCTTGATAAGAAAAGTATAAACCTAATTTGTTTAGGGATTGGGAAAAAGATAATCCGCTCTCTAGCTCTTTTAAAATATCCCTCAACCACTGATTTAAAGCAATATTGACACAATTTCTGAGTAAAATTTGCAAGCTATCTTTTAACGGAATGGAGGATTGTAGCAACATAGCCAACTGCGTTAATAAACCACAAATTTCCGCACTCTTAGGCTTTGAACTCAGTTGCCACTGTCGTTGTAAAGATACATTAGTCAAACCTTGCTGTAATAGATAATTTTTAGCCGCTTGCTCCGTTTCAATGACCAGCATTCCAGCTTGTTTTTGCTGTAAAAAATTAGTGGCTTTCCATGAAAATAGTTTCAATTTCTGCATATATTCCCTTACTTCGTTAAATAAAAATAAGTTTAACGATACAGAGGGAAAGATTATTTATGGATATGGTTGTTTTACGATCAAGATCGCAAAATGAAAAATAATTACTTGGAAATACTACGAAAAATAACTAAAAGCAGAATTGGAGAAAACGAAAAGGAAGTAAATTAAATCAATATTGACGAAAAAAATTTGAATTGGTGGGCGATACCGGTCTCGAACCAGTGACCCCCTCCTTGTAAGGGAGGTGCTCTCCCAACTGAGCTAATCGCCCGATAGAATTGCCTCTCGGCTATCGGATTTAACTTAAAGTCAAATGGGATATTTGGCTGAAGTGGTGGGCGATACCGGTCTCGAACCAGTGACCCCCTCCTTGTAAGGGAGGTGCTCTCCCAACTGAGCTAATCGCCCACTTGAGCCAGAACTACAACACAAGAACTCTTCAAAATAAGAGTGGTGGGCGATACCGGTCTCGAACCAGTGACCCCCTCCTTGTAAGGGAGGTGCTCTCCCAACTGAGCTAATCGCCCTTGCGTTGTGGAGCTGCATTATAAGAATAATCGGATAACAGTCAATGATTTTTTATGAATTTTTATTTAAATGTCTTAAAAATAAACATAATTTTAATTTTTCCTTATGAAATCAACTAACTCATAGTAGAATAAGCACTATTTTGTGACTGATAAAATAAAGGCAATTTAGATGAAATTAGAAGCTCTTTTTAATTTAGACCCGAATGTCAAAGTTCGTACTCGTTTTGCACCAAGCCCGACCGGTTATTTACATGTTGGCGGCGCAAGGACCGCTCTTTACTCTTGGTTATATGCCAAACATAACCAAGGCGAATTTGTATTGCGTATTGAAGATACTGACTTGGAGCGTTCAACTCCTGAAGCAACAGCAGCTATTTTAGAAGGCATGGAATGGCTTAATTTAGCTTGGGAACATGGTCCCTATTTTCAAACAAAACGCTTTGATCGTTATAATCAAGTTATCGATCAAATGATTGAACAAGGCTTGGCTTACCGTTGCTATTGTACGAAAGAGCGCCTCGAAGAATTACGCCATAGCCAAGAACAAAATAAACAAAAACCTCGTTACGATCGTCATTGTTTACATCACCATGACCAGCCAGCAGATGCACCACATGTAGTGCGTTTCAAAAACCCAACGGAAGGTACGGTTGTTTTTGATGATGCCGTTCGTGGTCGAATTGAAATTAGTAATTCAGAATTAGATGACTTAATCATCCGCCGTACTGATGGTTCTCCAACTTATAATTTCTGTGTGGTTGTCGATGACTGGGATATGGGGATAACGCATGTGGTACGCGGAGAAGATCATATTAATAACACGCCTCGCCAAATCAATATTCTCAAAGCCTTAGGTGCACCAATTCCAACCTATGCTCATGTATCTATGATCAATGGCGATGATGGACAAAAATTATCTAAACGTCATGGTGCAGTAAGTGTTATGCAATATCGTGATGAAGGTTATTTACCTGAGGCGCTAATCAATTACCTTGTTCGTCTAGGCTGGGGACATGGCGATCAAGAAATTTTCAGCCAAGAAGAAATGATCGCGCTTTTTGATATTCATTCTGTTAGCAAATCTGCCAGTGCATTTAACACGGAAAAACTGCAATGGTTAAACCAACATTATATGCGTAGTCTGCCAGTAGAACAGGTTGCAACTCATTTAGCATGGCACATGAATAACCAAGGCATAGATTATAGCAATGGCCCTGATTTAACGGAAATCATTCCAGTTTTAAGTGAGCGCTGTAAAACATTGAAAGAATTAGCCGTTTCAAGCCGTTATTTCTATCAAGATGTTGAAAACTATGATGAAAAAGCAGCTGCTAAAAACTTTAAACCAGAAGCTGTTGAGCCATTAACGAAATTGGCTGAAAAATTGACCGCACTTTCAGACTGGACGGTTGAAAATATTCACGATGCAATGAACCAAACTGCACAAGAACTTGAAATTGGCATGGGCAAAATCGGAATGCCATTCAGATTAGCTGTAACAGGTTCAGGTCAGTCGCCATCAATGGATATTACAGCCAAATTGGTAGGCAAAGATCGCACTCTTGCTAGAATAAATAATGCAATCACATTTATTCAAGCACAAAATGCTTAATATTTAACCTAGCAACAGAATATTTACTATTTCATATTGACAGCTCATGTGGCGGAATTTATCATAACCACCACATTTCTTTTATGGGGATATAGCTCAGTTGGGAGAGCGCTTGAATGGCATTCAAGAGGTCGTCGGTTCGATCCCGATTATCTCCACCAGATTAATAAATCACTGTAGTTTATAGCGGTGCATAAAAGTTCAAAAAGCCTTGTCAAACAAGGCTTTTTTTATTATCTGATGCTTTATGTTGCTTTATGATGCTTTATGTTGATGTTGTTTTTAGTACCTTTTTTAGTACCCTTTGAACAAAAGAGGACTTTTAAAGGGTACTAAAATGGCAAAAATCATTCAACCACTAACCAACACACAAATAGAAAAAGCTAAATATTCAAAGAATGGAAAAAATGAACTAAATGACGGCGGGGGGCTATTTTTACAGCTCACTCCAGTCAATTCTAAGATATGGCGCTTTAGATATAATCAACCCTCCACAGGCAAGCGCACAAAATTAACGCTAGGGGAATACCCCGCTTTATCTTTAGCACAAGCACGCAACAAAAGAGAAGAATATAGAGCCTTGCTAGCTCGTGGTATAGATTTACAAATACACAAGCAACAACAAAAAAGAGAGCTAGAACTCGCTAAAAGCAATACATTTCTAGCAATTGCGGAGCAATGGAAGGCGAAAAAAGAGGGAGAGATAGAACTAAAAACCCTAGATAAATATTGGCGTAGTTTAGAGTTGCATATATTCCCATTTATAGGGGCTTTTCCTGTGAGTGATATAACCCCAACACTAGCCCTTGAACCACTAAAAAGGGTTGAATCAAGAAACAATTTTGACATGGCGCAACGTCTAGCAAGTTACATCAATGAAATTCTAAATTTTGCAGTTAACGGGGGCGCTATTCCTTTCAATCCTTGCCAGAATATGCGCAAAAACATCAAAAGTATAAAAAAGCGCAATAATCCACACCTCAAGAGCGAAGAAACCCCGCTATTAATGGCAACTATTGAGAACGCTAGAATAGAACCGCAAACAAGGGCTTTAATAAAATTCCAACTTCTAACCATGGTAAGACCCTCAGAGGCAAGCAGAGCGGAATGGGAAGAATTTGATTTTGATAACAGAATATGGACTATTCCCGCTCAAAAAATGAAAGCAAGAGCAGAGCATCAAGTCCCTTTATCAAGTCAAGCAATTGATATATTAAAAGAGCTTATGCCAATAACGGGGAGATTTAAATATGTTTTCCCTAAAAGAGGGGATAACCACAGCCCCGCAGACTCAAGCACAGCAAACACAGCACTAAAAAGAATGGGATTTAAAGATAAACAGACCGCTCACGGCTTAAGGGGCCTAGCCCGCACTTATTTAGCAGAGCAAAGCATTACGCATGAACATGCGGAGGCTTGTCTAGCACACAAGACGGGGGATAATACTAGCCTTTCTTATAATCATTCAACTTACTTAGAACAGCGCAAGAACATCATGCAATTATGGGGAGATTTTATAAAAAATTGTTCTGAAAAATAAATTTCTTCACATTCCACCACCTCACAAAAAAAACAGGGCGAGCAATCGCCCTATTTTTTTGCTTACAATTCCTTACTTTATTTTTTTATGGGAGTTTTTATATTTTTAATCCACTCATCCACTTATTTTACTTAACATATTGAAAAATAAAGAAAGATATAAGTGGTATATAAGTGAAATACAAGTGAATAAGTGAAAAAGATAGCTTGTTTTTATGTTTGAAACTCCACAAATAATAAAAGCGCATTCTTTTGCTATTCTTGTTTGAAACATTACACACAAAAGAGGAAAGCAAGAAATGACAACTAATAACATTGAGCAATTAGGAAAAGTGCAACAAAATGAAATAAATCACAAATGGCCATCAGCCCTAGCGGAACTTGCCGATGTGTTGAAATTTGAATTAGAGAAACAAGGAAATATAAAAGATAAAGCAATGCAAGCGAAAGCCCTAGCTTTTGCACTTGCACAACATTTAGGGGGGGCGTTCTATTTATTTACCTACTGGATCAAAATTGAAAGTAGCATTAAGAGACATAGAAATTTACCAACGCTTTGCCGGAAATAATATCGCGGAATTAACAAAAGAATTTAATCTGAGTGAAAGTCATATTTATGCGATTTTGCGAGAGCAACGCAAACTACAAAAAGAGCGCAATGATAAAAACCCTAAACTTCACTAATAACTGCTTACTTTTTAGGCGAACAAACTTTTTAAATAAATTTTTTTCGTGAAAATTTGTTGTTATTGAAGGGGCTTTTTTTGCAATTTATTCAAAAAAATGAAGGTAAAAAATGATTTTTTAGCCCTTGTTTAAATGCCGTTTAAATCGCTTTAATTCGCTTTAAATTTTTTGAGATTGAACACAAGGATCTTTTTAAAATTTAAACGCACTTAAACGCATTTAAACGCCCCTTAAACGAGATTTTTAATTATTTTCCCCTCCTTAAAACCGAAACAATAATCAAACCATTAAAACTAAGAATTTGAACCATTAAAACTAAGAATTTGAACCATTAGAACTAAGAATTCTCAGAAGTTAGCGACATATTGACGTGTTTTCAAAGATTTTATAGGCTATTTGTGAGCGCTCAAGATAACCCACCATAAACGAGGAAAACCGACCATGAACGAACAACAAAACACAGATAAACATTACACAGTGAAAGAGATGCAAGCGCTTTATGGCGTTTCACGCAGTAAATTAGACCGACTAGCGAGAGAGGGGAAAATTAAAAAAACGAAGTTTGGAAGTAGTACCCTATTTAGTGCGCAAGAGGTTCAACGCTATTTAATGAGCATAAACCAATGAGCACCAACAAACATATAGGCGGGGCTTTTCAATGCGCCAACACTGAAAACACCCCTTTTCACTATTTAAGCGGACAAGCGAAAACAATGAATAAAATCATTTTAACAAAATTTCATAAAAAAGACTTTACAAAGTGCGGTCAATTTTCTACTATTTTCACGCACTTGAAAAAAACAAGTGTCAGCCGTGACAAGCTGAAAAATACAAAGGCGAATAATCGCACGCCTCAAGCGTGTTTTTTTATTCGTAATTTACGCACACCTAAAATAAATCTAGCAATAGATCTATTCTCAATGGTAGAGCGTAAAGGGCAACCGCTTGCGGTTGGCTATGTTCCTTTGTACGTAGTTTGTCACCCCTTTACGCTTTACCGCCAGACCGTGACAAGCCTAGCGGAAAGCCTTTTAAACATTACAAAGGACACCGCAAAAATGCTTTATAAATTCCTATTATTAGGCAAAAACCGCCTAAAACTTTCTATACGTGCTAATTCAGAGCAACAAGCACGCAACTTGTTAACCCTCAAATCTAACGCCTTACTTATCGCACGCATTAACGACAATGCAAGAACAGGGGGCTTATATGTTTAATCAATTGCACAGTGCTTTTATTCAACATTTACACAATCAAGGCGAAGAGTTTAGCAACGATAAAGAGCAGTTAGATGAACTCTATAGCCTTTATGATGAAAGCGCACTTTCAACGCTTAACGCCTTGCGAGATTTTGCAGAATTGCTTTATTGGCACGGAATTAATGAAGATATTGAAAACGAAGAATATCAACACATTACACCAAGCACATTAATTAGCATTGGTATTTTATTAAGAAACAATCTTGAGATGTTAGATTTAAGCCTATACGCAAAAGACAAAATAGGCGACTGCTTATATTCTTTAGCAAACAAAGGGGGCGCAGAATGAAGTTAAAAAATGCACCGAACTTAAATAAGCAACCTAACGCCCCTTTTGATGACTTGATTATATTAGCGGGTAATAGAGCGTGGAACGCATGGAGTAAGGGTAATGGCACAGAATAGCTATTTTTATGCGATATTTTGCAACACCCTTATAAACAAGCGCCTATTATTTTAGATGAATATCAACTCAAAATAATCAATAAGCTAAAAATTGCAGAGCCTGAGCAACGCTATATAAAAATTGCTCAATTTGGCGATATTAGCGAACAAGAGAAGATAAGCATTTGTCTTAACTTGGCGAAACATACACAAGCGAGTTCTGTACACTTTATTAATAATCTAGCCGAAGTTGTAGAAGATGTTAGTGCATATATTAAACGACTAAGGGAAGATGAAAGTGCGGTAGATTTTGCGGAAAAAATCGCACCAAAAGAAAAAGCAACCCTAGATTTTGAAACAGAAAAACCCACACAGCCAGAAATTGCAGAAGCCTTTTTATCACGGGAAGAACAACCAATTAGGTTAGATAAGGGGACAGGCAAAACCTATCAATATAACGGCACTTATTGGCAAGTATTGCCAGAGTATGAGCTTATGCAAAAAATCATGACATTTTTTAATAAGCACAATTATCGAAAATATACCGCTAGGAGCCTAAAAAGCATGGCGGATCTAGTTAGCATTGTATCGGGGGAGTTACCGCTATCAAACCAAGACTTGATAGGGTTCGAAAATGGTGTTTTGAATAAGAAAACGGGGGAATTTTTAGCGCATGATGTCAATCACTACTTGCGCACAATAGAACACTTTAAATGTTCAACCAAAAGAAAGAATACGCCTTATTTTGATGATTGGGTAGAATTTGTAAGTAATGGGGATGATAGCAAGCGTAACGCTATTTTAGCGGGGCTTTATATGGTGCTCACTAATCGCCATGAATGGGGACTATTCTTAGAGGCAACAGGCGTAGGCGGTGCGGGTAAGTCGGTATTTAGTCAGATAGCATCTATTATAAATGGTAGCGGAAATACAGCTTATATCAGTTTGCAAGAGTTAGAAATAGACAGAAAAAGGGCGATGCTTATCGGCAAAAGTTTAGCTATATCACCCGACCAAAAACCATACAAGGGAAGTGCGGAGGAGTTGAAAGCGATAACAGGTAGGGATCCTGTAACAGTCAAGTTGCTTTATGTTGATAATTTTGAAGTAAAACTCGACATCGTTTTCATGCTTGTAACTAATCACCCTATAGGATTTTCAGAGAAAAAAGGGGGAATAGGAAGAAGGCGGGTTATTATTCCATTTGATAGAGCGATACCAAAAGAGAAAAAAGACGTTTATTTTTTTGATAAAGTAAAATTAGAAGTTTATGGGATAGTGAATAAATTATTAGCTTTATTCCCTAACCCTGAGAGCGCAAGAAAAATCCTAGATGATTACAAGGAAGAAAACAAAGGCAAGGATATAAAACGCGAGTCAAATCATTTAATTGATTTTGTTGCTAACTTTGAGCTAAGAGAAGAGCGAAAAGGGGCGCTAAGATTGGGCAGCAATCGCAGTAATGTTTTAAATCGTGCAAATATTGTAGAAAATGATGCTTTATATTCTGCTTATTTGTTTTATTGTGATTGTCACGGTATAAACCCGCTTAATTTATTGAGTTTTAAAAATGCGCTATCAGATGCCTTTAGAGAGGTAGGAGAAAAAACACCTTATAGCTTAAAGATGTATTACGGTTATCCGACAACAAACGCATTCTGGAAAGATAGAGAATTATCTATTAGACAATGGGAAGGCTAAACCAATAAAACCAATTTACAGGGCGAGCAATCGCCCTATTTTTTACCTAAAATTCAAAAAAGTGATGAAACCACTTAAAAAAGTGGCAAGAAGTGAGTGAACTCACTCGCCTTAAACCCTTATAGAATAAGGCTTTAGCCGTTTTAAGTGGATAAGTGGATTATTTTTTCAAAACTTTCTTTTTTTATTTATTTGTTATTTTTTTATTTGTTTGTGATGTTTCAGACACAACAAGAGGGCTTTTTATTTTTTAATTGTTTGAGATTTAACAGACAAAGAGGGCAAAAATGAAAAAGGCAATTTTTGAAATATTGCGCACGGGCACTTTTAGAGCTAATAGCGGATTATGTTCTTTTACAGAACAAGACCTAAAAGAAATTAGAGACTTTTATTCAAAAGACCTTCAACCCGCCAATCTTGTTATAGGGCACCCTGAAGACGATAAACCAGAATATGGCAAAGTTTTAACTGTTTATCTTAATAAGGGGCACTTATTCGCAGAAGTTGAAATTAGCAACGAGTTAGTAGAAAAAATTCAAAACGGGGAAATTGAAAGTATTTCTTCAGGCGTTTATTTTGCTCCGCATTCTCAAAACCCTGTAAGAGGGTTGGGGAAATATCTAAAACATGTAGGTTTTTTAGAAAAAGGCATAAAACCCGCAGTTGGTGGCATGATGCACCCTTTAGCAAGTGTTGCGCACATTGATGTCGCTACACTAAGCGGAGATGAGCAGAGTTTTGTTTTTCTTAGTGAGCAATCTGATAAGGTTGATATTAATTTGTTACAGCTACATGAGAAGGCTTGTTATTTTGAAAGAGTTTTAGATATTTCTTATAGCGATGCGCTAGATTTAATTAGAGAGGGCTAAAAATGGATAACAATGAAGAACTAGAGAAAATCAAGCAAGAAAATCAACGTTTGAATAAAGCGCTTTCAGAAAGCAAAAAAGAAAACATCAGAATTCAGAATAACTTATTTATTGATGAATTGATGGGACAGGGGAAGTTATTCCCGAGTCAGAAAGATGATGCGCTAGCATTGCTTAGCCTTGCAACAGATTACGATGAGGGCGGAGTAGTTTATTTAAACGAGGGCGAAAAGTTAGCGGACAAGGTAAAAGCCCTATTAGATAAGCTAAACATCATTAATCTTTCAATGCAAACAGCGACCCTAGAAACACCAAGAAAAAATACAAAATGGAGAGAAGAAGAAAAACTTAGCAAAGATGAACTAGATAGAAAAATTCAAAACTTTATGAGAGCTTATAATTTAACTTATGAGCAAGCATTTAATGTTATCACTAGAGAGGAATTAGCAAAATGACAGCGACAACAGACAGATTAGCCAGCTTACGCATTCAAGACCCTGTATTAACAAAATTGGCGCAAGGTTATTACAACAATGAATTAGTTTGTGAAACTTTAATGCCAATCGTAAATATAGGCAAAGAAGGCAGAAAAATCCCACAATTTGGGCGAGAGTCTTTTTATTTACCTTCTACTATTCGTGAGTTAAGGGGAAATTCAAATAGATTAGATCCAATGAGTGTTAAGGTTATAGATGTATCGCTAGAAGAGCATGATATTGAGTATGCAATTGACTACCGAGAAGAAAACGAGGCTAGTTACCCTTTAAAACAATACGCCTTATCAGTTACGCAAGATATTATTGCGCTAGGGCGTGAAGTTAAGGTTGCGGAATTGGCGCAAAACTCAGACAATTACGTAAGCGAAAATGTTGTAAGTCTTGAAGGCAATAAAAAGATTAGTCATAAAAAATCTAATCCTTTAGAAACTATAGAGCAAGGCATTTATACAATTTCTTCTTCTATCGGTATGCGCCCTAATGTTTGTGTTATTTCTTCTGATGTATGGAAAGCATTAAAAGAAAATGAAACCATTTTAGAGCGTATTAAATACACTAGAACAGGCGTTCTAACGCCCGCTATCTTTGCGGAGCTTATTGACGTGAAAACGGTAAAAATAGGCGAGGCAGTTCAAGATAAAAACAAGAACGGGCAATTAGAAAAAATCTGGAGCAATACTATTATTCTTGCTTATGTATCGGAAAAAGCAACGGAGAAGAAAGGTAGTGTATTTGATCCGTCTTACGGTTACACAATCCGAGGTGGTAAGGGCTTATGGGTTGATACCTATTTTGAAGTTGGCGGAAAAGTTGAAGTAGTTAGATGCACAGATATATTCAAGCCGTATCTATTGGGAAAATCTGCGGGCTATCTCATTAAAGACTGTTTATAATTTATTTTTTAGAGAAACCGCATTATTATTAGGGTTATTGGGTAATAATGCGGGATTTTATGAAATTAGATTGTATTAAGTTGTTTAAGCGTAGAGAAAAATTTTTATATAGTGCATTTTAAATCATACTGGGTTATGTTGATTTTGTTTTTTAGTACCCTTTTTAGTACCCTAAAGACAATTCATCAAACAATATTTACAATAAAATCAAACAATTAATCGATTAATTCTATTGTGATTACCTCTTTTGAAAATTTCCCTACTTTCAAAAATAAGCAAGCATAAAAAACCTAAGAGCAAGCAAAATGCTCTACTTCAAAAGCAGCATTTACAAGATTTTATTTCAGAAAATATAAGAGAAAATAGGCATGAAAAATTGAGAATGGTCCCCCCTACCGGACTTGAACCAGTGACCAAGCGATTATGAGTCGCCTGCTCTAACCGACTGAGCTAAGGGGGGATAGGCGGTGAATTATATTGAATAATAGAAATAAAGTCTATAAAAAGGCGATTGAGAGATTAAAATTCAGACAATCGCCTCAATCACCCAAACACCAATGATTAATGTGCTTCGTCCCAATTATTGCCTATCCCTGCTTCAACAATCAATGGAACTAATAACTGTGCGGCATTTTCCATTAAAGACTTAATTAATACGGAATACTCCTCTACTTTATCTTCCTTAACTTCAAATACCAATTCATCATGAACTTGCATAATCATTTGAATATCATGGTTATTTTTAATTTCATTATGAATGGCAATCATCGCTAGTTTGATAATATCTGCAGCAGTCCCCTGCATTGGAGCATTGATAGCGACTCGTTCAGCACCTTTACGACGCATTGCATTGGATGAATTAATCTCAGGTAAATATAAACGGCGCCCAAATAATGTTTCTACATAGCCTTGCATTTTTGCTTTTTCACGAATATCCGTCATGAAGGTTTGTACCCCTGGGTAACGTTGGAAATACAGATCCATATATTTCTGCGCATCAGCTCGGCTAATACCAAGCTGGTTAGATAAACCAAACGAGCTCATGCCATAAATAAGACCAAAGTTTATGGCTTTCGCACTACGGCGCTGTTCGCTGGTAACTTCATCTAATGGAATGCCGAAAATCTCAGCAGCAGTAGAGCGATGAATATCTTTTCCTTCACTAAAAGCCGTAATCAAGCCATTGTCCTGCGATAAATGCGCCATAATTCTTAGCTCAATTTGCGAATAGTCAGCGGCAATGATTTTATAACCATTTCTCGCAATAAAGGCTTGTCGGATACGACGTCCTTCTTCATTTTTAATCGGAATATTCTGCAAATTCGGATCACTAGAAGATAAACGCCCCGTCGCTGTAACAGCCTGATGATAAGAGGTATGAACTCGCCCTGTATGCTGATTTACCATTGCGGGTAATTTATCCGTATAAGTTGACTTTAATTTTGCTAATCCACGATGTTCCATCAGCAATTTAGGTACGATATGCCCTTGTTGTGCGAGTGTTTCTAGTACATCTTCATTAGTTGACGGCGCACCTTTCGGCGTTTTAGCTATAATCGGCAACGCCAACTTAGTAAAGAGAATTTCTTGCAATTGTTTGGTTGAAGCTAAATTAAATTCTTCGCCAGCTTCTTGATGAACTTGTTGTTCAAGTGCGGTCAATCTTTTTGCAATTTCTTCTGATTGTTTTAGCAAGGCTTGGCTATCAATAAGGACGCCATTACGTTCAATTTGTGACAGCACTTGCACCAAAGGTAACTCAATATCATTAAATACCTTAACCAAACTTGGCGATTGTTGTAATTCGTGCCACAAGGTTTGATGCAATTTCATCGTAATATCCGCATCTTCGGCTGCATATTCTGTTGCTTGTGCAATGGCAATTTTATCAAAGGTTAATTGATTTTTTCCTTTACCTGCGATGCTTTCAAATTCAATGGTTTTATGTCCTAAATAACGCTCTGATAAGGCGTCCATATTATGTCGCCCAGTGCTATCAAGCACATAAGATTGAAGCATAGTATCAAAACAAACGCCTTTTAATTGGATATGATTATTCGCAAAAATCGTTAAATCATATTTAATATTTTGCCCAATTTTTTGAATACTAGGGTTTTCTAATAGGGGTTTTAATTGCGCTAAACAATCATCTTTATTCAATTGATTTGCTATCAGCTCAAAACGCTCGGTACTTTGCGCAGGCTCAGCAAATAAATCCGCTTGCGTCACTTCTTTGACCGCTTCTTTATGCGCTAAAGGAATATAACAAGCCTCACCATTAGCAAGCGCAAAAGAAATGCCTACAAGATTAGCAAGCATTGGATCTAAGGCATCAGTTTCCGTATCAACAGCAATTATTTCTGCCTGTTGAAGTTTTTCGAGCCAAATACTCAGCTTCTCTTGCGTATCCACTGTTTCATATAAAGTGCGGTCAATTTTGACGATATTTTTTACCGCACTTTTCGGCTCAGCACTGTGACTAGCTTGAGTAGTATCTAGTTTAACGTTTTGTTCCGTTGCATTTGTCACTGAACTTTCGCCATTCATTACTTCATTTAGCCAACGCTTAAATTCATAACGAGCAAAATATTCAATTAATTGATCTTGGTTATTTTGCCCTAGCACCAGTTGATCAGGCGTAATATCCAACTCAACATCAGTTTTAATAGTGGCTAACACATAGGATAAATCCGCATCAGCTTTAGCTGCTAACAATTTCTCGCCTAATTTTTTTGCGCCTCGAATGGACAACTCAGCCACTTTTTCTAGATTGGCATAAATTTCTGCCATGCTTCCTATGCCTTGTAATAAGCCTAATGCTGTTTTTTCGCCAACACCTGCAACCCCTGGGATATTATCTGCGCTGTCACCCATTAAGGCTAAATAATCAATAATTAACTCAGGTGGAATACCATATTTTTCAACCACACCTTCTCGATCTAACAAGCTGTTATTCATGGTATTGATCAGCATAATGTTGTCATCAACTAATTGCGCCATATCCTTGTCACCGGTACTGATAAGGACTTTTTTGCCTTGCTGAGAAGCTTGGACGGCAAGGGTTCCAATCACATCATCAGCCTCAACGCCTTCCACAGACAATAAAGGAATTCCTAATGCTTTGATAATATTATGCAATGGCTGAATTTGTTGACGTAAATCATCTGGCATCGGTGGACGATGGGATTTATATTGCTCAAACATTTCATCACGGAATGTTTTTCCTTTTGCATCAAATACAACGGCAATATGAGTAGGTTGAACTTGTGCAATTAAACTTTTCAGCATATTCAACACGCCATACATAGCGCCAGTTGGTTCGCCAAGAGAGTTGGTTAACGGAGGAAATGCATGAAATGCACGATATAAATAAGAAGAGCCGTCCACAAGAACAAGGGGATTTTCAGCAATTTTAGCCATAATAGAATAATCTCAAATAACACAAAGTGCGGTCATTATAGAGTAAATTTTTCAGCTAGGCGAATTTACACAACAGAGATTAAAACAAAGATAAAATGTACCTATTTTAAGCAAGGAATGAGATAAATCTTTAGACTTGCGTAGCTTAAAGCAATACAATTCCCTTCAATTTTGTCGATAATTTTAACCGCACTTTTATATAAAAATCTTATGAAACTCAATATCCAACAACAACAAGCCGTTGAATATACACAAGGCGCCTGCTTAGTTTTAGCTGGAGCTGGCTCTGGCAAAACTAGGGTCATTATTAATAAAATTGCCTACCTAATTGAACATTGTGGTTATTTACCAAAACAAATTGCAGCCGTCACTTTTACCAATAAAGCAGCAAGAGAAATGAAAGAACGTGTTGCCCACTCAATTGGTAAAGAAAAAACTAAAGGGCTTATTGTTTCCACCTTTCATACTTTAGGTTTCGACATCATTAAACGAGAATACAAACATCTCGGTTTTAAAGCCAATATGACTTTATTTGATGAACATGATCAAATGGCGTTATTAAAAGAACTTACGGCTGATTTATTGAAAGAAGATAAAGATTTATTGCGAGAACTTGTTTCAGCCATTTCTCGCTGGAAAAATGATCTCATTCTTCCACCACAAGCCTTAATGCAAGCAAGAGATAACAAACAGCAAATTTTTGCTAAATGTTATGAGCGCTACAACAAACAAATTCGTGCCTATAATGCTTTGGACTTTGACGATTTGATTATGCTGCCGACCTTATTGTTTATACAAAACCAAGAAGTGCGGTCGAAATGGCAAGAGAAAATTCGTTATTTGTTAGTAGATGAATATCAAGATACTAATACGAGTCAATATGAATTGATAAAATTATTAGTTGGGCAGCGCGCTTGCTTTACTGTGGTTGGCGATGATGATCAATCTATTTACTCATGGCGAGGTGCGCAACCGCAAAATATGGCGCGTTTAAAAAACGATTTCCCTCAATTAAAAGTAATCAAATTGGAACAAAACTATCGTTCTAGCCAGCGGATTTTACATTGTGCCAATATTTTAATTGCTAATAATGATCATGTTTTTGAAAAGCGCTTATTTTCCAATTTAGAGCAAGGGGAAAAGCTACAAATCCTAGAAGCTAAAAATGAAGAACATGAGGCGGAACTGGTAGTAGGGGAATTAATTGCTCACCGTTTTATGCAGAAAACCCATTATCGTGATTATGCAATCTTGTATCGAGGAAATCATCAATCAAGACTTTTTGAAAAAGTGCTCATGCAAAATCGTATTCCCTATAAAATTTCAGGTGGAACCTCTTTTTTCTCTCGGGTTGAAATTAAAGATATGATGGCTTATTTGCGTGTACTGGTTAATCAAGATGATGATGCAGCGTTATTACGCATTATCAATACACCAAAACGCGAAATTGGCTCTGTTACCTTAGCGAAAGTGGGAAATCTTGCGCAAGAAAAACATATTAGTCTTTTCGAGGCAATTTTTGATTTTAACTTAATTCAGCAACTTAATCCTAAATCCTATAATGCATTACAAAACTTTGCCCATTGGATTGTAGAGCTTAATGAGGAAGTACAACGCTCAGAACCAGAGCGAGCAATTAAGAGGATGTTGGCACAATTACATTATGAAGAATATTTATATGAAAATGCTAATAGCCCCAAAATCGCAGAGATGCAAAGTAAAAACGTAGCGACATTATTTGAATGGGTTGCTGATATGCTGAAAGGCGATGAGTTCAATGAGCCAATGACGCTTAATCAGGTTGTCACTCGTCTGACATTACGAGATATGTTAGAGCGGAATGAGTCTGATGAGGAAAGTGATCAAGTTCAATTGATGACCTTACATGCCTCAAAAGGCTTGGAGTTTCCACATGTTTTTCTAGTTGGCATAGAAGAAAATATTTTGCCGCATCAAACCAGTATTGAGGAAGATAATGTAGAGGAAGAACGACGTTTAGCTTATGTGGGCATTACTCGAGCGCAAAAATCACTCACATTTTCTTTATGCAAAGAGCGGAAACAATTTGGCGAGTTTTTGAAACCTGAACCTAGTCGCTTTTTATCTGAGTTGCCTCAAGATGATCTTCTATGGGAAAAGGATAAATCTAAGCAAACTGGACAAGAACAAAAGGAAATCGAAAAGACTGGCTTTGCCAATTTAAGAGCGATCTTGAATAGCTAATGATTCATGTTGTAGATTTTATATCTGTTTTGTAGATAATTCATTCAACCAAATGAATTTTATAAAAAATCGTTTGACTTATTTTTAGAAAAACGTATTATACCGCCCACAAACTGATTGTGGTGAGATGGCCGAGAGGCTGAAGGCGCTCCCCTGCTAAGGGAGTATGGGGTCAAAAACTCCATCGAGGGTTCGAATCCCTCTCTCACCGCCATTTACTCAGCGCATCCGTAGCTCAGCTGGATAGAGTACTCGGCTACGAACCGAGCGGTCAGAGGTTCGAATCCTCTCGGATGCGCCATTTTATTGAACTCTACAATAAAAGGTAAAATGATAAATGCGGTTAAAATTCAAATACGCACCCGTAGCTCAGCTGGATAGAGTACTCGGCTACGAACCGAGCGGTCAGAGGTTCGAATCCTCTCGGGTGCGCCATTCATAATACGTATCCACAGATATAAATCCCATACCTTTATTTAATATTAAACTTATCAGCTGTTTTTATCTTTATTTGGCTTATCTAATTTATACTATTACTTCTCAAAATTATTTTGCATGTTGGCATAACAAAGAAACATATACTTCAATTAAAAAAGACCTAAAACGAGTATGATCTGCACCCCAAAAG
>NZ_MUXZ01000013.1 GCF_002015075.1 Canicola haemoglobinophilus
CTTTTGGGGTGCAGATCAATTCACTAAGGCTTTTTTACGATTACGAAAGTTAGGTTTTCAGATAAATATCAAAACGATGATTTTTTGTTTCTCGGCTAAAGTGCGGTGCTTTTTGTGCGAGAAACTCTGCATAATCGGGGCGTTTCACTACCACTCTTTTTTGTGCCAACAATAAAGCAAGCGCTAACAAAGTATCCGCATCTAAATCTGCGCCAACTAAATGCTGAAAAATTCGCATCTCTTTTTTCACTAGCGCACTTTTTTGTTTATGAGGATACATCGGATCCAAATAAACCACATCAGCAACATCTTCACTAGAATTTAATTGTTCAATGTGAGTTACATCCAATAATTGCATATTGGCTTGCATCATCGAGCCAATTTCAGCGTCCGCATAAGCGCGTCTTAAGCCATCTTGTAATAACAAATAGACGACTGGATGACGCTCCACCAAACGCACTTTACAACCTAAAGCGGCAAGTACAAAGGCATCACGACCTAGTCCAGCAGTTGCATCTATAACAGTTGGTAAATAATCCCCTTTGATGCCCACTGCCTTTGCCACAGCCTCACCACGTCCACCACCAAATTTACGGCGATGAGCCATTGTGCCCTCAACAAAATCCACATAAACCGCTCCTAGCTTTGGCTCATCTAATTTGCGTAACTCCAAGCGAATTTGTCCATTAACTTCCGTTTGCACAAGGGCTAAATAACTCGACGGATCATGGATTAAGCCTTTTTGTTGGCAAAGTGCGGTAAATTCCACCGCACTTTCAGTTTCACAAATTAATTGGATTTTCTGATTAACCATACACCCGCTTCCATATGTTCGGTATAAGGGAATTGATCAAATAAGGCAGCTTTTTCAATGCGATGTGTTTTGGTCAATTCTTGTAAATTCTCGCACAGCGTATGCGGATTACAGGATATATATAAAATCCGTTCATAATTTTGTACTAATTTCACCGTTGCCGCATCAAGCCCAGCCCTTGGTGGATCAACAAAAATCGTATTGCATTGGTAATCTTTTAAATCAATGCCTTTTAAGCGATTAAATGCGCGGACGCCATTCATTGCTTGGGTAAAGTCTTCTGCGGACATACGAATAATTTGCAGATTATCAATTTGATTAGCAGCAATGTTGAATTGCGCTGCATTGACAGAAGGTTTGGCAATTTCGGTAGCTAAGACTTTGCGGAAGTTTTGCGCCAGTGCAATAGAAAAATTACCATTACCACAATAAAGCTCAAGTAAGTCGCCTTGGCTGTTTTTAGTACAATCAATCGCCCACTCCAACATTTTACAATTCACTTTTGCATTCGGTTGGGTAAAGCTATTTTCTACTTGGCGATAAATATAATGGCGATTTTTTACAGGGAGAACTTCATCAACGAAATCTTGCTCAAGGCAAATTTTTTGCTTGCTAGCTCGACCGATAATCTGTACATCAAATCCTTGCGCCATAAGTTGCTTTTTCAGCCAAATTGCTGCTTGCTGCCATTTTTCATCAAGGGCTTTGTGGTATAACAAACTCACAATAATTTTATTACTTAAGGTACTGAGATAGTCAATTTGAAATAAACGGCGAGTTAAAACATTGTGCTGTTTGAGTAAAGGTAACAACGCTTGCATCATTTGATTAATGAGCTTGCTCGCAATAGGAAATTGATCAATACGGTAACGTTGTTTGCTTTCTTGATCGAACATAATATGATAGAAATCACCTTGCTCATGCCAAATACGAAATTCCGCGCGCATACGGAAATGGCTTGTTTCAGAGGCAAATACCTCAAGTGTTGGGGCATCAAAAGGTGCTAAAAGTGCGGTCAGTTTTTGCTGTTTTTCTGCTAACAACGTGGAATATTGTTCGATAGGTAAATTTTGCATGATCTTTTGCTATTGAGTAAAAATGAAAAGGTGCGAATTTCGCACCTCTTTTTCTTATTTGAAGTTATTCTGCGGAGAAGTCATCTAAATTATCAGCACCAACAACGCCTGATAATGTGTAAACACGTTTGTTGGTGGAGATACGAGAACGATATTTATGCCAAGTTTTTTCAAAATAAGTTTCTGCAGGATGCTCTCCACGGCAGAACGCAACGAAGGCTTTTTCTTCTTCTGTCACTGGCTCACGCTCGCCTAAATCTAAGGCTTTAAATGCTTGACCATATTGCTCTAAAGTTTGTGATTCACGAATGGTGTAATCGCCATGACGAGAAAAACCTCGTGGATAATTTTTATCGTCAAAAAAACGACGTGTAACGCTAAAACTTTCTGCCATAATATCCTCTATATATTCTTCTGTAAAAATCGGCTCGCATTAAATCAATTTTTTGTTATTTTTGCAATAAACCTTTGACAGTTTCTACATAATCCTTGATAAAACCGTCCATTGAGCGCGATAAACCTTCGCCATTTACTTTATATTTACCATTCACATAAAATTCAGGTGTTGCTCGCACGCCTAGTTTTTTTGCTAATGTAATTTGTTTGTTGGTAAGAGCCGTGACTGCAAAACTATTAATGCCACCATCAAATTGTTCAGCTGTAACGCCGTTCGCTAAAAATACATCACGAATATTATCTAAAGTTGGCGCTTTTCTTTTCTCAATAATCATCTCAAATAAAGGCATTTTAACTTTTTCCTCTATGCCTAAAATCATAGCAAGCGACCAAGCACGAACCATCTCTTCGCCTAACCAATCCACATGATATTGTTTAAATGTAGCATCTTTAGGTAAATCAGCTTTAATTTTCTGTGGAATTTGATACTTAGTTTCAAAATTAAAACAATGAGGGCAACTAAAAGAGAAAAACTCAATGATCTCAGTTTGCACTGAGTGAGGTTGATTAAGTTCAATGTATTGTTTGCCTTCTTGTAGTTCTAAAGCTTGTGCTGAACTTAAAAAGAAAAAAGAGGCGAATGCTAAAAGAATTTTTTTCATAAAATGCTCCTGTTCAATTATTCAATAATGCCACGCGCTTTTAATAGTGCGGTTTTAAAATCATCTTCGTAGTCTTTTTTAATACCCAGAATAGGCTCATTTTTATCTGTGCCATACATTTTTAGATGATAAATAATGACTTCATCAGTTAATTCTGCAACAGGTTTATCAAAGCCTGTTTCCTCGGCAATTTTTTGCAAAATTTGAGTTAAATGCAAATCGGGGTTGTTGGACCAATAAGGTTGTAAAAGTTCCAACACTTCGTTTAAACGATGACATTTCATAAAGTTTTCCTTATTATCTCAGTCAAGAAGTGAGCTATCATACTTGAAATATATAAAGAAGAAAATATGACAATAACAATTAGTGCGGTAATTTTAGCTGGCGGACAAGCTAAACGAATGGGTGGGCTAGATAAAGGTTTACAGTTATTGCAAGGTAAACCACTTTATCAACATTGTTTACAAAGACTTCATCGGCAAGTTGCTGACATTTCAATTAACGCCAATCGTCATCAAGGGATTTATCAACAAAGTGGACTAACAGTTTTTTCCGATGAATTAGAAGGATTTCAAGGGCCTTTAAGTGGCATATTGACCGCACTTGAACGAGCCAAGACGGATTTTGTGCTGTTTGTGCCTTGTGACAGTCCTTTTTTGCCTTTGGATTTGTGTGCGAAGTTGCAAAGTGCGGTAGAAAATTCAGCAAGTTTATTGGCCTATGCCAATGACGGAGAACGTGAACACCCCACTTTTTGTTTACTTTCCACTAAACTTAAATTTTCCCTAAGGGATTATTTACAATCTGGCGAGCGCCGAATGTTGCAGTTTTTTCGTCAGCATAATGGCATTTCTGTGGACTTTAGTACACAAAAACAAGCCTTTATTAATATGAATACATTGCAAGATATTGCAAAATCTCAAAATATTGATGCTTAAATTTTAATTTTTACCATTAATAACCCTAGTTTTTGTATAAATATACGAAAAATCATTTTTTTACTACGTAATTAGAGGTAAACTTCTTAAGTTTTTATACATTACATAAATAGGAATAAAACATGGTAAGCAACCAACAATCATTAAAAGAACTCACATTCCGAGGAATGTTGTTAGGTGCGTTGATCACTGTGGTGTTCACAGCTTCTAATGTGTATTTGGGTTTAAAAGTCGGTTTGACTTTTGCCTCATCAATTCCAGCCGCTGTTATTTCAATGGCAGTGTTAAAATTTTTCAAGGGGCATAATATTCTTGAAAATAATATGGTGCAAACACAAGCATCTTCCGCTGGGACATTATCTTCCGTTATTTTCGTTATCCCAGCGATGTTAATGATGGGATATTGGCAAGGTTTCCCATTCTGGCAAACATTATTAATCTGTATCTCTGGTGGTATTTTAGGGGTAATTTTCACTGTGCCATTACGTAATGCAATGGTGGTAAAAAGTGATTTGCCTTATCCTGAAGGTGTTGCTGCGGCAGAAATTCTGAAAGCAGGTAATGATGAAACTGGTGGTAGTGGTATCAAAGAAATCGCCACTGGTGGTGTAATTGCGGCAATCGCTGGCTTTTTAACTAACGGCTTGCGTGTAATTGCAGATGGTGCAAGCCTTTGGTTTAAAGGTGGCAATGCCATTTTCCAAGTACCAATGGGTTTCTCACTTGCACTTTTAGGTGCTGGTTATTTAGTCGGCATGGTTGGCGGTGTCGCTATTTTATTAGGTATTTTTGCCGCTTGGGGTGTAGCAGTTCCTTACTTTACTTCTGCGGCACCAATGCCAGTTGACGCAGATATGATTGGCTATGCTTTTGGTATTTGGAAAAGTAAAGTTCGCTTTATTGGTGTAGGTACTATCGGTATTGCGGCAATTTGGACTTTATTAGTATTAATGAAACCAATGATTCAAGGTATGGTGGAATCATTCAGAGCTTTAAAAGATCCAAATGCGAAAAATACTGACCGCACTTCACAAGATTTATCACCAAAAACCATGATTTTCACCACTTTAGTGAGCATCGTATTAATCGTATTGGCTTTATATAGTTTCTTACAACCTGTGGGTATTGAACCAAGTACAGCCATTATTTTAATCTTTGTTTGTACTTTACTTGCTTTCGTTATTGGTTTCTTGGTGGCGGCAGCTTGTGGATATATGGCAGGTCTTGTAGGTTCATCTTCAAGCCCAATTTCTGGGATCGGTATCATTTCTGTGGTAACTACTTCATTAGTATTAATGCTTGTGGGTTCTGCGACAGGTTTATTAGATACCGCTGAAGGTCAAAAATTCTTAACCGCACTTACCTTATTTACTGGTTCAATCGTAGTTTGTATCGCAGCTATTTCTAACGATAACTTACAAGATTTAAAAACCGGTCAATTAGTTGAAGCAACCCCTTGGCGTCAACAATTTGCTTTGATTATCGGTGTTATCGTAGGTGCGTTAGTGATTGCGCCTGTGTTAGAAATCCTTTATCACGCTTATGGTTTTGCTGGTGCAATGCCACGTGAAACAATGGATCCAAGCCAAGCTCTTTCAGCACCACAAGCAACCTTAATGATGACAATTGCAAATGGTATCTTCTCGCATAATCTTGAGTGGAGCTATATTTTCTTGGGTATCGGTTTTGGTGCGGTATTAATCGTAATTGATAGCATCTTGAAAAAAGCCTCTAACAACCGTTTTGCATTGCCAGCATTAGCTGTGGGTATGGGTATTTACTTACCACCTTCAATCAATGCACCTATCGTTGTTGGTGCTTTCCTTGCTTGGTTAATCAACCGTCATTTAGAAAGTTTTGCTAAACGCACAGGTAAAGATGTTGCAGAAGTGAAGAAAAAAGCAGAACGTTTCGGTACATTATTTGCAGCAGGTTTAATTGTCGGTGAAAGCTTAATCTGCGTGTTGTTAGCCTTTATCATTGCGGGATCTGTGACTTCTGGCGGCTCTGATGCACCATTAGCATTACACTTAGAAAACTGGGGCGGTATCGCTGAAGTATTAGGTTTAATGGTATTCGCCGCGGGTACAACAATCTTTGCATTGCGTGTACTTAAAGCAAAACAATAATCTTAATTCGATAGATATTTATGCAAACCTCTAGTCTGAAAACTAGAGGTTTTTTTATATGAGAATGGCTTCAAAAAGTAAGTAAAAATTAACCGCACTTTCAACGCCTTATATGCCGAAAGTGCGGTTATTTTATATGATTTTTTTATGCGAATGGCTAGCTATTCGATCGAGCATAAGCTGCGGCTGCCTGAATTAACGTATCAGATGGGCGTTGTTGTGTATAAAGTTCAAATTGCTCTACCGCTTGTAAAACTATGACTTCTGCACCTGAAATTACTTGCTTGCCTTGCGCTTGAGCAGATTGAATAAAAGGTGTTTCCGCTGGCATAGCAACAACATCAAATGCAACATGGCTTTGTTGGATCATGCTTTCAGGGAAGGCTAAATCAAATTCCTCCTTTCCTCCAGCCATACCGATTGGTGTAACATTAATTAAAATCTCTGCCTGCTGCCCTTGCAATGTATCAATATATTGATAACCATATTGCTGCGCTAAAGATTTACCTGTCACAGCATTACGAGCATAAATTTTGACATAAGTAAAACCGCTCTTTTTCAAGGCTGCAACTACCGCTTTTGCCATGCCACCACTGCCTTGCAAAATAACCTTATCTTGAGGGTTTAATTGATATTTTTCGATTAATTTTACAATCGCAATATAGTCCGTGTTATAAGCCGTTAAATAACCATTGTTATTGACGATAGTATTTACCGATTGAATAGCTTGTGCTGAATCAGTAATTTCATCAATAAATTCCATGCAACTTTCTTTAAACGGCATTGATACTGCACAACCTCGGATACCCAAAGCACGAACACCTTTCACAGCGTGTTCAATATCTGTAGTAGTAAATGCTTTATAAATGAAATTTAAATTCAGTTGTTGGTATAAATAATTATGGAATTTTGTGCCGAAATTCCCCGGTCTGCCAGATAACGACATGCAAAGTTGGGTATCTTTATTTATCATTGTGTTGCTCAAGAAGTTAGATATTTAAGTTAATTGCATCATCAATAAAGTATTGATTCATCTCAAATGCAGGTTTTGCCGCTTTATCTTTACCAACCGTTTTAGAAGGCACACCAGCCACTGTGGTATATTCTGGAACAGGTTGTAGCACAACGGAATTTGCGCCAATTTTAGCGTAACGCCCAATTTCTATATTGCCTAATATTTTAGCGCCAGCACCTATCATCACGCCCTCACGAACTTTAGGATGACGATCGCCACTTTCTTTTCCTGTACCACCTAAAGTGACACCTTGTAAAATAGAAACATCATTTTCAATAACCGATGTTTCACCCACAACAATGCCTGTTGCATGATCGAACATAATGCCACAACCGATTTTTGCTGCTGGGTGAATATCCACATCAAAGGCAACAGAGATCTGGTTTTGTAAATAAAGGGCTAATGCTTTGCGCCCTTGCTGCCATAAATAATGCGTAATTCGGTAGCTTTGTAAGGCGTGAAAGCCTTTTAAATAGAGTAAAGGTGTGGAATATTGTTCGACCGCTGGATCTCGATGGCGCACCGCTCGAATATCACAAGCCGCACTTTCGATAATTTGTGGCTGATTTTGGTGAGCTTCTTCAATAATTTCTCGCAGAGCAATGGCTGGCATAATTGGATTAGCCAGTTTATTGGCAAGAATATAACTCAAAGCACTACCGAGATTATTATGTTTTAAAATAGTGGCATGAAAGAAACTGGCGAGCATTGGCTCACTCTCAGCAAGTTTTGTTGCTTCATCACGAATAAGATTCCAGACTTCTACTGACATATTGTTCTCCTTTCTATTCGCCTTTGCGTTCACGTCCTAACAACGTAATAGCCACATCTTCAGGTTTTTTGCCACAGAATAACATTTGATATACCTGTTCAGTAATCGGCATTTCCACGCCTTGTCGTTGTGCTAATAAATAGGCTTCTCTCGTATTGTAAAAACCCTCCACCACTTGACCAATTTCATTCATTGCTGCGGTACTATCAACACCTTGTCCTAACATTAAACCAAAACGGCGATTGCGAGATTGGTTATCTGTACAAGTTAGCACTAAATCGCCTAAGCAAGACATCCCCATAAAAGTATTTGGATTTGCGCCCAAAGAGGCACCTAAGCGGCTTATTTCTGCAATTCCACGGGTAATTAATGCAGTACGAGCATTAGCGCCAAATCCCATACCGTCGGAAATACCAGCACTAATGGCGATCACATTTTTAATTGCGCCACCTAGTTGTACGCCAATCATGTCTGGATTGAGGTAAACACGAAAATGCTTGCTGCAGTGAATTCTTGCTTGAAATTCTAGAGCAAATTGCTGGTCATTCGAGGCTAAAGCAATGGCAGTTGGCATGCCTGCTGCAAGTTCTTTGGCAAAAGTAGGACCAGATAGGACAGCCAATGGATAGTCATTCCCTAAATGATCTTCAACAACTTCTTGTAATAGTCGCCCTGTATCTCGCTCTAATCCTTTGGTTGCCCAAGCGATACGATGATCTGGTCGTAAGTGCGGTTTAATTTGAGCAATTACTTCCCCGAACACGTGGCTTGGCACAACAATTAATAAATCTCGGGATTTTTGTATTGCTTGAGCCAAATCATCTTCTATTTGTAAAGCATCAGGAAAATCAATATTTGGTAAAAAAGCTTGGTTTTTTCGTTCATTGCGTAAGTTTTGGCAATGTTCAGGGCTATGCCCCCATAAATAAGTGGGATATCCATTGCGCGAAAATGCAATTGCTAAAGCCGTTCCATAAGAACCAGCACCGAGAACTGTAATTGGAGTTGGAGAAAGATTATTTGCACTCATATTTTCTCCTAGAATGTGTGGAGTTAATAGAAAAACTAGGGTGTTATGACAACACCCTAGAAAGATTAATGAACTTCTTTATTTTCAGTTTCTTCAGCTTGTGCTTGTTGACGTTGCATATATTCAACAAATAATGCATCGAAGTTAACTGGAGAAAGATTTAATGCAGGGAATGTACCGCGATTAACTAAGCTAGAAATTAATTCGCGAGCATAAGGGAATAGCATATTTGGGCATTGGGATGTTAAGCAATGTGCTAATTGAACATCTTCCAAACCACTAATAGTAAATACTCCAGCTTGTTTTATTTCACAGATAAAAGCAACATCTTCGCTATCTTCCATTGTTGTTTCAACAGAGATATTCAAACATACTTCATAAAGATCTTCAGCTAATTGAGTGGTTTCTGTGCTTAGGTCAAAACCTAGTTTTGGTTTCCATTCTTGTTGGAAAATATGTGGCAGATTAGGTGCTTCAAAAGATACATCTTTAACGTAAATACGTTGAATCTGTAAAACAGCTTCCGTACCTTGTTCTTCTGTTGCTACAGCTTGATTTTGTTCTGTCATTTTTCGATCCTTATTTATGTTTTTTAACTAAAGGTAAATTTGCAGTCATCCAACCGCTGATACCTTCTTTGAGTGAATAAACTCGGCTAAACCCTTGTTTAACTAATAACTCTGCTGATGAGCTAGAGGTTACTCCTGTTGCGCATACTAAAATCACAGGAGTATCTTTATGTTGTTCAATTTTTCCTAATTTTTGATTTTTAATATCTGTCGGTAAGATATTGATACTATTGATAATATGTCCACGTTGAAATTCATCTATCGTACGTAAATCAACAATAATAGCGTCTTCATTGTTGATTAAACGAGTGGCTTCTGCATTTTCTACAATAGTAACTTTGCTGGTAAATGATTTTACCGATGTATAAATTAACATCGCAAATACACCAACCCACGCCATAACCATTAAGCTGTGATTTTTTGCAAACTCTGTTGCTAAAGGAAGATATTCTTGCATTTTTTTCTCTATTTTGGGGTTAAATTTAAGGTGAAAAATAAGGGTCTAAGTATAACCGCACTTTCTTCATCTTTCAAAGAAAGTATTGCAAATAAATTGATCTATATTATAGATAGCCTCCCTATTTATTGGTATATTAGCCTTGATTTTCAAGGGGGTTCTGGAGCTCCATTGAAATAGGGTTTCTAATTTTATTAGAAACAATTTTCAAATAGAAAAAAATAGGAAAATACAATGTTTTATGTTCAATTCACTATCGTTTTAGTGTGTATTCTTATTGGTGCACGCATTGGTGGTATCGGTTTGGGAGTTATGGGCGGTTTAGGGCTTGCTATTCTAGCTTTCGGCTTTGGTTTACAACCAGCTGGCTTACCAATTGATGTTATGTTTATGGTCATGGCTGTGGTTTCCGCTGCAGCAGCAATGCAAGCCGCTGGTGGTTTGGATTATATGATCAAAATCGCAACCAATATTTTACGCAAAAATCCAAAATATATTACCTTTATGGCGCCTGCTGTAACCTGGTTATTTACTTTCTTAGCGGGTACAGGTCACGTAGCTTATTCCGTCTTACCTGTTATCGCAGAAGTAAGTCGTCATAGTGGTATTCGTCCTGAACGCCCACTTTCAATGGCGGTAATTGCATCACAATTTGCTATCGTTGCAAGCCCTATCGCTGCAGCGGTTGTTGCTGTTGTTAACTATTTAGAGCCACAAGGCATCAACCTAGGTAGTGTTCTAATGGTAACTATTCCATCAACTATCTTAGGTTTAGCGCTTGCTTGTGTATTTGTTAATAAAATGGGTAAAGAATTAAAAGATGATCCAAATTATCAACGTTTACTAAAAGACCCTGAATATGTGAGAGACAACAGCGTAAGTAATATTGCTGAAATTGAAATTAAACCAACTGCAAAACTATCTGTTGGCTTATTCTTATTCGGTGTATTACTTGTTGTTATCATGGGTGCATTGCCAGAACTACGTCCATCATTCAATGGTAAAGCTATGGGTATGGCGCATACTATTGAAATTGTAATGTTAACTGTTGGTGCATTAATTATCTTAACCTGTAAACCAAACGGCAATGTTATTACACAAGGTTCTGTATTCCATGCAGGTATGCGTGCTGTAATTGCTATTTTCGGTATTGCTTGGTTAGGGGATACTTTAATGCAAGGTCATATTGCAGGCATTAAAGAAAGCGTGAAATTATTAGTTGAAACTGCGCCATGGGCATTCGCATTTGCACTATTCTTACTTTCTGTTTTAGTAAACAGCCAAGGTGCAACAGTGGCAACTTTATTCCCTCTAGGTATCGCATTAGGTATTGAGCCGGCAATCTTAATCGGGGTATTCGTAGCAGTAAATGGTTACTTCTTTATTCCAAACTACGGTCCAATTATTGCATCAATTGACTTTGATACCACTGGAACAACCAGAATTGGTAAATACATCTTTAACCACAGCTTTATGATTCCAGGCTTATTAAGTATGGTATTCTGCTTAGGTTTCGGCTTATTATTTGCCAATATCCTACTTTAATTTTTAGTTAAATTTTTATAAAAAAGCACTGCACTTGAGTTAAAAGTGTGATCTGACCCCAAAAAGT
>NZ_MUXZ01000014.1 GCF_002015075.1 Canicola haemoglobinophilus
AGCTAATCAAACAAAAACGCCACGATAATTTACGAGGCGGTTGTTTTGTTGAGTCTGTTGGTAAGTGGTTTCATACTAATGACGAGAGCCGTCAGCAATATATTTTTATGCGTACACTAGACCAGCTCCCACCTAATATCCAGTGGAAAACTATGGATAACAGTTTTGTGCTTTTAACTAAAGCTTTGTTAGATGAGCTCTCCATGCAAATGTTGCTTGATGAACAAGCTGATTTTGCCAATGCAGAGCGACATAAAGCCCTGATGGAGCAAGCAGATAACCCGCTAGATTATGATTTTAGTACAGGCTGGACTGAGATTTATCAACAAGGAAATTAACCATGGCATTAGAAACACAAATCTATTTAGCTCTTTATAAGGGTAGAAAAACAGGCAGAAATCCTACCGCACTTTTAGCCCGTTTTAGCGATTGGCTCACTCGCAAACTAACCAAAGGAATTTACTCGCATTGTGAGCTTGTGATAGCCAAAGAGGAACCTGATGGCGGACATTATCACTATCGCAAGCATTATTACTGCTACAGCAGCTCTATTCGTGACGGCGGCGTGCGTGTTAAAGAGATTGATGTCAACAATGATAAATGGGATTTAATTCCGTTAAACACAATGACTGAGCAACAAATCATCAGCTATTTCAACCGCACTCAAGGGGCTAAATATGACTGGTGGGGAGCTTTAGGTATTGTGTTAGGTATTAAACAAAAACGCAGCAAGTTCTTTTGTAGTGAGTGGTGCTTTAACTGTATTTTTAACAGCGACAAAGGCTGGCGTTTTAGCCCAAATGATTTAGCAGAGATTGTAAGGAGAAGTAAATGAGCAAAGCATTAACAGATCTTGCACCTTTAATGATTGTGACTCATGCTGCAAGCAAGCAAGCAAGCAAGCAAGCAAGCAAGCAAGCAAGCAAGCAAGCAAAGTGTAAATCATTTTAAACAAGCTCCGCTACCTTTTACAGGTCAAAAGCGTATGTTTTTGAATTATTTTAAACAAATTCTAAATGAGAATATTGAAAGCAATGGCGAAGGTTGGACGATTATAGATGTATTTGGCGGAAGTGGATTGCTTGCTCATGTTGCAAAGCGTGAAAAACCGTTGGCACGAGTGATTTATAATGACTTTGATGATTACGCTGAAAGGCTAAAACATATCAAAGATACAAATCAACTTCGCCAAGAGATATTCAAAATTGTTGATGGAATTATACCAAAAAACAAGCGAATAAGCAACGAAGTTAAGGCTGAAATCATCAATAAAATCAATGAATTTCAAGGGTTTAAGGACTTGAAGTGCTTGAGTTCTTGGTTGTTATTAAGTGGCGAACAAGTTGCGACTTTAGATGAGTTATTTACTCACGATTTTTGGCATTCTGTACGCCAAACAGATTATCCAGAGGCTACAAGCTATCTTGATGGTTTGGAGATAATTTGTGAGTCGTTTCACACCCTATTACCTAGATTTAGCCATGATTCAAAGGTGTTGTTTGTATTAGACCCTCCTTATTTATGCACTCGCCAAGAGAGTTATAAACAAACAAGATATTTTGATTTGATTGACTTCTTACGATTAGTCAACATCACTCGACCACCTTATATATTCTTCAGCTCAACAAAGTCTGAGTTTGTTCGTTTTATTGAGTATATGCAGGAAGATAAGGTTCATAATTGGCAAGCTTTTGAGGATTGCAAAAGAATTATTGTAAATACCTGTGCTAGTTATTCTGGAAAATATGAGGATAATTTGGTCTATAAATTTTAGGTAATTTAAAAGCCCTTTAAAGTGAGTTTAAAGGGCTTTGTTTTAGGGTAAATGAACCACTAAAACTGAGAATTTTTCGAGAATAGGTTTTTTCGCAGTTTTAATGGTTCAAATTCGTGGTTTTAGTGGTGCGCAACAAGGAGAAAAATATCCTGCTGATTATATGGTTAAACGCCTATCTGAATTAACTCTTTTAGTTGGAAAAATAAGAGAAGATAAGTTAATCAATGTGGATGGTTCTATGTCTCTAGAACTTGCTACGGAATTAGCAAAAACAAAAAACATAGATTGGTTTGTTTCTGGTAGTGCATTATTTGCTGAACCTTTGGATATATCTCTGCATAAGTGGGAAAGTGAATTTTTAGTCAAAAATGGTATTATAAATATAGGGGTAAATAACAAAATGTAATTTTTATAGGACAAAGTGCAGAAAATCAGACTTAACCTAACAAACATCCAAGTTCTAAATGAAAAACTGTCAGATTAAGTTTGATCTTCTACATTAATTTGTCAAACTAACTACAAGAGTGTAATGGACAGAATAGTATGTGGTAGCTATTAACATTAAACTAGTATTGTATAGCGACATAATACTGAACTAATAAAAATTCAACATTCCTTGAGATTGCAATTCAGCAAAAACATGTTCTGCACTAATCAACACCATACTTTGTTGTTGAATATAATGTTGATTTTTACCATAAGTCCCAATCAACTTCGGATCCGTTGCACCATATAAAGTAATATTTGGTACATCTAAAGCGGCGGTCAAATGGGCTAAACCAGTATCCACAGACACAACAGCTTTGGCATTAGCAAGTTGTTGGGCTAGTTCTGTGAGTGAAAGTTTTGGTAAAACCACCGCACTTTGCACATCTTGAGCAATCCAATCCGCGCGCGCTTTTTCCTTTTCATTGCCCCAAGGCAAGCGAACTTCTAAGCCAAGTGCGGTCAGTTTTTCTGCCAGTTTTTTCCATTCTTCATCAAGCCAATGTTTATCTGCTCTTGTGGTGCTATGTACAAAAACTACATAAGGCTGTGGATTTTCTGCTGAATGAAGGAAATGTTTAGCGATGCCATAGTCGCCCTGAGTTTGCGGCAATTGATAACCTAAACTTTGTGCGAGTAATTGACGAATACGCTCAACGGCATGTTGCTGATAAGAAATCTGATATTTTTTATCGTAGAAAAAAGAGGCTAAAGGCTCACGAATTGAATGGCGATCATAGCCATGTTTTATGCCTTTCGCCAAACGTGCAGCAAGCACCGCACTTTTAACTAAACCCTGTGCATCAATGACTGCATCATATTGATGTTGTTGCAATAAAGTGCGGTAGTTTTTCCATTCATTTTGGGTTTGAGCAGAAAAAAGTTGTTTACGCCAACGCCGAATGGCGACGGGAATGACTTGATTCACTGCTGAATGCCAACGAGGAATTTCGGCAAAATTTTCTTCCACCACCCAATCCACTTGCAAATCAGCAATAGCATTTTGAGCATCGGTTAAAGCAGGCAAAGTATGAATAACATCGCCCATGGAGCTGGTTTTAATCAAACAAATTTTCATTTTACTTTAACAAATCCTGTAATTTTTCCATTACCATCTGCGGTGTAATATCAATCAAACTTTGATGATAACCTTCCGAGCTATCTTGGCTTTTACGCACCTTAATCAAACCCCCCTCAATTAAACGAATAATAATCGCTTTGTCGGAAAGTGGTGGCGTATATTCTGGGCTGGTTGGGCCATAAACAGCAACTAAAGGCTTATTCAATGCTGCTGCAATATGCATCAAACCACTATCATTACTTACCACCGCCACACAATCTGAAATCAAATCCACCGCTTGATTTAAGTCTGTTTCGCCAGCAAGGTTTAAGCAATAAGATTGTAATTCCGCTGGCAAGGCTTGACGAATTTGTTCACCCACCTCTTTATCTTTCGCCGAACCAAATAAGCGAATGGCATAACCTTGCTCAATTAATTGCTGGGCTAAGGCGGCATAATGATAATGTGGCCAACGTTTTGCAGGACCAAATTCCGCCCCAGGACAAAATCCAATTGCCTCACGGTTTTCACAAAATGCGGTCTGTTTTGCAAAAGTTTCTAAGGTCTGAGCTAATTCTTGTGGATCAACTTGCAAATAAGGTTTTGGAATAGGCAAGTTGGCTGCCGTTGGTAATATTGCTTTGTCATAGCCTAAGGCTACATAACGTTGCACCATCATCGGATAGTCATTTTTATTACTACGCAAATCATTTAACAACAAATAGCGGCTTTCCCCTTTCCAGCCTCGGCGTAAAGGAATTTTGGCAAAGGCAGGAATAAAGGCTGACTTCAAGGAATTTGGCAACACAACCGCCATATCATATTGGTTACGCAAAGATTTACCAATTTGATACCGCCCTTTTAAATCAAAAGAGCCATGCCCAATAGGCATGGTAATTGCATGGCGAACTTCAGGCATACGAGCCAATAAAGGCTTACACCAATTCGGTGCCAATACATCAATTTGGCAATTAGGATATTGTTGTTTAAGGGTTTGATACAGGCTGTGCGACATAATCATATCGCCAACCCAAGAAGGTCCAATAACAAGAATGTTCATAGGCTTACCAATAGAAGTGAAGATTGCCGTATTATAGAGCAAAATAAAATGATCTGACCCCAAAAAGTTAGACCGTTATTTCAAGGACTGTCTCCGATATTGAATCGGACTCAGTCCTTTTAATTTGAGCTGAATTCGCTCTTCGTTGTAATAACGCACATAGCTTCGTATAGCTTGCTCAAGTGCCTCAATGCTTTCAAAGGATTTTCCGTGAAAACATTCCGTTTTTAGCCGCCCAAAGAAACTTTCCATCGCCGCATTATCCAAGCAATTTCCT
>NZ_MUXZ01000015.1 GCF_002015075.1 Canicola haemoglobinophilus
TGATCTGCACCCCAAAAGTTGGACTCAACAACCAACTGATTGAGGTGCAGATTTTTTATGACGAAATACAACCCATCTTTTAAACAGCAGGTGATTGATTTTTATCTTGCCCATCACCAAAACCTAGCACTTACGCTTCGCCAGTTTGGGCTAAAAAGTAAGACGCTCCGCCGCTGGATTGCTCAGTTTCATTATTCTGGCTCAAGAGGCTTAGCAGTACTTCGCACGAAACGAACCTATTCACCTGCGTTTAAAATGCAAGTGGTTCAAGCGGTACTTTCTAGTAAGTTTACTTTATTGGAAGCTAGCCTCCACTTTGGTATTCCAAATGAGGGGTGCATTTCTCAATGGTTGAAAGCCTTTGAGAAAAAAGGTATAACAGGGCTCTTGCCAAAACCTAAAGGTCGCCCGAGTATGAAGCCCAAATACGCCAAAATGCCACCCCCGCCCAAAACGGAAGAAGAGCGTTTACGCCTGAGAATATTAGAACTTGAAGCGGAGGTCGCTTTTCTAAAAAAGTTGGACGAAATCATCAGAAGGGACGAAGCCAAACAGCGGAAGTTGTCGAGATGTTGCGAAAAACCTTCCCGTTAGCGATATTATTGCCGATAGCTAATTTGGCTCGGAGTTCGTTCTTTTACCACAACAAGCCGAAGACAGATAAAGATAGCGAAGTCAAAGCTCGGATTTTGGAAATTAAGCAAAAGGAACCGCACTATGGTTACCGTCGGGTCGCAATTAAGCTGGGGGATGTTAATCATAAGCGAGTGCAGCGTCTCATTAAAGAAATGGGCTTACAAGTCTTACCACGCAAGAGACGGACATATCGCTCTTATCGAGGAGAGGTCGGTAAAATTGCACCAAACCAGTTACAGCGAAACTTTAAAGCGACACAGCCGGCTCAGAAATGGCTGACGGATATTACTGAGTTTAGGGTAAAAGAGGAAAAGCTCTACTTCTCGCCGATTTTGGATTGTTTTAACAATGAAATCATTGCTTACAATCTTAGTCGTCGCCCGAACTTTCAACAGGTACAACAGATGCTCGAACAAGCGGTAAGAAAGTGCCCGAAAAATGCAACGCCAATTTTACATTCGGACCAAGGCTGGCAGTACCAAATGCGAGGCTATCAAGCCCTTTTAAAAGCGAACGGTATTCGCCAAAGTATGTCAAGAAAAGGAAATTGCTTGGATAATGCGGCGATGGAAAGTTTCTTTGGGCGGCTAAAAACGGAATGTTTTCACGGAAAATCCTTTGAAAGCATTGAGGCACTTGAGCAAGCTATACGAAGCTATGTGCGTTATTACAACGAAGAGCGAATTCAGCTCAAATTAAAAGGACTGAGTCCGATTCAATATC
>NZ_MUXZ01000016.1 GCF_002015075.1 Canicola haemoglobinophilus
TCACCGCCAGTATCTTTCCCAGTATCTTTCCAAGAGCTCCAACTTGAGCCATTAAAAAAGCGGGTTTTGATTTTTGTGTCATTAGCTTTTCTGGCGATTTGTCGCACGGCATTAGCCTGTCCACCGCTTACCACTTCAATATGCCAAGCATTGCTATCTGGCAAATTTTGACCGCTAGCAAAATAATAATTACCGTCAGTTTTATAGTCATTGGCATTGCCTGTACTTTGTTCGATTTTAAAATTAGCAATGCCGTAGCCAGCTAATGTATCTGCTGGGGATTGTTTGCTTTCAGCGATTTCTTTAACCTCTTTGACAGCTTTTGATGTAGCGACCGTATCTGAGCTATTGCTATCGGTTGCATCGGATTTTTTGCTGTTAGGGATGTAATTATTTAACGCAAGCCTTAATGCGGCTATCCCTTGGGCTAAAATCTTACCCGCTTTTGCGGTTAAGCCTAGGTTTTCGCTGTCTAAGCCTGTGTCGTTAGTGAGTTGCACAATTCCTTTTTCACTTGTGCTAGCTTGTGCAATGGCGTGAGCATGCCCATTATCATCAACGGTATTTTGGCTGGTCGCATCAATTTTTTTCGGGCTAACCTGTCCTGTTTTGGCAAAGATAACCGTATTATCTACACTTAATTCAAAAGCATCAGATGATGATACGGCTAAAATTAAGCGAATAACTTGCACCTTACCACTACCGCTTGATACCGTGGGTTTAAAACTTTCTGGGCAATTTGCATAAGCAACAAGTCTATTTTGATTATCTAAAAGCCCAATTTCTCTAATCCAGAAACCGCCTTCTGTTTCTGGAATGGTTAATTCAAAGATGACTTGTTTGTTATTTCTTGGATCAACCGAGATTGCACTAACATTATTGCTATAAACTTGTCGTGCTAATCTTGTAGCACTGGGTTCTGGCGTGATAGCTTGTCCATTTCCATCACCAATTGCCATTTTTAATAATTGCAAAGGCTGTTTTTGGGCAATAGCGGAGGTAATCAGCTGTGTACCATATTGTGTTAATACAGAATAATAGGTTTTTGCCATGTTCTTTCCTTGGTTCTCTATGGATAGATTGTGATAATTTCGCCACTATATTGCCCAATAAAATGATTTAAATTGCCTGTTGGCGATATAGCAATGGCGAGTTGAGTTAAGTGGCGTGATACAGGTTTCGCATCATCAATAAGTCGCACTAATTCGTTATAGGTTTGTTCATTTAATCCGCTTTCAGATACCTCAACTGTGATACTAAATGCTCCCGGAGTGCCTTGCGGTTGCATATTGAACCATTCTTTTAATTCCACTAAATAGCCGATTGGCTCAACGACTCGTCTAATGGCGCTAATCGTGCCTTTGTATTTATGAATTAAAAAAGCCTGCTTAATGGCAATGCGTTTAACTTCTTCTGTCCAATGTTCGTCCCATTTATCTACGCTAAATGCCCAAGCTAAATAAGGTAAAAGATTAACAGGGCAACGTTCTGGATTAATTAAATCTGCAATAATAATGGGATTGCGGACAGCGAACTGTAAAACTTCGGCTGCCTTACGCTCTAATTCACTACTGCCTAAAGGCAAAAGTGCGGTTACTTTTGGGATAGTTTCATCAATAATCATCTGCGGTTACCAGTTCAATGTTGATGTTATTGCAAAAGCCCGCTTTATTATTCGGTAAGACAATATCTGCTTGTGGTTGTAATAATTCCACTCGTTGTACCCCTTCGATATGTAAGGCGGCATAGATACCCGATAAGGTAATATCTCGCCCCAATCTGCGCTTATCTTCGGTATATTTTTGGATTTTTGCTTGCGCCTCTTTTTTTATGGGTTCATATTCTGGACCACGATAAATATGTAATTTGGCATGAATTTGGTAATTATGAATAGTTGCACTTTGCACCATGACACGATCTGCAATAGGGCGAATGCTTTCATCATTTAGCCGTTTAGTAACTGCGTTTAATACGTCTTCATTGGCGGTACCATTGCCTTGTTTGGCTAAAATTGTCACTGTCACATTAGCTGGCGAGGGCGATACAACAGAAACATCGGCAACATCAGCATGGGCAGATAACGCATGAAATACATAAGCAGAACGAGGGCCAGCAACAGATAAGCCTTCAAATGCCAATTGGCAACGTAAACGTAAGTCAGTATCACTTTCCAGTTCTTGTTCTATTGGCGGATTAACACTGTAATCTGCCTCCTGTATGACCAAGCGTTTCACGTTAAAATTAGCGGCAATAACGTCAAGATCTGAGCCTGTTGCATAAGCTAGCATGGTTGCTTTTGCTGCCTCATTAATACGTTTGCGCTCCAATAACTGTAAATAACAATTTTCTTGCAATAGTTTGTTAATTGGTTCGCTCTCGAGAGATAACACTGTTTGCCAATAGGCTTGTTTATCCGCTGGATAGAGGGCGATAAATTGCGCCTTGCGTTGCGCAAGAAGTTGTTCAAAATCCAGATTTTCTAGGACTTTTGGCGCATCTAACCTAGATAAATCAACGAGTTCGCTCATTTCTTGTCCCTAATACAATTTGATTAAAGTTTATTTTTTCTTTGTCTTCTTTGCGGATAAAGTCCATATTCGCCGTTATCTTGGCCTGTTCTGGTTCAATATCGACATAAAAGCGAGTCACTTCTATGCGAGGTTCCCATTTTTTTAAGGCAATGACAGATGCCACTGCCAGTTGCAACATTAAGGCTTTTGAAATAGGGCGGTCGATAAGCTCAAAAATATAACTGCCATAATCACGTCGCTGAATACGTGATCCAATGGGCGTAAGTAAAATATCTGAAATGGATTGCCGTAGGTGTGCATTTTCGTTATCGCAATAACGCCCTGTATTTTTATCCATTTGGCGCTCCTGTTATGCCGCCACTATCGCCTTGATGAGTATGGTTTTTAAGCGATACTGTGCCTGCGGTTATGTCGCCTTGTGCTTGAATGTCACCTTGTACATTAACAGAGCCTTGTACTGTCGCTGAACCTTGTGCAGAAACAGAACCTTTAATATTGACATTACCGTCAACATTTACATCTTGCGTGCAATGAACTAATGGCGTTTTGAGGGTTACACTGGTGCTAGCCTCAATAAGTGCGGTTTTTATTCCTCTGACTTTTAGTTCGCCTGTGGCTTGGTTATATTGAATTGTTGCATTATCAGCAAATTGAATAACATGTTCATCGGGTGAATAGCTCGGCGTATCAAATTCAAAAGTATAGAGAGCGGATAAAATAAAACCGCTATTAATTTCGCCAGCTGGGGAGATAAGAATAACTTGTTCGCCTTTTGTTACTGGTGACCAGATTTGAGTGGTTCCAGCACGCCATGCGCACCAAGGCAACCAATCTGTTAATATATTGCCCGTTTTTACTTTTGCACGTCGTTTTTCATGATCCACTTCCGCTACGACACCGTAGCGCACAATATTTTCTAATTTTCGGTTAAATTCCGCTTGCATCGCAATTACCGTTTCTCAATATGAAATAAAGAGCATTTTGAGAAATTTAACCGCACTTGAGTAGTATGGGGAATTGTTAAAATGGAGATAACAAAAAAGCGAGTAAATCTCGCTTTATGGTTGAAGGTAAATTCGGCTGCTATGGATAACAGTTAGGATAAAAATATGATTTGCTTTAATTTCATTAATTTGATTTAAGGCTTTCTACTTCTTTTACTTTACGTTCAATCAGTTTACGTGAATTTTCTTTTGCCTGTTCTAGACTAACACCTAGTCCTGCATCTAATTCATCACGCCCTTTTTGTACGCAATCTTTGACAAAATCATCATAGCCTTTTTCTTTCAGCAACATATAAACCTCCGCTTTAATTTTCACAATCCTAACACTATTTGATTGAGCAGACAAATATGAATCTATTTTAATCTTTGTAATAATGGATTAGGTATATCACTTTCTTTAGGAAAAGGCTCATGCTGTGGCGAATAAGCTAATATAAAGATATGGTTATCACTTATTTTTTGATAATGAATAACTGCGCTTGATGTTTCTCCATTCAAATTAAATTTTAAATGGCGGATTTGGTTTAAGCGAGTGCTTTCAGGATAAGGACCACAATGATAATGCCAAATGTTATGTTGTTCATAAAATTCAGTATTAGGAAGTCTATCAAGGTTATCATTGAGCCAAGATGGTTTATTTTTACCCCGTAATGGTTTTCATGTCCCCACATCTTGCATAAATTGGAAAAGGATTTTTAATTCATCCTCATTCATATACTGAACGTCTTTAAAAAAAGGCGTATTCAAACGCCCTTCCTTAAATTCTCCAGATAAGTCAATTATCATCTCAGCCATAATTGCTACGCTAATATCAATTTTTTGAACTCATCAAAATTATGTTCGGCATTAAATCTATAACCGATACTTTCTTCTCCCTGATAAATGCGAGTAGAAACAACTTTATCTGATATGGCTTTATACTTTACACTTTTAACAACTTGAGAGAATATTGTCATTTTTTGGCTAAGAGACATCAACTTTTCAACAAAGATTTTATTTTTTTCAATAGATTGTGGCATATTCACTTTTATTTGTTGTGTAATTTGATTAAAGTCTTTTAATCTTTGTTCCAACTCAATTAAATCTTGGTCGGTAATTAATGCCCCCATTTCATAGGCAATTTGGGTAGTAAAATCAATAAAAGGATTAATGGTATTAATTAACCCAATCATATTATCAATAAACTGATTTAATTCAGTATTGGTATGTTGCGATATTGCATTAATGCCACGAATTTGAATAGGTTTATTTTCAACAACGTTGCTTTGAGTGGCACTAAATGCCACTGGAGAGAGAATAAAAACGGACATCACGGCTATTTTGCATTGTGCAAATATCGGCTTTAATCCATCAAAAATAGGATTTAATGAAAAATTTGTCATTGTTCCCCCAAAAATTTGCACAATATTATAGCTTTTCGGCTCCTTGAGCAACAAATTACTTGATTTTTTCTATGAAATAAAGACTTTTTTCAATAAAAAAGGGCTTTCGCCCTTTTAATTAATCTCTATCTCTTAAACTGGATCTTACACGAGCTTGTTTTTGTTGCTCAATACGCACTAAGGCTTTTTCCACTTCTCTTGCAATATCTACAGCACTTTGTCCTGTCGTTGCATTGATATTAATAGTCACTTGCATCGGTTGGCTTGTGCTTTGTGGATTATGCGTGGCGCTTGGATTTAATGGCGGTCTGTTATCAATAACAAAAGGTTGTGCCGTGGCAACCGTCATTCCCACGCCAGCCGTCAGCATGGCTTTTTTACCGTAGTTAAGAGCATTAAGTAGAGGTACACCAAGGCGTGATGTTGTTTCTTTGGTCATGACATATTCGCCTTTATGTACGATACCAGCTGGGGCGTATTTGCCACCGTTGCCAGTATAACCACCCGAGCTAAAACTAAAAAAATCTTTAGTTCTTTGCCATTTGTCACGAGCCCAATTACCTGCCTGAGTCGCTTTTTCATCAGCATAGTTTTTGATGTTATTGCCAAGGTCTTTTGCACCTTGCTTAATGCCGTCCCATGAAATTTTACTGAGATTATCTATAAGCCATTGCACACCACTTTTTAGACTTTCAAGCGGTTTTAAGGCATCTGCAAACCAATTTTTAATATTTGTCCATACCTCACTTGCTTTGGTTTTGAGTTTTTCCCAAGCACCGCTGATTGCATTACTTACTGTATCAACAATTACCCCCCAATTTTGAATTACCCAGATAATACCTTTAATAAGTGGCACAATTGGGAATAACACATTTAAAATCGGATTTTGTTCAAAGATTTGGCTAAGCCAATTCCAACCAGCAATTAAGGCTTTTTTGACTTTGTCCCAATGTTTCCAAAGTAAATATAATCCAGCGATTAAGGCAACAATTCCCGCAATAACCCAAAAGATTGGATTAGTGAAGAGAGCGGCACTAAATGCCATAATTTTAGGTATCACGCTAATTAAGGTTTTGCCAAAGAGTAGGATATATTTAACGAAATTTTGTCCAAGCATTACCACAAATTTCCATGCGGTAGAAAATACTTTAGGAACCGCTTTCCAAACTCGCCCTAATAAATTGCCCGCTTTTGCAAATAAGCCTGCTTTCTTTGAACCATCTGCTAGGGTTTTGCCGAATAATAATACCTTACCAAATGTCCATGCCTCGCTTAATTTGCTTAAAAGTAAAATCATCCGCCAAACAGGATAAAACAAATAACTCAATGCTAAGTTTAAAGCACCAATTACAACTAGCCCTAAGCCTAATCCAGCAAACCATTTCATAATAGTTGCGGTAAGTTTGGGATTTTGCTTTATCCATTCATTGATCTCCCTTAAGGCTCCACTTAACAGCTGGATCATTTCTCTAATTTCGCTATTTGTTTCATCAAAAATAGAAATTGAGATAGACTCAGCTACACTTTGTAAATTTTTTAAATCACCAATGACATTATCTGACATTGTTTTAGCTACTTTTTCTGCTGTTCCAGACGCATTTTTTAATTGTTCTGCAAATTCTTGAATTCCTTTTGTCCCTGCTTGATTTACTAATTCAACCATTGCCGTGGCTGCTTCAGCTCCAAAAATGGCTTTGTAGTACTCCATTTTTTTAGCACTACCCATTTTTTCGGTTTTTTTGCTGACATCAATTAAAATATCCGTCATTGAACGCATATTACCTTTTGCATCTTTAGCGGATACACCTAACTTATCTAATGCCTCTTTAGCCTGTTTAGGAGGACCCGCCAATCGCAACATTGCCGCTCTCAACGATGTACCAGCTTGAGAACCTTTTATCCCCACATTACCCAGTAATCCAACCATAGCAGACATCGTTTCAAAATCTTGTCCTGTTGATGATGCGATTGGGCCGAGATATTTCATTGTCTCACCCAATAATTCAAGATTTGTATTCGATGACGTAAAAGTTAAAGTTAGCACATCAGCAACTCTATTCATTTCTTCTGCTGGTATCTTAAATCCAGAAGATATATCAGAACTAATATCAGATACTCGTCCCATTTCCATTCCAGCAGCTTTAGTCATATTTAGTATTGACGGCATAGAATCTAAAATTTGACGTTGGTTAAACCCAGCCATTGCTAAATAACTTTGTCCTGCTGCCACATCACCAGAAGTAAAAGATGTTGTTGCACCTAAGTGCTTAGCTTGGTCGCGTAGTTGTTTTATTTTTTCTGCGTCTTTTGTTTTATCGAGTCTAGTCAGCGACTGCACTCTGGAAAATTCTTCTTCAAAATTTAAAGCTGGTTTCATTGCAAATGAACCACCTCCTAATACCGCTGCGCCATGCATCATTGAACTCTGTCCAAAGTTAGAAGTAAATTGGTTCGCCTTTTTTAGTAATTTTACATTTGCATCATATTGAGCTTGCTTTTTGGCTTGTTTATTTAATCTATCAAGTGCTTGGTTTTGTTTCTTTATCGCTTGAGTGGTTTGCTCAATTTTATTTTTTAGCCTTTCTTGCGCTTGTGGTAAACCTGTTTTTTTAACTCGTTCTTGCGCACTTTCTAATTTTTTTAATAAGTTTTTATTGGCTTTTATTGCTGATGATGTTGATTTTATTTGTTTTGATGCACTGCGAAAAGGAGCTGTCAATTTATCAATCGCATTCAGCAATATTTGTATTTTTAGATTTTGACTCATGGTTTTCTCTCTTTATCAATAATAATTGACATATCTAATAAAAATGGCGTAATCTCTTTCAAAAAAAGGAGGATATATGTCTGGACTATTTATCTTATTAGTACCTATTTTAATATTCTTGGCTCTCTGCTTTACCTTATCCATTGGTATCTCATTTCTTTCTATACTCTTAGAAACCCTTTATTTTTGTATAAAACATTGGCATATTGGGCTATTAGTGAGTGTTTTACTCCTAACTTTTATTTATATTGATAGTTGGCTGTTGAGTGTTATTTGCATCCTTGCTACATTGTTTTTTATTGGTAAATTCGGGCCTAACTATAATTCCCTTCGATAGTTTAGTAGGGGGCGCTTTAGCGCACCATTATCAAATAGATTAATTTAATTGGTGCGCTAAAGCGCACCCTACGCATCTAAATTTTTGTTCATTCTTTTTCTCCCATTTGATGTGGAATAATCTATTTATTGGCTAAGAATGCTAGGCACTTAGTTCGTTTAATCCGTATTGACATTCAATAAAAAAGGAATTAAGTTACCTAAAATAAATAAGGGGTTGTTATGTTACAGTCTGATTTTTCTTCTCAACAGAACAAGGAAAACTTTACACTATTTTGGCTTGGGCATATTATGCATATTTCTATGTTGTTTACGCTGATTGCCTGTTTGATTATGGGACATTATGCCTTGGATTTCTCCGATCTTACTTGGTCAAAATTAGCAGCGACATCCGTTATCTCTCTTTTTTTGATGATTCCCATTGGGCTTGCCTGTTTGTTTTTAGCTTTAGCCTTTGTGCCTGTGATGATGCTATTTGATTTTCTATTAATGCTTTACCAGAAAAAAACAGGACATTATGACCTTGATGCACAAGCTAATTATGGTTTTAGCATGGAAATGGGTGCTTCGCTTACCCTTTTTCTGTTGTTATTTGGTTATTGGGTTCTGGGTTAATTCTCGTTTCAGAGTAGTTATTGATCTGACTGCTTTTTATGTTCCATCAGCCAACGCCTTAACCACAAAATTTTCTATCATTTCTCTATCTTGTTCTGTAAAGCCCAGTAGTTCACGCTGGGCGTATTGCACTTTATGTGCCTTGTTCCGTTCTACTCTTGCTTTTAAGCCGTACTGATGAATATTGGCGATATAGGCGGTATTACCACTAAAGCCGAGTTCAATGCCTTCTTTTTGCAGCTCGTCCCATTGGAGCTGTAAATTTATCCATTGCAGATAAAATAACTTGAATTTTTAAATCTTTGCTCATATAGTGTCCCTATAAAGATGTGGAGAAAGGAAATTTAAAGTATGCTTGCTGTATTAATTGATATATTTGCTTGGCTTGTTATTGCTGGATTGGTATTTACATTTATTGCTGAAATATCCGATTTTTTCAAAAGCCTACTCTAAAAGCGGTCAACTCTGACCGTTTTTTTATATTCCATCAGCCAACGCCTTAACCACAAAATCTTCTATCATTTCTCTATCTTGTTCTGTAAAGCCCAGTAGTTCACGCTGGGCGTATTGCACTTTGTGTTCTTTGTTCCGTTCTACTCTTGCTTTTAAGCCGTACTGATGAATATTGGCGATATAGGCGGTATTGCCACTAAAGCCGAGTTCAATGCCTTCTTTTTGGTAGCGGAGTTTCATGTGTTTGGCTTGGCTAATTTTTTTGAACATGGTCTGCGCTTTTATTCTGCCTTTTTTTGACCGCACTTTTTTCTTGCGAGGTGCATAAGCAGAACCGTCGGGATTTTGCTGTGCTTTTATGCGTCTGCGTTGACTTTGTGCAAGTGCTCGTCCGATTTGTTGGTAGAGCAATCTGCGGCGTTCTTTTGAGATATTTTTTAATAAGGCATCAAAAGCCGTTTTGACTTGTAACATTTCGTCCATTATGGGCGCTCTTTATTTTCTGTTTGCCATGTTTGCACTAGGTTATTACCAATAAATAATTGCCATTCTGTAATGTCTGGGTATTCATTTAGGCGTGGTTCATCTAGGTGTTTAATGATATTTTTTCCGTTTTCTTCTTTTACGAGTACTCGCTCTGTAAGTTTTAGATAAATAGATAGATCTATGCTGTCGTGGTTGTTATGGTCTGCGATAAAGCGGAAACCGTCTTTTCTTCTTTCTGGGTTATCCACTAAATCGGGTTGGTTTTCGCGGATAAAGTCCATTAGGGGCGCAAAAATCATATTAGGTGAGCCAGTAAAATCATTTACGATAATATTTAAGGTATATTGGAGTTCATAAGATGCGGAATGGGCGCCAGCACCAACAATAAGCCCTTCATCAATAAATAGCTCTAATTTATCTGGGTTTTTGCGTAGATCTTCTGAAACTTGTTGTAATAGACTGCGTATTAATTCGGCTTTGAGCATTTTCTATTTCCTTTTCTTTACCTTATCTTCGATAAATGCGTTGGTGTTTTTCGAAAATGATTTGACAATTTACGCAACGAGAACACCCCATTTTTTGACGGATTACTGGAATTTCTTCATCACAATCTAAGCAAAATCGCACCGCACTTTTGTCTGTCATTTGTTGCTGTTGTTTGCGGATTGCATGTTGGCGCATTTGTTCTTCTATTTCACTTGCTCGGTCAAATTGATCAGTCATTGTTTTTTTCCTGTAAAGTGCGGTTGTAATTTTCTATGCATTGCGTAAGTGCTTGTTCTTTAAGGCGACATTGTTCAATGGCGTTCAGTGATTTATCTAATGCTAAGACGAGATCACTGTTATTTTTTAGTTTTATCTGCGGCATTTGGCACAGTTGATCCATTGGGCAAAGTAGGGGAGTGGGCTTGATTAATCGCACGGGTTCGTTTGTCGAACAGGCGGATAATGTTAGTAGGCACAGGCTGATTGCTCCAAGTGGTAACATTTTGTAATTCTTGCATAATTTCATTGGTTCTATTCTCTGCTTGTTGTAAATGGTTTAGGACATTTTCATGTAGCGCTTTAACTTGCGCTTGATATTGGTTTATTTGCCTTTGTGCATGTTCTAATTGATAGCTTAATTGCTGATTTGTGGCTTTTTCTTGCTTAATGATTTCGCTTGCGTTGATTAACTTTTGTTCTTTCACTTTGTTACTAAAACATAAATAGCCATTAACACTGACCAGAATTAATACTGCTGCTATCATGGCTTTGCTAAATGCACCGATAAAAAAGGTTTCAAATTTACTCATGATTATTCCCTTACAATCCTAAGCAGAGTACTTTTTCTTTTGCTCTGCGTTTGATTAAGCCATTTAATTTTTGCCCGCCTGCATAAACCCAGCGATCAAACTGTTGGCACATTTGGGGCTTAAAGCCTTGTTGCGCTTGTTTGAATAAGGTACTTTTTTGCATTTTTCCACAACCGACATTAAAGGTTAGGGAGACGAGGGCATCAAAAGCGCCTTGCGGTAGATTTTTTCCGTTGCCATATTGATTTACACATTGTTCTGCTCGGCGTAAATCATGCGCCCAGCGTTGCGCTATTTCTGTGTCGTTATAACGTTTTTGCGGATTAATTGGTTCGCCACTCGCTGCAGTTGAGCCTATGCCAACGGTTAATACATCAGCTGGGCAATGATATGGATCTCTGCGACAACCTTCTGCTTGTCCGATAATTTCTAAACCTTGTTGGCTAATTCGCAAGTCTTGATGCGTTGTTTTTACTAGGGCAATAATTGTGGCCACACTGCAAATAGCCCCTGCACTCCATTTTGTTAATTTATTCATTCTCTGTATCCGTTAAGTCAATTTGATGTTTAAGAGCTTTTTCTTTTAATTGCATTTCTTTATGTTTGTAATACCAGTTGATCAGCATGGTAAATAAACCAAATAAAATACCAAAGATAGCCGCCCAATCTGCTAAGGTGAGTCCGCTGTAAATAGCAACTACGGATCCAAAATATGCGCCTGTCGTTTCGCTATTTTTTAACATTCCTTTTCCTCTCATTTAGTCCCACAAGCTCAAGGTTGTTTTGTTGGTCGTTGGCTGTATATCTTCTATATTTGGTAAGATGACTTCTGTGCCAATGGCTAATACAGGTAACTTGGCAAGATGTGGATTGCGTTCTAATACTTGTTCCACTAAGCCGAGTGTTTTGCCAAAATAGCGGTAAACAATGGCATCAAGTGTGTCGTTTTGCTGTGCGTAAATCACTCTTGGCATTAAATTAACTCCACTGTCATGCGATGCTGTCCCAATATGTCACGGATAGCGAAACGAGCATCTCGTCTTAAATCATCTACGCTTTCTTCAAATTCTTGTGCTTTTTCTGCGCCTTGCTTTGTGGTGTCATACGAACGATAGCGTTCGTTTAAGTTGGCAATCGTGAGACAATAGACGGCTCTTTTGTAGCGGTTGATTACGATACTTTCACCGTTGATTTGTTCTTCATCAATATCATCAAGGCTATCTATCCCTTTTTCTTTTATGCGTTTTTGGTAATTTTTTAAAGCATGGTTTACGGTTGCCATTGCCTCAATTAATTCCATTTTGAGCCGTTCATTTGTGACTGTGCCGTCTAGGCGCATGGTGTTGCGTACATCAAGCACGCTAATATCTGGGAAAAATCCGTTATTTTGGATAAATTCATTATCTATTGCTTGTTTATCTGCATGGCGTTTTAAGTCGTCCATGGCGTAATTTTTGACTTTATTTATGGCAATGGTATTACTCATGATTTTCCTTAAACTGTAAAAAAAGCGAGGTGAGGAAAGTGAGTAGGCAAAAAGCCGTTACTTTCCGCCTCGCTTGGCGTGCTGCGCTTTGCTCTGTTTATTGGTCGTTGGGTTTATTTTCTTGCTCAAGCTGTTTGCGCAATTTTTTGATTTCCCCTTGTACACCAATATTTAAATTTAGCTCTAATGCCCGTTCTAAGTAGGTTAAGGCAGTTTTTGGTTCTGATGTGAGCTTTAATAAGCCGATTTCACGGTAAAGTCTTGCCCGACTTTCGTCTGGCATATCTTGTTCATCAGTGAGTTTCGCTATTCGCTCTAAATAGGCAACGTCAAAAGTGCGGTTAAGTTTTTGTGCAATTTTGGCTTTATCCGCAAATTCTTCCACAAGCGCAGAACATAATGTGCGGTTAAAGTTTTCTGGCAATACAAGCCCTTGATGAATAGCATATTCGGCAATTTGTAACGCAAGATGATATTGCTCACAGTCAATTGACCAAATTAACCATGTCATTAAGACATTATCTTGTTTACCACTCGCACTACTTAAAGCGCCTTCTATCCATGGTAGGTAATCAGGCAGAATTTTCTTTTTATATTCTGCCTTTAGCTCCATAGAATGAATTTCTTTTAAATCCTTTTTATGACGAGCAAGAAGATAGAGCATTTTTTCGTATTCCGTGGCACCAGCGAGTAAGTGCTCTTCTTGCATATGCGCCTTTTTCGCTGATGCCTCTAGAAAATGCCTTTGGGTTGGTCGCATTAGCTATCTCCTTGCGGAGCATCAACCATCTTGATATTTTTTAGCAATGCAACACTTTCATAATTTTCAACAACAAAGTCATCATTAGAAGATGTGTAATCTTCGTAGCGATCATATTCTGCGTTGTCTTTCAATGTTCTACGCATTGCACCAGATTGATAATAAATGGAGAGATTATCAAGTCGGGTAATTAAGATTGTGCCTTTTGGTACAAATGGAGCTTGTACTGCTGGTAATCCGCCTACTCGTTTTGTACTCATAATAATATCGCCAGACACTTGTTCACTTGCCTTACTTTGATTGACCAGAGGGAAATATTTATCCGCTAGTAAATCACGGCTCATGATGGCAACTAATTTTGTATCATCTTGGAATTGAGGGGCAATTAAGTCGCTAACCGCTGAGAAAACAAGGGCATCTAAATTTTTATAGGTTTTACCTTCACCGACTTCAATTTTTCCGCTATCTCTTGTTTCTTCTTTCATTACTCGCTCAGGTGCGTTATCTTCGATTTTTTTCAACCAGCCTACAGCAACGTCTTGTAATAATGGATTACTTACTCTGTTTGACGTTGCGGCACGACTTGTTCCATTAAAACCAATCATAATTCGGTCTAACGCCATTCTTTCTGCTTTTAATGCACCAATACGTTTAGCAAAATCAGGGAATTTCGCCCACATATCTAAGGTTGCATATTTGAGATGTGTGTCATAGTTAATTTGTTGACAGTGATATGGAATTTTGCTTAAAGCATGAATTGCTTGCGTTTTACGTCCTGCAGAATTTGTGTCTGTTGTCCCTGCAATTGTACCTGCAACCCCTAAGCCCAAGATTTCGCCCTGTTGTTCATCTACTGGCACAATGTTGATCAATTTGAGGAAATCTGAACTTTCTTGTACTGCATTTTCAAGGCGCTGTTGAACACTTGGCTCAACCGTAAATTTTGCACCCATGGCAATTCGAGAAAAATCTTCTTTGTTATCTTGTGAAATGCCTTGTAGGTAATTCATTAATGTTACTGCGGTTGTTTTTTTCATATTTTAAAATCCTTAACTATTGATTAAAAGAAACGCCCATCGTTAACGCTATCCCCATTCGCTAAAGGTCGCTTACGATAATTTTCTGCTGGCTGTTTTTCTAACTCAGCAAATTTTTCACTGTGTTCTGTAATTTTTGCTGAATATTCATCAAGTCGCTGTTTTAGTGTTTGATTTTCCGTTTCAAGTGCGGTGTATTTTTGGCTGATGTTTTGTACTTCTTCGGAAAGTAACATGACTGCGTTATCTACATCGGCAAAACGTTGTTGTTCAGTGCGTTCTCTTTGACCAAACATAGCCGCAATGCGCTCAAATAGACTTGGTTTTTCTGGTTCTACTTCGTTAAATTCCAAAATGGTTTCTACTGCCTCCGTAAATAAATTGTCGGCTTTTAATTTGCGTGCGTTAAATGGGTTGGCTTGTGCCGTTGCAGCAAATTGCAACATTTCTGTGCCTAAACTAGCTGGGTTATCTGTTACGGCTAATCCGACGAGGTAGGCTTTTCCTGTTTCGCCAAAATTGGTATCTACTTCAATGGAGGTGTACACTTTTTGGCGCTTATTATTTAGCGCAATAAGGTCATCTGTTGGATCTATTTGTGCTAATAACTGTAATTTACCTTCTTCATTTTCTTGCGTTTTAAGTGCAAGTACATCGCCGTAGGCTTGGGCATGTGGCTCATCTTTGCGATAAAGCCATGTTTTGATATGGTCTAAATTAATGCGTGCGCCATAGGTTTTAGGATTGTAGCTTTCTGCCATTTGTTCAATCCAAACCCGAGCAATATTACGTCCGTCTGTCGTTGCGCCTTCAGTCGCTACAACAAACCATCTTGATTTAAATTTTTTAAACATGGACTTATTCCTATTTTTGTTTTTCAAATTGTTGTCATATTGCGTAAGTTCTTTTTTGTTGTCATTTTCTTGGCTATGTTAAAGGCTGTTTGACAGTGAACAGCGATCATTCATTTCTTTGCTTTTCCTTATTATGCAGTTAAGCAAAATCAAGGATTAATAGATGACTGAGATTACTTTGGATAATAAGCGTGAAAGCCGTTTGCTTTACTTTGCTGGTTGGCGTATTACGGATATTGCCGAGAAATTAGGCTTGCCTATTTCTACTATTTCAAGTTGGAAAGATAGGGAGAAATGGGACGATATTGCGCCTGTTGGTCGGGTTGAAAATACGTTAGAAGCAAGGATGAATTTACTTATTCTGAAGGAGAATAAAACGGGCCATGATTTTAAGGAAATTGATTTACTTGGGCGCCAAATGGAAAAAATGGCAAGAATTAAGAAATATTCCAATGGCGGCGGTAATGAAGTTGATTTAAACCCTAAATTAGAAAAACGTTATAGCGCAGAACGGAAATATCGAGATAAAAATCCGATTACCGCAGAGCAAGAAGAATTACTGATTAATGGCTTTTTTGATGGTATTTTTCAGTATCAGCGCCATTGGTTTGATGCGGGTAATCATTATCGCATTCGGGAAATTTTAAAAAGTCGCCAAATTGGAGCGACTTATTATTTTGCTCGTGAGGCTTTTGTTGATGCGTTAAAAACGGGGCGTAATCAGATTTTTTTATCAGCAAGTAAAAAACAGGCTTTGCAATTCCGTTCTTATATTACGGCTTATGCCAAAGAAAAAGCAGATTTAGAACTTAAAGGCGAAACGATTTTATTACCCAATGGGGCTGAGCTGATTTTTTTAGGAACAAATTCTGCTACGGCACAAAGTTATCATGGCAATTTATATTTTGATGAATACTTTTGGGTGCCTAAATTCGGGGAGATGCGCAAGGTGGCGAGTGCTATGGCCGCACAAAAGCAATATCGTCAAACTTACTTTTCTACACCTACCACAAAAGCATCTGATGCTTATAAATTTTGGTCTGGCGAGCTATTTAATAAACGCCGTGCCAATGAAGATAAAGCTGAATTTGATATTAGCCATAAGAATTTGCAATCAGGGCGGCTTTGTGCGGATAGGCACTGGAAACAAATTGTCACGATTTATGATGCACAAAAGGGCGGTTGTGATTTATTTGATATTGAAGAATTGCGCTTTGAGAACTCAACGGAAGAATTTGACCAGTTATTTATGTGTCAGTTTGCTGATGATAATACCAGTATTTTTAAATTTGCTGATTTACAGGCTTGCCAAGTTGATAGCTATGAGGAATGGCAAGATTTTAAACCTTTTTATTCTCGTCCTTTTGGTAATCGTGAAGTCTGGATTGGTTATGATCCTGCTTTTACGGGTGACCGTGCCGCATTAGCGATTGTTGCTCCGCCTAGAGTTGAAGGCGCTGATTTTCGTGTTTTACATTACGATACTTTCCATGGCTTAGATTATGAGCAACAGGCAAGTAAGATTGCTGATTATTGTAAAAATTATCATGTCACTAAAATTACTGTTGATAGAACAGGTATGGGCGATGGTGTTTTTCAGTTGGTCAAGAAATTCTTTCCTTCTGCAGTGGGGCTAACTTATGACTTGAACTTAAAAAATGAGATGGTTCTGAAGACGTTAAACTTGGTGCAGAAAAGACGGATTAAATGGGATGGGAAGGAAATTATTAATAGTTTTATGACAATTAAACGTCAAGCAACGAAAACTGGACGCCAGATGACTTATGTTTCTGACCGTTCGCAAGATGCAAGCCATGGCGATTTAGCTTGGGCAATTATGCATTGTATTTTGAACGAGAATTACGGCGGCGGCAATCATCGTAGCCAATCTACCATTTTTACTTTTGAATAGGATCTAATACAAAATGGATAAATCTAAATCTGTACATGCCTTTACTTTTGGCGACCCTGTGCCTGTTTTAGAGGGTGCTGATATTTTGAATTACTTTGAAAGTGTGTTGCTACACGATAAATATTATATGCCACCCATTGATTTTAATGGGCTATCTCGTGCTTATCGTTCTGCTGCGCATCATCAGAGCGCTATCACTGTGAAGAAGAATATTTTGCTTTCTACTTGTAAAACGACCGCACTTTTACCACGTACGACACTTGAGAAGTTAGTGAATGACTATTTGATTTTTGGTAATGCTTACCTAGAAAAAATTACTAATTCTTGGGGTAAAACTATTGCGCTTGATGTGCCGTTGGCTAAGTATGTGCGTAAGGGGATTGAGCAAGGTATGTTTTACTTCTTACATAATTTTAATGAACATGAGTTTGCAAAAGATAGCATTTTTCATTTAATTAATCCTGATATTAATCAAGAAATTTATGGCTTACCTGATTATTTTTCTTCGTTGCAATCTGCTTTTTTAAATGAGAGTGCCACTTTATTCCGTCGCAAATATTATCAAAATGGCGCACATGCTGGGGCGATTTTGTATCTTACGGATCCGATGCAAAATGAAGATGATATTTTGGCTATCAAAGAGCAATTAAGCCAAGCCAAAGGAAAAGGAAACTTTAAGAATTTATTTATTCATGCGCCAAATGGTAAAAAGGACGGTATTCAAGTTATTCCGCTTTCAGATATTGTTGCTAAAGATGAATTTTTGAATATTAAGAACTCTAGCCGTGACGATATATTAGCGGCTCATAGAGTGCCGCCGCAATTAATGGGGATTATCCCAACAAATGCGGCTGGTTTTGGCGATGTTGAAAAGGCTGGGAAAGTCTTTTTTATCAATGAGATTAAGCCACTACAACAGCGCCTAGAAGAAGTGAATCATTGGCTTGGTGAAACAGTGATTACTTTTACACCTTATGAACTATTAAATGATAAGAACTAATACATAAATAAAATATTAAAGTCTGCTTGTGCAGGCTTTTTTATTGCCTAAAATAAGCCGTTTTATTCCCTCGCAAATAAATATACTTGCCTTAGTCTATTATATAAAACCACAACATAATTCAAACTTGAAAAATAAATTTTTGCTTATTTTATAATCACTCAAGCCCCCCAAAAATCGCAGCAAACCCCACGCCACGCCCGCACATTAAAAGTATATGTTTCAACGCAAAAAATAGATCCTTATATTCCCTTTCCTGTACTAGTCCCATTTAGATCTTTAACTCAGATCTTTAAAACGCAATACAACGCATAAAAACGCAAAATTAGATCTTTCACAGAGTTATTTTAGTTGATTTAAATCAAATAAGTTTAAATTAACAAATGCGATCCAAAACTGATCCAGATAATATTTAACTTATTGATATATTTAGGGTATTGGTTCCAGCTAGTCGCACCAAATTATAACCTCCCTAGTGGAGGTTTTTTGTTGTTAAATTCAACCAGAATTTTGTATTTGAATCTACTTATTAATAAGTGCGGTTGGTTTTTATAAAAATTTTAAGGTGGATATAGATAAAATATGCTCCATAAGTTTAAAAATAAAACTTTGATGGAGCATATTTGTAGGTTGTTAGATACTAATTTTCTAAACCAGTTAAGACACTAAATGAACGAGTAGTATGAGGTTCAAGCATTATTAATGTCCCGCTTTTTTCAGCAGCCAGATAACCTTCAGGGCGACAAGTTGCAGGTAGAGCAAACGCAGCAACTTGTTGATCCTGATTATATAAAATCCAACGAGTGGCAGAATTAAACTGTTGAGAATCAAATTCGGTACGATAACAATGACCTTTTGGCGAATGCATTCTATAAACAAGCCTTTCTTGATATGTTGAAAGATTATCCATAAAAAATACGATTTCAGGATCGTAATACTCCGGTTGATCAAGCTTAGCTAAACCATTTCGATTTGCCTTCAGTTGTTGATTGAAATCCAACCATTGTGCTGTTGGTTTTACATGATCTGGAATTGATTCTCGTAAGGTAATTGCACTATCAGGGATATTTTGTTCGAAGTAAGCATTTTCTTCATAGCAATAGTTCATATGGCACATATATTGCAGTGGCATAGCAACAGAGGCTAGGTTAGTAACATCCATATTAATATGGAATAACCCACTATTCGGATACATCACCACGCTAGGTTTAGCTAAATAATGATGCCCAAATCCTTTGACATATTCGTACTCACTAACGACTTTTAGTGTAGTATCTGAAATTTCTATCCAGCATTTATCCATTGTTGCACAAGGCATTTCGCCATGTAGTGGATGGCTATCTTCTGGAGAAGGGCAACCATTACAAAGTAAACCTGAATGGAAAGCAAAGCATCCGTAAGTATCTATAATGACATTACCCACTTTCGGCGCTGCAAACATATTTTTCATACAGAGATTATGCCCTTCAAATTCAGCATCCCAGATCATTTGTCCATAGTAAGGTAAAATAACTAGCATACCTTTACTATTAGTTAATCTTAATCCCTCAATTCCAGATGAATATTTGAAAGCACTGACTTTAAATTGATTATTGGCAATAATGACCTGTTCTGTTTCTGTAAATTGTTGTTTTGATAAATAGATTGTAGCAGACATAATATTCTCCTATTTATTATTTAAGTTACGGAAACGATACCAGAAGTAATAAGCTATATAAACAAAGCAAACCATTGGGACTATAAATGCGGTTTGTAATGAACCAACTTGATCTGATACAAATCCATGTACAGCTGGCACAACGGCTCCGCCAATAATTGACATAACCACAATAGCTCCAGCAATTTCACGATATTTGTTTTCTACTACTTCAATGGATGCACCGTAGATAGTTGCCCAACAAGGTCCCATGAATACACTTACAATAATAGCAGCATAGACTGCAGAGAAATCTTGTACAAATGCTGTATAAGCAAGAGCTACAGTACCTAATACAGAATATAAGAATAAGATTAAATGCCCATTGAATTTAGTCATTAAGAAATTTGCAATAAGTTTACCAACGAAATAAGCAATGAAACTATATACCATGAAGTTAGATGCATCGCGTTCATTCATATCACTTAAGCTTAACGCTAAACGAATAGTAAATGACCATACAGCAACTTGTAAACCTACATAGAGGAACTGAGCGAAGATACCTTTTTTGAAAGTGCTATGTCCTGCTAGGTATTTGATTGTTTCCATAAATGTTGGACTGCTAGCTTTGCCTTGTTCTTCTGTTGGCTCAACTTTACATTTAGGAAATTGAATAATTAAGAACAGAATTGCAATAACAATTAGAATAAAAATCATGTATTTGTAAGGTTGCAAGGTATGTTCAAGTAAGGTTAATTTGAATGTATGGATTTGTTCTGCTGTCATTCCTGCCATTTGTTCTTCAATAGATGCACCTTCTTGGAAAACCAAATATTTTCCTAATAAAATACCTGCAATTGCACCAACTGGATGGAATGTCTGACTGATATTTAGTCTTAATGTGGCAAATTTTTTACTCCCAATCATCAAACTATATGTATTTGCAGCTGTTTCTAAAAAGCTTAAACCGATAGCAATAGAGAAAATTGCGGCTAAGAACATTGTATAAGTTGCCATATGAGATGCTGGGTAGAACATTGCACAGCCAATGATATACACAATTAATCCGATCAGAATAGCAAATTTATAGGTTGTTTTTTTGATAATTAATGAGGCGGGAATTGCAATTAAGAAATAACCTCCATAGAAAGCACTTTGAACAAGTGCGCTAGCAAAATCACTTAACGTGAAAACACTTTTAAATTGAGTAATTAAAATATCATTTAAACTTGCAGCTGCTGCCCAAAGTGGGAATAAGCAAGAAAGCAAAATAAATTGTAATAATGGTGTTTTATCTAAATAACCATCCGGTAGTTGTTTGAATTTAGCCATAATATGCTCCTTAGTTTGTGATTGATTTTTTAAATTGTTCAAATTGCTCTAGTGAAGGATAGGAAGATTGGGTTCCTTTTCCTATAACACTTTGGGCTGCGAATAAAGATGCTTGCTCTAACGCAATTTGAATATCGCCAGTTTGCACAAAATAGTGAGAGAAACAGCCAATAAATGCATCACCAGCACCACTTGAATCAATCGCATCTACTTTTGTTGGTGGGATATGAACTCGTTTTTCTTGGCTCAGCCATAATGCTCCGCGACTTCCCAGAGTAACAATTAAGTTTTTTAGACCTTTATTTAACAATAGTTCAGCAGCCTGTTCGATTTGTTCTAAAGTTTCAACAGGAAGTCCTGTTAAAATTTCGAGCTCTGTTTCATTCGGCATAAAGAAATCGCATTTACAAGCGTATTCAAGATCTAAATCTGGATGTGCAGGAGCTGGGTTTAAAATTACAGGAATATTATTTTTATTGGCAAAATCAATAGTGTAATAAACCGTCTCCAATGGAACTTCTAATTGTAGAACAAGCAGTTGGCATTGTTTTAAATCTTTACTGGCTTCGTCAATATCAACAGGTTTTAAGTAATTGTTTGCGCCTTTAATAATCAAAATTTGATTTTGCGCATTTTTGTCAACAAAAATCGGGGCAACACCACTTGAACATCCTGTTACTTTTTTAACATGACGATTATCAACCCCATATTTAGCAAAGTTGGCGATAGTATTGTCTGCAAATAGATCATCGCCAACTTTACTGACCATCATTACTTGGCTACCTAGTTTAGCAGCTGCGATAGCTTGATTTGCACCTTTACCTCCACAACCAATTTCAAAGCTTGGAGCTTCAAGTGTTTCTCCCCATTTCGGCATTTGATCTACGTAGGTCACCAAATCAACCATATTAGATCCTATTACGGCAATTTTCATTTTATTCTCCTATTGTGTTAAAATAATAATAAATTTATTTGTTTTTAGTTTATATTGAATTTAATGTTAAAAAAGTGACAAAGATCACAGAAATAAACATTTATTTAATCAATAATGTAAACATTCTTTCATTGTAATTAACTTGAGGTTTAACTTATGAATATTGCTCGTTATATAGATCATACTGCGCTAAGTGCAGACACAACTATTGCTAAAATTAATCAGCTATGCCAAGAGGCAATTTCTCATCATTTTTGGTCAGTGTGTATTAATCCGGCTTATATTTCTTTAGCAAAATCTTTATTAAAAGATACAGATGTAAAAGTTTGTACTGTAATCGGTTTTCCATTAGGTGCAAATATGCCAGAGGTAAAGGCTTATGAAACTAAGCTGGCTATTGATGCTGGTACTGATGAAGTTGATATGGTTGTAAATATTGGTTGGGTAAAAAGTGGTTTATGGGAAGAGGTAAAACAGGATATTTCTCTTGTTTTTCAAGCTTGTGATCAAACACCATTAAAAGTTATTTTTGAAACCTGCTTGCTCACTGATGATGAAATCATTAAATTAAGTAAAATATGTTCTGAAATTGGGGTCGCTTTTGTAAAAACTTCAACAGGATTTAGTCATAATGGCGCAACAATCGAGGCTGTAACAATCATGCAACAACATGTTAGTGAAAATGTTAAAATTAAAGCTTCTGGTGGAGTGAGAAGTAAAGAAACCGCAGAGCAAATGATAAAAGCTGGTGCAAGTAGATTGGGAACCAGCTCTGGAGTTGCTATCGTAACGGGGATGGCGACGCCGAATAGCCAATATTAATCTATATTTTTATTAAGGAGTGAGCCTAATGGTTTCTCGACTAGAAAAATTGTCTTTCTTATTAAAGCAACAACCACAAATTCATTTACGTGATGCGGCGGAACTACTTGGTGTGTCGGAAATGACAATTAGGCGAGACATTAACAGTGGCGATACTCCTTTTAAACTATTAGGTGGCTATATTGTTTTTGCTGAGCCAAGAAAGCATGAATATCAAGTCTTAGAGCAACAAACTAAGCATATTACAGAGAAATTATGTTTAGGAGAGAAGGCTGCGAGCTTGATTGAGGAAGATGATATTGTATTTTTTGATTGTGGCTCAACCATTCCATTTATTGCTTCACAAATTGATCAAAATTTGCATTTTACGGCAATATGTTGCTCACTTAATACATTTACAGTTTTATCAGAAAAACCAAATTGTAAATTAATCTTGATTGGTGGAGAGTATTCTTCTCATAATGCTTTTTTCCAATCTTTAAGTGAGCAGAATGAAGTAGATTTGATTTTTACTGATAAAGCTTTTATTTCTGCGGCTGGATTTAGCCAGGAAAAAGGTGCAACTTGTTTCAGCTTGCAAGAGGCTAAGTTAAAGAGAAAGGCGATTGCTAAATCTAAAAATCCAATTTTAGTGGTAGATAAATCAAAAGAAGATAAGCTAAGTTCTGCTTTTATTGCCCCCCTCTCATCTTTTAATCAAATTATTACTGATTAATGAAAAATTTATAAGCCATCTGAATTTCTTGAAAAAAGAGCGGTGGCTTTTTTCATTTTTTATTTCCAACTTATTTGTGATTTAGATCACTATTTTAGGAAATAGGCTAATTATTATTAGATTTAGTGTATCACTTACTTTATAATTCAGTTTGTGAAATAAAACTTCATTTTATATCGTCCAATATTGAAAATAATTAAGGTGATTTTATGCGTTTAATTCCATTAAAAACAGCACAACAAGTGAGTAAATGGGCAGCAAGACATATTGTTGATCGTATTAATGCGTTTGCTCCGACGGCAGAACGTCCATTTGTATTAGGACTACCAACGGGTGGAACACCATTACAAACTTATAAAGAGTTAATTAGACTATATCAAGCTGGCGAAGTGAGTTTTAAGCATGTTGTTACTTTTAATATGGATGAGTATGTAGGTTTACCTAAAGAACATCCTGAAAGTTATCATTCTTTTATGCATAACAATTTTTTTAACCATATTGATATCCAACCACAAAATATTAATATTTTAGATGGTAATACGTCGGATCATGATGCGGAATGTCACCGCTATGAAGAGAAAATTAAATCTTATGGCAAGATTAATTTATTTATGGGAGGGGTAGGAATTGATGGTCATATTGCTTTTAATGAACCAGCATCTTCCCTTGCATCTCGTACTCGAATTAAGACACTAACAGAAGATACCTTAATTGCTAATTCTCGTTTCTTTGATAATGACGTAACTAAAGTGCCTAAATACGCACTTACTATTGGTGTTGCTACTTTGTTGGATGCAGAAGAAGTGATGTTGTTGGTTACTGGCCATAATAAAGCGTTAGCGTTACAAGCTGGAGTTGAAGGCAGTGTGAATCATTTTTGGACAATTAGTGCGTTACAATTACATCGCCATGCGATCTTTGTTTGTGATGAGCCAGCAACACAAGAATTGAAAGTAAAAACAGTGAAGTATTTTACTGAACTAGAAGCACGGGCTATTCATAGCGTGCTTGATTAAATGGAGAAAAAAAATGAAATATGCTTTTACCAATTGTGTGATTTATACAGCAAAAGAAATATTGTATGGACATGCAGTCGTTGTTGAAAATGATAAAATTTTAGCCATTTTACCAGAAGAACAACTAGAAAATGAAATTAAGCGAGTTGACTTAGAAGGTAATAATTTAACTGCTGGCTTTATTGATTTACAGCTAAATGGCTGTGGTGGCGTGATGTTTAATGAGGACATCAGTGTTCGTACATTAGAGATTATGCAAGAAACCAATTTACGCTCAGGTACAACAAGCTATCTTCCGACTTTTATTACTTCGCCTGATGAAGGGATGAAAAGTGCGGTGCAAGTTATGCAAGATTATTTAGCAAAATACAAAAATCAGGCACTAGGTTTACATTTGGAAGGTCCTTATTTAAGTGTTGAACGTAAAGGTGTACATCGTGAAGAGTACATTCGTGAAATCAGCCCAGAAATGAAGACTTTCTTGTGTGAAAATGCGGATGTAATAACCAAAATTACGTTGGCTGCAGAAAATCCAACAGTAAAATGTATTCCAGATTTTGTACAAAGTGGGATTTTAGTTTCTTTAGGGCACAGTAATGCAACTTATGAGGTGGCTAAGCAAGCAATTCAATTAGGTGCAAAATTTGCCACACATTTACATAATGCCATGTCACCAATTAGCTCTGGGCGTGCTATGGGCGTTGTTGGCGCTGTGTTAGATAGTGATATTTATACGGGTATTATTGCAGATGGCTTGCATGTTAATTTTGAAAATATCAAGTTAGACAAAAAGCTGAAAGGCGATAAACTTTGTCTTGTTACTGATGCGACTGCCGCTGCTGGTGCTGATATTGAATCTTTCCAATTTGTTGGAAAAACCGTCTATGTGCGTGATGGAAAATGCTACGATGCAAATGGCACATTAGGTGGTGCTGCGGTTACGATGATTGAATCAGTGGAAAATATGGTTAAGTATGTTGGTGTTTCATTAGATGAAACTTTACGTATGTGTAACTTATATCCTGCTCGTGCTATCGGTGTAGATGATCGACTCGGTTCTATTGAAGTGGGTAAGATTGCCAACTTAACTGTGTTTAATAATCAATTTAAAGTGATCGGAACCGCAGTGAATGGGGAATGGAAAACTCACTAATTAAGACCGCACTTTTTCTTATACCGCTGGATATTAATATATTCAGCGGTATTGTTTTTAAAGGAGCTTTTTTGTAGTTTAAGAAGGTATTTTTTATCAACAAGGAGGATATATGACGATTTTAGTAACAGGTGCCTCATCTGGCTTTGGTAAAGCGATTTGTCAAAAGTTTGTGCAAGCTGGATATCAAGTCATTGGGGCTGCAAGACGTTTAGATAAATTAGCTTTATTAGAAGAAGAACTAGGCACTTCATTTTATCCATTGGAAATGGACATCTCCGATCCTAACAAAATTCAGACCGCACTCTCTAGCCTTCCTTCCTCTTGGCAAGATATTGAATTACTTGTGAATAATGCTGGGTTAGCCTTGGGCTTGGAGCCGGCTCATCAGGCTAATTTTGCAGATTGGCAAACAATGATAAATACCAATGTGACTGGGTTGGTCTACTTAACTCGTCAAATTTTACCTACGATGGTGGAGCGCAATAAAGGGCATGTTATTAATATGGGATCTATTGCTGGTACCTATGCTTATCCTGGTGGGAATGTTTATGGTGCAACTAAGGCGTTTGTTGAACAGTTTAGCTTAAATTTACGTGCTGATTTAGCTGGAACAGCAATTAGAGTAACGAATGTTGAACCGGGATTGTGTGGCGGTACTGAGTTCTCAAATTTAAGATTTAAGGGAGATAATGCTAAAGCGGCTAATGTTTACCAAGGTGTTGAATATATCCAACCAGAAGATATTGCAAATACGGTTTTATGGATTTATCAACAACCTGCGCACGTAAATATTAATCGAATTGAAATTATGCCAGTAGCACAAAGTTTCTCCGCATTATCTATTAAGCGGAATAGTTAAATATGATGAAGATCATAATTATGGCAAATTCTTATTTTTTGTAATTCTTTTTAGGTAGATAATACGTCCCGTGCTAAATGCACGGGATTTTTCTTTATTTGGAGCATATATGAAATTGAAAAAATTAGCTGTTTTAACAGCATTAGGTCTAGGTATTTCCACAGGCTATGCAGCAAATTTACCAAATATTACAATTTTAGCTACGGGCGGCACTATTGCTGGAAGCGGAAAAAGTGCGGTAACTTCAGCTTATCAAGCTGGACAATTAACCATTGATACGTTAATTGAAGCAGTGCCTGAAATGAAAGATTTAGCGAATATTAATGGTGAGCAAGTTGTTAAAATTGGCTCTCAAGATATGAGCGATGATGTTTGGTTAAAATTAACAAAAACCATTAATGACCAATGTAGTAAAACAGATGGATTTGTGATTACACATGGTACAGATACCATGGAAGAAACAGCTTATTTTCTTGATCTTACAGTAAAATGTGATAAGCCAGTGGTTTTAGTGGGAGCTATGCGCCCAGCTACAGAAAAAAGTGCTGATGGTCCTTTGAATTTATATAATTCAGTGGTAGTAGCAAAAGATAAAAAATCTGCTGGGCGTGGTGTATTAGTTGCTATGAATGGCTTGGTTCTAGGGGCAAGAGATGTGACCAAAACAAGCACAACAGCAGTGCAAACCTTTACTTCGCCAAATTTTGGCGCTTTAGGCTATATTCATAACAGCAAAGTTGATTATGAGCGCTCTCCAGAAAGTAAGCATACAACTAACACGCCATTTAATGTGGATAATTTAGCGCAGTTGCCTAAAGTAGGGATTATCTATGCCTATTCAAATATGCCAACAGAACCACTTAAAGCTTTATTAGATGCTGGTTATGAAGGGATCGTTGTTGCTGGAGTTGGTAACGGTAATATGAATGCAGCTAATTTGGCATTGTTAGAGCAAGCAGCGAAAAAAGGTATTGCAGTTGTTCGTTCTTCACGAGTTCCAACAGGCTACACCACCCGTGATGCAGAAGTTGACGATAGCCAGTATGGCTTTAGTGCAGCTGGAACATTAAATCCACAAAAAGCCAGAGTATTACTACAATTAGCGCTCACAAAAACTAAGGATGCAAAAGTAATTCAACAATATTTTGAAGATTTTTAGATTGAAATTTTATTAAGTAATTAAGGCAAATATAATGATATTTGCCTTAATTTTTTATAATTTTTGCATTTGATGATGAGCAAATTTTGGCATTAAATCCGCTAGCTTTTCGCCATCAGGAAAAATTAGCTCTGGGGCAATTTCATAAAGAGGAACTATGACAAACTCACGATTTTTCATATCGTAATGAGGAATAGTTAAACGTTCAGTTTGTAACATTTTATCGGCATATAACAAAATGTCTAAATCTAAAGTCCGTTCTCCCCAACGGCGCAATCTTACTCGACCTTGTTGGTTTTCAATTTGTTGCAATTGGTCTAATAAAGCGATTGGCTCTAATGTCGTTTGCAAGCAAGCTACGGCATTCACATAATCTGGTTGATCTTGTGGGCCCAGAGGTTTGCTTTGGTAGAAAGAACTGACCGCACTTAGTCTGCAATCTTTGAGTTGAGATAGAGCCTTAAGTGCAGAGTTGAGTTGTTGAATGGGAGTATCAAGATTACTTCCTAATGCAATATAAACAGTATTCATCATGCGGCTAATGGTTTTGGTTTACGGCGTTTTCTGCTGCGATAAAATTTCTTTTTCGGTTTTGGATTAAGGCGTTGTTGCTCTTTAATTAAGCTATCGCGCTGTTCTTGATTGCTTAGCTGATATTCATGCCACCAAGTTGCTAATTCAACAGCCTCGCCACCCTCTATTTGTGCACGCATAACAAGGAGATCAAAGCCAGCTCTAAATTTGGTATGTTCCATGACTCGCATAGGTGCTGAACCTGTACGTTTCAGTAACTGCAATTGCAGAAACCAAATATCGCGAATGACGGTAGTATGGCGGCGTGGGGCAGCAAGTGCGGTGCAAAATGCATCTAAAATATCATTGCTTGCCAAGGCATAGGCGTCATGATTATTGAAACCCCCTTCATTTTTGAGGGTTTCCACTTTTTCCCGTAATGGATACCAAAAGAAAGCAGCAAACAAAAATGCCGGATTAATGGGTAATTTATCCGCCACTCTTTCATCTGTGGATGTAAGCGCAGTCATAATCATTTTTTCAGCAAAACTGTCTGCTTTCTCAGTGAAATAAGGCATAAGAGTTGGGAATAATTGTTCAAATAAGCCATATTCACGCAATAGCTGGTAAGTTTTTACGCCATAGCCTGCTTGTAAAAGTTTCAAACTTTCATCAAAAAGTCTTGCTGGAGGAATGCTTTTTAATAAATAAGCAAGTTTTTTAATAGGCTCTTCGCTTGGCTTATCTAAGAACATATCCAGTTTTGCCATAAAGCGAATAGAGCGCAGCATGCGCACAGGATCTTCTTGATAGCGTTTAACAGGATCACCAATTAAACGCAATTTTCCCGCTTTAAGATCCTCAATGCCATCAAAATAATCACGCAGCGTATTATCTTGTGGATTATAGTAAAGGGCATTAACGGTAAAATCTCGGCGTTCCGCATCTTGTTCGAGGGTACCATAAACATTATCACGCAATAACATGCCAGCATCATTTTGTTTTGCTTGACGTTCGTTGTGATCATCTGAATGGGCAGCACGGAATGTGGCAACTTCAATAATATCGCGTCCAAACATAATATGCGCCAAGCGGAAACGGCGACCAACTAAGCGACATTGTCGTTGGAAAATCGTTTGAATTTGTTCTGGTTTTGCATTTGTGGCAACATCAAAATCCTTTGGCTTTTTACCTAATAATAAATCTCTTAAGCAACCACCTACAATATAAGCTTCGTAGCCATTGCGATGTAGTTTTTCCACAACTGATAGCGCATTACGGCTAATCATACGAGGTGTAATTCCGTATTGAGAGGCTTTAATAATATATTTATTGTGTTGGTTTTTTTGTGTAGGTCGTTTTTTCGTTGTAATAAAGGTTGGCTCAGAGCCTATTTCCTGAGATGTTTTTTTTGTTTTGGCTAAAGTTGAATCTGTTAAAGGTAAATTTGAATTTTGTGATTGAGTTGTTTTATTTTTTTTTCTTAACAGATTTTGAATGAATTTTAAAATAATAAACCCCTTTCCTATGTCTTTGCTTTTATAAAAAGTTAAAAGTGCGGTAGAAAAGACCGCACTTTACTTGTATTTGGGCTAATCAATATTAACCAACCATTTGTTTTTCACGAATTTCTGCCAATGTTTTACAATCAATGCAAAGATCTGCCGTTGGGCGAGCTTCTAAGCGACGAATACCAATTTCTACGCCACAAGAGTCACAATAACCAAAATCATCGGTTTCTAATTTTTTTAATGTGTGCTCAATTTTTTTCATTAATTTACATTCACGATCTCTTGCTCTTAACTCTAAGCTAAATTCTTCTTCTTGCGTTGCACGATCTGCTGGATCTGGGAAGTTTGACGCCTCGTCTTGCATATGAGCTACTGTACGAGATGTTTCTTCTTGAATTTGCGTTTGCCAAGCCTGTAAGATTTTTCTGAAATGAGTACGCTGCTCATCATTCATATATTCTTCGCCTTCCTTCTCTTTATAAGGTTCAACACCGGCGAGCGCTAATAAACTTAAAGATGCCTTAGACATTTAAATCTCCTAATAAAATAATAATTCATCCTGTAATTTACGATAGATCGTAACTAAGAAGGCGGTTTACAAACTGGTTATGATTGTTCAGAAACTCAAGGAAATTGAGTCGCTGATTTTTGAAGGCGCTATAAATATCAGAAGTCGCAAAAATAAGCAAATAAATTTACGTTAACAGCTCATTTTTCTCCATTATTTTTTTATTTTGTGATCTCTATTCCAGGATTGATTTAGCTAGCTTGGTTTTTAGTATGCTCTTTTTCATATTGTGAGTTAAGAATAAATAAATTTTGAAGCATATAAATGAAATTAAATTTAGATTATTACTTGCTTGTTATTTTAATTAGTGCTCTTACATTGCTCATTAGTCCTCAAAGTTTTTTGCTAAGTTGGCAATGGATATTTCTTCTAGCCCTACTTTGCGGATTGCTGTATGTGTGCATTAACAGGCAATTTTTTCGTTCTATATTGAAGCTATTTCTCATTTTTATTTTAGGGTTAGGCTATTTTCATGCACAAGCATTAAATTTATTAGAACAAAGCGAACGAGTTTCTCAGTTACCTAAAAAGCAGCAAGTCAATGTTAAAATCGTTGAAGTGATTCAACAGCAAGAATATCAAGCGGTCATCGCAGAAGGTAAATTAGCGCCCTCTTGGTCAACTCAACGGCTTTACCTAAACTGGCGGGCTGAGTCAAAGGTAAAAGTTGGGGAAATTTGGCAGACAGATCTACAAATCCGTCCTATTTCTTCCCGATTAAATTTTGGTGGTTTTGATCGTCAAGCATGGTATTTAGCGAGGGAGATTACTGCTTATGCGACAGTTAAAAGTGCGGTGAAAATTGGTGACGATTTTTCTTGGCGTGATGATAGGTTAAATCAAGCTTTACAACAAACCTCTTCATTGCTTTCACAAGGCTTATTGATAGCCCTTGGTTTCGGAGAAAGGGCATGGTTAGATAAGGCTCAATGGCAACTTTATCAACAAACCAATACCGCACATTTAATCGCAATTTCTGGGTTGCATATTGGGCTAGCAATGTTTATTGGCTTTATCTTCGGGCGAGCCGTTCAAGTACTATTCCCAACGCGTTATATTGAACCCTATTTCCCTTTATGTATGGGGCTTTTATTTGCCTTGCTTTATGCGAGTTTAGCCGGATTTTCTATTCCCACTTTTCGTGCAATGATTGCTTTATTGATGATTTGTTTATGTCGTATGTGGCGCATTTCCTATAATGTGTGGCAATTATTTCTCCGGGTTATTTGTGTCTTGTTAGTACTGAACCCATTTATGTTGTTATCGGCGAGTTTTTGGCTGTCAATTGGTGCCGTAGGTTGCTTGATAATGTGGTATCACTGGGTACCGCTCAATTTATTTCAATGGCGAGAAAAAACGTTGCAACAATCCCCTTTACGCAAAGTGCGGTATTTTATTAGCCTTTTTCATTTGCAATTTGGACTTTTGTGGTTTTTTACACCTATTCAGTTGTTGCTTTTTAATGGTTTAGCCGTAAATGGATTTGGGGCAAATTTGTTATTGTTGCCTATATTTAGTTTTTTGTTGGTTCCTCTTATTCTTTTTGCTGTACTAACGGAGGGCTTATTCAAGAGTTGGGCTATTGCTGATCAAATTGCAATATGGGTTAACCAACTACTGATGTTATTGCCAAACCAATGGATACCTATTTCTTTGTCCATGAGCTATTTTGTATCATCAATATTGGCATTTTTGTTTATTTTGTGGTGCAAATGGCTGATGAAGCGCTCCTCTCATATTTCTATTGTATTAGGCTATACAAAGAAAACATTTTTCCCTATTCATTTATCTTTTACTCAAGATTTCTCTATTAAAAAATATCAACTTGGCATGGTATTGGGCTCGGCTCTTTTTATTCTTTTCTTATGTTTGTGGATTTTTTCCCTATATGAACAAGGGAAGTTTAAACAGCGCCAATGGCAGTTAGAGACTTTAGATGTAGGGCAAGGTTTGGCTACATTGCTAGTGAAAAATCAACGTGGAATTTTATATGACACAGGGGCAAGTTGGCAAAATGGCAGTATGGCAAAAATTGAGATTATCCCTTACTTACAAAGGCAAGGAATTATTTTAGATAAAGTGATTTTAAGTCATGATGATAATGATCATGCTGGTGGTGTAAAAGATATTTTACAGGCTTATCCGCAAGCTGAGTTTATTAGCCCATCGTTGAAAAAATATGAGAAACATCCAGAAAAGAGACCGCACTTTTCTTGTCAACGGGGAGAAATATGGTATTGGCAAGAATTAAAAATAGAAGTGTTGTCGCCGAATAAAGTTGTTAGTCGGGCAAATAATCCAGATTCTTGTATTTTAGTTATTTTTGATGGGCAACATAAGGTGTTGTTAACCGGCGATGCTGATGTTGCGACTGAAGATAAAATCTTGCCAGATTTGGCACAAATTGATGTATTACAGGTTGGGCATCATGGTAGTAAAACTTCGACAGGAATAAGATTGGTGCAGCATATTCAGCCAAAAATTGCGTTAATTTCTAGTGGGCGCTGGAATACTTGGGGATTTCCACATAAGGATGTTGTTAAGCGCTTAGAACAAGCTAAAAGTTCGATTTATAACACCGCACTTTCAGGGCAGATTCGTTTAATCTTCAAAGAGAAATCGATTCAAATTCAAACCGCAAGAACGGAATTTAGCCCTTGGTATCGTGGATTAATTGGCTTATAGCCTAAATAAATGTACAATACCGTCCAATTTTTTATCATAGAAGTATGAATATGCAAGATAAAGATCTTTCTACATTACAAACCTTCAAACGCCTTTGGCCAACAATTGCACCTTTTAAATTAGGTTTAATTGCTGCTGCTGCTGCACTCGTATTTAACGCCTTATCTGATGCGGCATTAATTCAAATGTTAAAACCATTGCTAGATGATGGCTTTGGTAAAGCTGACAATTCTTTCTTAAAAATGATGGCTGTTGTCGTTGTTTTGTTAATCTTTGTACGTGGTGTTACCAGTTTTATTTCAACTTACTGCTTGGCTTGGGTTTCGGGGAAAGTAGTGATGACAATGCGTCGTAAGGTATTCAAGCATTTTATGTATATGCCAGTGACTTTTTTTGATCAGAATTCATCTGGTCGACTACTTTCACGTATCACTTACGATAGCGAGCTAGTTGCAAGTTCATCATCAGGATCATTAGTCACCATTGTGCGTGAGGGTGCTTATATTATCTCGTTACTAGCTGTGATGTTTTACACCAGTTGGCAACTGACTTTGGTGCTTTTTATTATTGGACCAATTATTGCGATCATCATTCGTATGGTGTCCAAGAAATTTCGTCAATTAGGAAAAAATCTGCAACACTCTATGGGCGAATTAACATCTTCCGCAGAGCAAATGCTTAAAGGACATAAAGTTGTTTTATCTTTTGGCGGTCAACAAGTAGAAGAGGAGCGCTTCGACAAAGTCAGTAACGATATGCGTCGTAAAGGCATGAAAGTGATGATGGCTGATGCGATTTCTGATCCTGTTGTGCAAATCATCGCCTCTTTTGCCCTTGCCGCTGTTTTATATTTAGCAACGTTACCAGAAATCATGACGCAAAACTTAAGTGCGGGCTCATTTACCGTAGTTTTTTCATCTATGCTTGCGATGATGCGCCCTTTGAAATCCTTAACTAATGTCAATGCACAATTTCAGCGAGGAATGGCGGCTTGTCAGACTTTGTTTGCATTATTAGATATGGAAACAGAAAAAGATACTGGAACTTATGCTACTGATAAAGTGGAAGGAGAGGTTGAGTTTAAAAACGTTTCCTTTAGTTATAGCGGAAAAGAGCAACTTGCTTTAAATAATATCTCTTTTGCTATTCCGAAAGGAAAAACAGTGGCATTAGTAGGGCGTTCTGGTTCCGGTAAATCCACCATAGCTAATTTGGTCACTCGTTTTTATGATATTGCGAAAGGCGAAATTACTTTAGATGGTATCAATATCCAAGATTATACTTTGGCAAATTTACGTGAACATTGTGCGGTGGTTTCGCAACAAGTGCATTTATTTAACGATACTATTGCCAATAATATTGCCTATGCAGCAACGGAAAAATATACAAGAGAGCAGATTATAGAGGCAGCTAAAGCCGCTTATGCTATGGAGTTTATTGAAAAATTAGAGAATGGCTTAGATACGGTGATTGGTGAGAATGGTGCAAGTTTGTCTGGCGGACAACGTCAACGTTTAGCTATCGCTCGAGCCTTATTACGTAATTCGCCAGTGTTAATTTTAGATGAAGCAACCTCTGCTTTAGATACAGAATCAGAGCGTGCAATTCAGGCGGCTTTGGAAACTTTACAGAAAGATAGAACTGTATTAGTTATAGCTCACCGTTTATCAACAATTGAAAAAGCGGATGAAATATTGGTGATTGAACAAGGTGAAGTCAAAGAGCGAGGCTCTCATCAAGAGCTGCTCGCCCTAAATGGCGCTTATAAACAGTTACATAACACACAATTTAATCATTAATTTTAATTGGGCATATTGCCCAATTTTTACTTTTTAGAGAGAAATAATGAAACAACTTTTTGCTACTACATCACGTGGTTTTGAAGAACTTTTAAAAGTTGAATTAACAGAACTTGGCGCTCAAGAGTGTCGAGTAGCGCAAGGTGGCGTTCACTTTAGTGCAGATGATGAAACTCAATATCGAATTTTATTATGGTCGAGATTAAGTTCTCGTATTTTGTTGCCACTGATTACAACAAAAATTTACAGTGATTTAGACCTTTACTCAGCTATTGTTGGACAAAATTGGTTAACTCATTTTGATGAGCGAGTGACCTTTCTTGTAGACTTTAATGGGACAAATAGAGAAATTCGCCATACGCAATTTGGCGCAATGCGTATTAAAGATGGTATTGTGGACTATTTTGAGCGTAACGGAAAAATGCGTCCAAATGTGGATAAAGATTATCCCGATATTCGTATTCATGCGTATTTAAATCGAGATGAATTAGTGGTATCTCTTGATTTAAGTGGGGAAGCCTTGCATTTAAGAGGTTATCGAGAAGATACAGGCAAAGCACCACTGAGAGAAACATTGGCTGCTGCAATCGTATTACGCTCTGGCTGGCAGCAAGGAACCCCTCTTGTTGATCCTATGTGTGGCTCTGGTACTTTATTGATTGAGGCGACTCAAATGGAGGCACAAATCGCACCGCAGTTACACCGCTTACATTGGGGATTTGATTTTTGGAAAGGGCATAATCAAGCAGCTTGGGATAAAGTGAAACAAGAAGCGATTGAGTGTGCTGAACAAGCATTTCATCGAAATTTGGCACCGCACTTTTGGGGCTTTGATTTAGATCATCGAGTGTTACAAAAAGCTAAGAAAAATGCACAAAATGCTGGTGTAGCACATTTAATTCAATGGCAGCAAGGCGATGTTGCTGGACTAAAAAATCCAAGTAAACAAGAGAAAGGCACTGTGATTTGTAATCCGCCTTATGGTGAAAGATTAGGCACTACGCCGGCTTTAATTGCTTTGTATTCTGTATTTGGTCGTCAATTGAAAACAGAATTTTCTGATTGGAATGTGTCAGTTTTTAGTGGTGAGCCAGCACTACTTGATTGCTTACGCTTACGTTCTCATCGCCAGTTCAAAGCAAAAAATGGTCCTTTAGATTGTATTCAGAAAAACTATCATATTGCAGTACGTAGTCCAGAAAGTGCGGTTGAAAATTCGCAAGAATTAACATTAAACTTCGCACCAGAAAATACTCAAGTTGCACAAGATTTTGCTAACCGTCTGCAAAAAAACATTAAGAAAATTGATAAGTGGGCAAAGCAACAGGGTATTGATGCTTATCGTTTATATGATGCGGATTTACCCGAATATAATTTGGCAGTTGATCGTTATGCGGATCATATTGTTGTGCAAGAGTATGCAGCTCCAAAAAATATTGATGAAAATAAAGCTCGCCAACGTTTGCTAGATGCTGTGAGTGCAATTTTGTCGGTTACTGGTATTGAAACAAATAAGCTGATTTTAAAAGTACGCCAAAAGCAAAAAGGCACTAATCAATATGAAAAACTCGCAAATAAAGGAGAGTATTTTTATGTGCATGAATATGGTGCAAAATTATGGGTTAATCTCACCGATTATTTAGATACAGGATTGTTTTTAGATCATCGTTTAACGCGTAAAATGCTTGGTGAAATGGCAAAAGGAAAAGACTTCCTTAACTTATTCGCTTATACGGGTTCCGCAACAGTGCATGCTGCTTTAGGAAAGGCAAAATCGACTACCACAGTGGATATGTCCAATACTTATTTAAATTGGGCAGAACAAAATTTATTATTAAATGATATTGAAGGGAAACAGCATAAATTAATTCAAGCGGATTGCTTGCAGTGGTTAGATAAATGCGATCGTCAGTTTGATTTGATTTTTGTTGATCCTCCGACATTTTCCAATTCTAAGAGAATGGAAGATAGTTGGGATGTTCAACGTGATCATATTAAGCTAATGGCAAATTTAAAACGTATTCTACGCACAAATGGCACCATTGTTTTTTCTAATAATAAACGTGGCTTCAAAATGGATATGGAAGGATTGCAAGAGTTAGGATTAAGTGTGGTAGAAATTTCAGCAAAAACCTTACCTTTGGATTTTGAACGTAATAAACAAATCCACAATTGTTGGATTGTGCAGCATCAGTCATAACTGGCTGCTGAAAATGAAAGCAAGAAAAGATGCTTTTTTGTATGAATTGTATAATCTATATGCGAACAACATTGAAATACAAAAAAACATGAAAAAGTAGTTGACGAGTAGGGCAGATATCAGCATAATTAGCCCCGCAAAGCCGATGAGGGTAATGCAAATAATTATGGCTATGTAGCTCAGTTGGTTAGAGCACAACACTCATAATGTTGGGGTCACAGGTTCGAATCCCGTCATAGCCACCATATTTGCGGGACTGGCGAAATTGGTAGACGCACCAGATTTAGGTTCTGGCGCTGCGAGGTGTGTGGGTTCAAGTCCCTCGTCCCGCACCATTCATTAGCTTGCAAGTCTTTAGTAGGTGGGGTATCGCCAAGCGGTAAGGCACCGGGTTTTGATCTCGGCATCCCTAGGTTCGAATCCTAGTACCCCAGCCATACTATCTTAAACACTTCTTGATTCATTCAAATCTAAAATATCTGTTGGGGTATCGCCAAGCGGTAAGGCACTGGGTTTTGATCTCAGCATCCCTAGGTTCGAATCCTAGTACCCCAGCCATATAATTCTCTTGTTTCTAATCTAATCGTTGAAAATCCTATTTTTCTTTTGCTATTTGTATATATCCTACTTACTTTTTATGTGATTTTTTATTTGTATTATATATTTTGCTAAAGAGCTAATTAATAGGATTTATTTCTTTTATTATTTTAAATAATGATATTTATAACTTGTTTTTGCTTTTATTTTAGAGTTTTTAGCCTTGATTTTGTTTATTTTATGATTTGAATTAGCATTTTATTTTGATTTTTATCTTGTTTTTATATTTAAATATTCTAGAATTCAAAAACGTTAATTCGTTATTAGGAACATTTATGAAGGAAAATAAACAAGTAAATCAATCTTTTTGTGCACATAAATTAAGCGCATTAGGTCCCGGTATTTTAATGGCATCCGCAGCTGTTGGTGGTTCACATATTATTGCTTCAACTCAGGCTGGGGCAATCTATGGCTGGCAATTGGCTATTATTATTCTTTTAGCTAATTTATTTAAATATCCATTTTTCCGTTTTGGCGTGCAATATACCTTAGATAGTGGTAATACCTTACTTGAAGGCTATCGTCAAAAAGGGCGGGGTTATTTATGGGTATTTTTCTTACTCAATGTTTTTGCCACAGTGATTAATACGGCTGCTGTAGGTTTACTTTGTGCTGCAATTTTGACTTTTGTGCTGCCAATTTCTGTTCCTGTCCCAACATTGAGCTTGATTGTTATTGGGGTTAGCTTGCTAATTCTATTGTTTGGGCAATATCGTTTATTAGATAACTTATCTAAACTTATTATGATTGCACTAACTGTAACCACAGTAAGCGCAGTTGTTATTGCGTTAATGCGTAATGGTATTAATGGCGTTGCGACACAAGATTATATCTCCCAAAATCCATGGAGTTTAAGTGCGCTTGCTTTTATTGTTGCGTTAATGGGCTGGATGCCTGCGCCAATTGAGATTTCAGCTATCAATTCTATGTGGGTTGTAGCTAAGCGCCGTATTTCAAAAGTTTCTTATGAAGATGGTATTTGGGATTTTAATGTTGGTTATATTGGCACCGCTATTTTAGCTATTGTGTTTCTTGCTTTAGGCGCATTAGTCCAATTTGGTTCTGGCGAAACAGTACAAATGGTGGGTGGAAAATATATTGCTCAATTAATTAATATGTATGCATCCACTATTGGTGAATGGGCAAGAGTACTTATCGCATTTATTGCTTTTATGTGTATGTTTGGTACCACAATTACTGTCATTGACGGATATTCTCGTTCAAATGTGGAAAGTTTACGCTTAATTTTAAATAAAAAAGAAAGTAGTTTAAGAACATTAAATTTGGCGATGTTATTCGCTGCACTTTCTGGGCTAGCGATTATTTTCTATTTCAATAATGCAGTTGGACCAATGTTAAAATTTGCTATGATAGCCTCTTTTGTTTCGACCCCTGTTTTTGCTTGGCTAAATCTTTCATTGGTTTTAAAAGGGGAGCATCGAGTTAGAGGTGGATTATTTTGGCTTTCAGTAATTGGTTTGTTGTATTTAACTTCATTCACTTTATTATTCATAGCTTATCAAGCTGGTTGGCTTGCTTAAACGCAAAAGTGTTTTATTATAAAATAGATAAGCGACACATAGTTGTCGCTTTTTTGTGTAAAATAATCAGCAAATTAACAAAAAAGTGCGGTGAAAATAATGAGAATTTTATTAATTGAAGACGATCCTTTGATTGGTGATGGACTAAAGTTAGGTCTAACTAAGTCTGGTTTTAGTGTAGATTGGTTTACTGATGGAAAAACTGGATTAGATGCGCTTTTTGCTGCGCCTTATGATGCAGTTTTATTAGACTTAACCTTACCTACAATGGATGGGCTAGAAGTATTACAGCAATGGCGTAAAAATGCCAAGGATGTTCCTATGCTGATTTTAACGGCGAGAGATACATTAGATGAACGAATTAGTGGTTTGCAGCATGGAGCAGATGATTATGTATGTAAGCCATTTGCTCTTGGGGAAATTGTAGCTCGTTTACAAGCATTAATTCGTCGTCGCTATGGACAAATTAGCCCTACCATTGAGCATAGTTTAGTGAGGTTTGATCCTAGCCAGCGTAAAGTTTTTTTACGTAACGAAGAAATTGCACTCACAACTAGAGAATATAAATTATTAGAGTTATTTATGTTTAATAAAGAACGTGTGCTGACTCGAAACTTTATAGAGGAAAAACTCTATACTTGGGATGATGAAGTTAGCAGCAATGCGCTAGAGGTTCATATTTATAATTTACGCCAAAAGTTAGGGAAACAATTTATCCGTACAGTACATGGTGTAGGCTATGCTTTAGGAAAAAATGAAAACTCATGAAACTCATAAAAAATACTAGTTTACGCATCAGACTAATGATTATTTTATCTTGCTCAGCATTGGCTATTTGGCTTATATCGACCATGGTTGCATGGTTGCATGGTTGCATGGTTGCATGGTTGCATGGTTGCATGGTTACAGGTTCGCAGTGAAGTAAATGAGGTTTTTGATGCACAGCAAATTCTTTTCGCTAAACGTTTGGCCTCTTCAGATTTAAGAACAATATTAATTGAAAAGCAAAATATAGATTTACTCCCTCGTCATCAAAATCGGGAAAAGGTTACAAAAAAGGTAGGGTATGATGATGCATTCGCTTTTGCTATTTTTACTGAAGATGGGAAAATTACATTAAGTGATGGACGAAATGGCGATAATTTTCTATTTGAGTCTAAAGGAGGTTTTTCTCATTCTAAAATTCGCAATGATGATGACTTGTGGCGTATTTTTTGGCTACCAGCAGCTAATGGACGTTTGACTATTGCTGTCGGGCAGGAGATCGATTACAGAAACGATCTTATTTACTCCATGGTTTTTGGACAAATGTGGATTTGGTTTGCAAGCTTACCATTTTTATTAGCTTTGATTATTTGGGTTATTAAGCGAGAATTGGAGATTTTATCTTTACTTGGTGATCAATTAAATCAAAGGACGCCAGAAGATAATAGCTTGCTGGCAACGGAAAATGTACCAAGAGAAATTATTCCTTTTGTGGATAATTTAAATAATTTTTTTGACCGCACTTCACTTATGTTATTACGTGAAAGACGATTTACTTCTGATGCTGCACACGAATTACGTAGTCCTTTGGCAGCATTACAAATTCAAGCTGAGGTTGCAAAGTTATCTAGCGAGGATCCTATTTTACGTGAGAAAAGTTTAGATAATGTAATGCAAGGTATCCAACGAGCAACTCAACTTATTGAGCAATTACTGACATTATCCCGTTTAGATAATTTGCAAGAAATTCATTGGCAACAGCTGATCACTTCATTAATTGGCGAGCTTTATTTTTCCGCACAAGAGCGAAATATAGAGTTAATTTTTGAACATAAAGGTTCACCTAAATTACAGCAAGGACAGCCATTATTACTTGCCTTAATGTTAAGAAATCTCATTGACAATGGTATTAAATATTGCAGAGATGGCAGTATTATTAAAGTGATTTTAACTGCTGAAAGAATTATTGTAGAGGATAATGGTGGTGGTGTTGGTGAAGATGAGTTAATCAAATTAGGGCAACGTTTTTATCGACCTGCAGGACAGAATGAAAAAGGCAGTGATTTAGGGCTTTCAATCGTGATGCGCATTGCAGAGCTGCATGGATATAAAGTGCGGTTAGAAAATGTAATGAGTGAGAGTCAACAAAAAGGATTGAAAGTTGATATTTTATTGTAGTCATCATTAGGGGAAAGATTTTCCCCTCATTCTATAGGATTAGATTTTATCTAATGATAACGCCTATTTTTTAGGCGAAAAATGCGGTACATGCTTTCCAAGATATTTCCAAATAATAATAACGATTACAACAGCACCCACTAAAATTGGTGATAGAGTTAAACTTTTTGATGACCAGTAGTAATGAATAGCTGCACAGGCAATTGCTACATAAGCAAATTGATGTATTTGAAACCAGCGTTTACCTAGCCATGTTTTTATTTGAGGCAAAGATGTTACTGCCATGACCAACAAAATCAAAAAAGCAATGCCGCCCAAAATTAAATAAGGACGGGTGAGTAGTTCGCTGACAAAAAGCGAAAAATCTAGTCCTAATTCTAAGAACAAATAGCTTGCAACGTGGAGTAAAGCCCATGCAAATGCCCATAATCCTAGAGGGCGACGTAAAATTTGGTATTGGTTTTTATTTAGCAGTTGTAACAGAATGCCGAGTACAAACATGGCACAGAAAATCAAAATAGCGGTATAGCCTAAGAAATGTTCAATTTCTTTCACTGGATCTGCGCCAAGTGCAGTGTCATTTTCAGAAAAAAGCACGAACAACAGCCACATTAATGGCATGAAACAACTTAAGTGAATGATGGTGCGTAACAGTGTCAACATTAGTAATTTGTCCTTAAATCTAATCCCGTATATAAATGTGCGACTTCTTGTTCATACCCATTGAACATAAGGGTTGGTTGGCGTTTTACACTTAGTAATCCACCTGCGCCAATAACACGTTCAGATGCTTGTGACCAACGAGGATGATCGACCTGTGGGTTTACATTCGCATAAAATCCATATTCGTTGGGTGCAAGGCTTTCCCAAGTAGTACGTGGACGAGTTTCTGATAAGGTAATTTTGACAATGGATTTAATGCTCTTAAAGCCATATTTCCAGGGAACAACTAAGCGGATTGGTGCACCATTCTGTGCAGGTAATGCTTTACCGTATAAACCAACAGACATCAATGTTAGTGAGTGCATGGCTTCCGCAATTGTTAATGCTTCTACATAAGGATAGTTAATACCGCCACCAAAGAAATGGTTTTTTTGTCCAGGTATTTGTTCAGGATCATATAAGGTATGGAATACCACATATTTTGCCTTGCTAGTTGGTTTTGCTTTAGCGAGTAATTTATTGAGTTCAAAGCCTATCCAAGGCACTACCATTGACCAAGCTTCAACACAGCGGAAACGATAAATTCGTTCTTCTAATGGAAACTGAGTGAAAAGCTGATTGTAGTCTAGAATGAAAGGATTCTCGACTTCACCGCCAATTTCCAGTTGCCAAGGATCCACTTTAAAGTTTCTTGCATAATGAGCAGGAGAACCTTTATCTACGCCAAATTCATAGAAATTGTTATAACCTGTTACTTTATTTTCAGGGGTTAAAATTAAAGATGAGTCAGAGGATTTTTGATATTTAAGCGCTTTTAGACTATTTGTGTGTTGTGCAAAGCTCAAATTTGGCAATGTCGCTGCAACTGCACTTAAACCAAATGCTTTAATAATTTTGCGGCGTTGGTGGAAAATATCTTCTGGTGTAACATCATTTTCGGTTAATTTTTTCATTCTTAACTCCTGTGTTATTAGCGTATAATTTGTATAGTCGGAGAATGACAAAAAATCTTACATTATTTTGTAAAGGAGAATGGTTGTGAATGAAATAAAATATATTTCTCAAGTAGATCTTGAAGAAATTCGCTTACAAATGGTTAAATTTTCTGTTTTGCAGTTAAAAGATATTGATTTAGCTGAAGATGTTGTGCAAGAGGCATTAGCAAGTGCTTTAAAGAATATTGACTCTTTTAGAGGAAAATCTGCGCTAAAAACATGGATATTTGCAATTTTAAAAAACAAAATTATTGATCTAATTCATAGTCGTAGCCGAGTGATTAATGTTTCTGAAATTTGTGAAGAAGATGCTCCGAATGCTTTTTTTAATGATAAAGGGCATTGGGATTTACATCATTTTGAGCCTAATGAATGGTCGGATATTCACAGTACTACCTACAAAGAAGAATTTTGGCTTATTTTTGATGCCTGCTTAAATCGTTTACCTGCACTGCAAGCTCGTATTTTTATGATGCGTGAGCATTTGGAACTAGATAGTGAACAAATTTGTCAGGAATGTGATATTTCCACGTCTAATTTACATGTGTTGCTATATCGAGCTCGGCTTCAGTTACAAGCATGTTTGTCAAAAAATTGGTTTGGAGGAAAAAATAAATGAAAAATTGTCAAGAAATTACCGAGCTTATCTCTTTGAATAATGAAAAAAAATTAGCTTTTAATCAACGCTGTGCTATTAGTATTCACTTATTATTTTGTCCTTATTGTCGAGCATTTAAGAAAAATGATCAGCAGATAAAGCGCTTAATGCAAGAGTTTAAAGAAAAATAGGATATATAGGTATATGTTACTGTATGTACTCACTATTTTTCTGTTAATGCTAAGTATTCCTCTAGTTGTTCAATTGCCTCAGAGCATCGCGCTTTACGCTGTTGGGTAATGGTCATTTGTTGGCTATAAACTTGTTTTTCTTGTAATGATGTAGCTTGTGTGAAGCGATCTCTTTGTTGCTCCAACTTCGTATTTAATGCTTGTAAAGCCTCATAATATTTACTTAAACGTTCTCTTGGTGGGAGTTTGTTTAATTCAATTCTTTGATTTTCTCGTTGTGCTTGTATAGATAGCGGATTTGTCTTGCTATGTTGAAATTGTTTTTTTTCTTGAGGTTTTATCCATTTTAATGCCTCTGAGAGAGCTTTACATTGCCCTGCTAATTTTGCACTGTAAAAGTCATATTTTTGTATATTGTTATCATCAATTTTTTCTAATTGAGATAGAGATTGCTGAATTTCTTTGAAATAAAATTCGACTGTCCCAAAGTCTTGGCTAAATAAAGTGCGGTCAAATTTAGCGTAAATTTTTTGCTTTTTGGGAATATGTGAATAATGAGAAAAAAAACTTTCGACTTGTTGCTTTAATTGAAGAATAAGAAGTGATTTTTGCATAAGTATAAAATTTGGGTGCTATAAGCACCCAAGGTCATGATTAAAGGGTCATTGCGGCAATCCAGCCAAAAATAATGAGAGGAATATTATAGTGAATGAATGTTGGCACTACAGAATCCCAAATATGATCGTGTTTACCGTCCATATTTAAACCAGATGTCGGTCCTAAGGTTGAGTCTGAAGCAGGTGAACCCGCATCGCCCAATGCAGCTGCGACACCAATAATTGCAACAGTTGCCAATGGTGAGAAACCAAAGGAAATACATAGTGGAACATAGATCGATGTAATAATTGGTACTGTTGAGAAAGATGAGCCAATTCCCATGGTAATAAACAAGCCAACAAGTAACATAAGGAAGGCTGCTAAACCTTTATTATCAGTTCCTAAGCCTTGGCTGAAACTATCTACTAAAACAGTTACACCACCTGTTGCTTTAATTACAGCAGCAAAACCAGAGGCGGCGATCATTACAAAGCCGATCATTGCCATTAATTTTAAGCCTTGTTGGAAAATATCATTGCTTTCTTTTAGTTTAAAAATACCAAATACAGCAAAAATAACTAAGCCAATAAGACCAGCAATAATTGTTGAACTAGTGATAAGTTGTAATGCAAAAGTAAGTACAATAGCGACCGCACTTACAATTACATGGAAAGGTTTAATATTGGCGATATGTTGTTCGATCTCTTCAGTAGTCACATTTAAGCCAGTTGAAACATATTCACGAGGTTTACGATATGTAACAAAAACAGCTGTTAATAAACCGATAACCATCCCAATAACAGGGATTGCCATAGCCAAAGATACCTCTGCTACACTGGTTTGTAAGCCTAACGCTTCCCCAGCCTGATTAATATTTTTTACCAGAACACTCTCAATAAAGATTTTACCGAACCCTACTGGTAATAGCATGTAAGTTGCCGTTAAACCAAATGTAAGTACGCAAGCAACAGCTCGGCGGTCAATTTTTAGTTTGTTAAAAATGGCTAGAAGCGGAGGAATAACAATTGGAATAAATGCAATATGTACTGGTAATAAGTTTTGTGAAGAAATAGAGAACAATACTAATATGGCAAGAATAAAGTATTTAAATCCAGCCATTGAGCTACTTGTTGGCGATTTTCCTAAACGTTTAATTACTTTAAATGCAAGTAGATCGGTAATTCCTGATTTAGAGATAGCGATAGCAAATGCGCCTAAAATTGCATAATTCATTGCAACTTCAGCACCACCACCTAAACCGCTTGTAAAAGTTTTGATCGTTTCATTAATGGTTAAGTCACTACATAAGCCTGCAACTAATGCTGAAATAATTAATCCCATTACAACATTGATACGTATAAGGCTTAAGGCGAGTAACACAATAATGGAAATCACTACTGGGTTAGTTAATAACATTGTGTTTATCCTTAATTTTTGTGAGAAAGTTTTTAATTTACTCGAAAAAATCCCATATTAAAAGGAAAAATTAATATAAATTTCTTTCTAAAATTAAAAAAGTAGGAAAATTTGTATTTTTATAAAAATGGCTGTGCTTAAATCAATAGTATTCGTTAGAATTGTTAAAATTTTTCTCTTATAAGATTAACTATGACAAAAGAAATAGAGATACACCCTTTCCCTGCTATTTTGCCTCCCGATGCTAAAGTTATGATGATGGGAAGTTTTCCACCTAAAGATGAAAAACGCTGTATGCAATTTCATTATCCTAATTTCCAAAATGATATGTGGCGTATTTATGGAAAAGTCTTTTTTAATAATGCTGAGCATTTCCAAGTGACTGGAGAAAAACGATTTGATGCTGAAAAGATCCAACAGTTCCTTTTTGAGAAAGGAATAGCCTTGTGCCCAACAGTTAAACGTGCAATTCGTGAACAAAATAATGCAGCTGATAAGTTCTTAACGATCATTGAGGCGGTTAACTTGACAGAGGTTTTACCTTTAGTTCCTGATTGTCGTTGGATATTTACAACAGGTGGAAAAGCAACAGAGATTTTGTTGAGCTTATTAGATACCCAAATTAAATTACCTAAAACAAATGAATTTATCCCTTTTGAATATTCTGAACGATCCTTAAATTTATATCGTTTGCCTTCTACATCAAGGGCATACCCTCTAAGCTTTGAAAACAAAGTAAATTCATACCGCACTTTTTTTGAATTAGCTGGATTGATTTGAATTGATAAAAAATAAGGCGAGAAGTTATCTCGCCTTAATTAGATATTTGATGATGAAACTATTTTAAGCTACCAACCATATCTTCTGGGCGTACCCATTCATCGAATTGTTCTGCAGTCACAAGTCCAAGATTGATTGCTTCTTCTTTTAAAGTTGTGCCATTTTTATGTGCAGTTTTTGCAATTTTAGCGGCATTTTCATAACCGATATGAGTATTAAGTGCGGTCACTAACATGAGAGATTGATCCAATTGCTGCTTAATACGTGGATAGTTTGGCTCAATACCAACTGCACAATGCTCATCAAAGGATACGCAAGCATCACCTAATAATTGTGCTGATTGTAAGAAGTTATATGCCATTACTGGTTTATACACATTTAATTGGAAATGCCCTTGTGTGCCAGCAAAAGAAATAGTCACATCATTACCTAGCACTTGTGCACAAACCATGGTCATTGCTTCACATTGTGTTGGGTTCACTTTACCCGGCATAATTGATGAACCTGGCTCATTTTCAGGAATGAGAATTTCACCGATACCAGAGCGAGGCCCTGATGCTAATAAACGAACATCGTTGGCAATTTTGTAAAGAGAAACGGCTAATTGTTTTAATGCCCCATGAGTCTCAACAATAGCATCATGAGTCGCAAGTGCTTCAAATTTGTTTTGTGCAGTAACAAAAGGTAAGCCTGTAAATTTCGCAATATATTCTGCCACTTTGACATCATAGCCTTTTGGTGTATTTAAGCCTGTGCCAACTGCAGTACCGCCTAAAGCAAGTTCACGTAAATGTGGAAGGGTGTTTTCTAATGCTTTGATACCAAAAGCAAGTTGTGCGGCATAAGCAGAGAATTCTTGGCCTAAAGTTAATGGTGTTGCATCCATTAAGTGAGTACGACCAATTTTAACTACATCTTTAAAGGCGTCTGCTTTTTCTGCTAAGGTTTTTTGTAAACGTTTTACACAAGGTAACGTATGCTCAACGACTTTTTTATAAGCAGCAATATGCATTGCAGTAGGGTAGGTATCATTTGAAGATTGTGATTTATTGACATCATCATTTGGGTGAATAACCGATTTTTCCCCTAATTTTCCGCCTTGGATAACATGAGCACGATTAGCTACCACTTCATTGACGTTCATATTGGATTGCGTACCAGAACCGGTCTGCCAAATGACAAGAGGGAATTGATCATCAAGTTTATTGGCTAGAATTTCATCACAGGCTTGAGCAATTAAATCACGTTTTTCTGCGTTTAACACACCTAAATCATGGTTTGCGTAAGCTGCAGCTTTTTTCAAATAACCAAAGGCTTCGATAATTTCTTTTGGCATTGATGCTTCAGGACCAATTTTGAAATTATTGCGAGAACGTTCAGTTTGTGCAGCCCAATATTTATCTGCTGGAACTTGAACTTCGCCCATAGTGTCTTTTTCAATACGAAATGCCATTTTGTACCTCTTTATTAAAGTGAATTTAAAATTGGCAAGGATTTTAACACTTTAGTGGTATGCAGAAAACTAGATGAATAAGTAAAATCTTTGTTTTGTGATTTAGATCATAAATCTAAAATATTTAGTATTTTAAGCAAGAAAACTTATTTGATTTTAGCTATTTATATTAATTTAGTTTAATAAAATCAATATGTTAATTTTAATGCATGTAGTGGTGAAGATTGTTTGTAGAAATAATCAATCGTGATATAGCGTTAGTAAAATCTAATTCCAAAAATATTTTGTTTTATTTAGAAAAGAGAATTGATTGAAAAAACTAAGAGCTGAATTTGATATAGATATTCAAAATCAGCCCTTATTTTAGTTTAGCTTCTTAACGCTAGTGGATTAAATATTCAGTACCGCGATTACGGCTAAAACAGAGTAAAGCACTGATAACCCGTAGAAGATAATTCCACCTGCTGGAATATGAAGTTTAAAATCATGTGCTCCATGGTGAATTCTGTGCATTGCTCCCCAGACTGGGAAAATTAACACAACTAATAATATTAATTTACCTAGCCAAGAACTTGCAAAAGCAAGAATGTTGTCTGCACCATGTTCGATTAATCCAAAAGGTAGTAATAAACCTAGGATAAAAATCAAAATAGGGAAGACGATCGCGCTAACCGTAGTACCAGCACCGAACAATAACCATACAACAGGCTCATTAGAACGTTTTGGGGCTTCTTTCATCTTAATCTCCCTATTTCCAGTAAATTAGAACTAAAGTAAGAATGCTTACTACCGCAGTAACAGCCCACATACCAATAGTAATTACATTCGGATTTAGTTTTTCATTTTTGTATACAATATTGAGCACTTTTGGTGTCATAAAGAAATATGTCACGGTATTTAAAAGTGCGGCTGCTAAAGCGATAATATTTAGAATAATCACAATCGGATTTTGTAAGAAAGGAATAAAATCCAATTGTAATCCATCTTTTTGACCTAGGCAGATTACGCCATAAAGCAATACTAAGCTAAACCATAGGGATGGGATTGCTGTTGCTTCACGCACAATATAAAGTTTGTAAAAATCTAACTTTTTCCACCAAGTTGGAGTCATTTCACGTACATATTTTTTACGTTTACTTGCTGTTGTCATTTTACTCTCCTTACTTCTGTGGTTTTAACATTGCAATGACGAAATCTTTTGCACTTTCGACTTTACCTTGGTTGACACCTGACGCAGGATCAACATGTTTCGGGCAAACCTCGGAACAATAACCTACGAATGTACAGCTCCACACACCATTTTTACCATTAAGAATTTTCATCCGCTCAGCTTTACCATGGTCGCGGTTATCAAGGTTATAACGGTGAGCTAATGTTAATGCTGCTGGACCAACGAATTCAGGGTTTAAACCGAATTGTGGGCAAGCTGCATAGCATAAACCACAGTTAATACACATTGAGAACTGACGATATTTCTCTAATTGAGCTGGTGTTTGTTTAGTACGGCTTTTCGCTAATTCTGATGATGGATGTGGTTTGCCATCTAATTCAGGGGCTTTATTGCCGATAATATAAGGTTTGATACTTTCCAGACTTTCAATGAAGTGGCTTAGATCAACCACTAAATCACGCTCGATTGGGAAGTTTGCAAGTGGTTCAATACGCATATGACCGCTGTAATCACGTAAGAATGTTTTACAAGCAAGTTTTGGTTTACCATTAACCATCATACCGCAAGAACCGCAGATTGCCATACGGCAAGACCAACGATAAGAAAGTTCAGGTTCAAGTTGATCTTTGATATAACCTAATGCATCTAATAGAGATGTTTGGCTATCGTAAGGCACTTGGTAAGTACGTAAGTATGGCTCTTTATCTGCTTCTGGATTATAACGCAATACTTCAACATTCATTATTGCTTGATTAGCCATTTGCTTGCTCCTTAGCTTTTGCAGCCGCTTCTTGTGCTTCTGCTTCCGCACCGTAAACACGTTTTGCTGGTTGAGATTTAGTGATTTTCACATCACTATATTCGATACGAGGTGCGCCATCAGCATTGTAATATGCCAATGTATGTTTTAAGTAATTCACATCATCACGCTCTGTATAGTCTAAACGTTGGTGTGCACCACGAGATTCTTTACGCTCAATCGCAGAGTTTGCAATAGATTGAGCAACGTCAAGGATATAACCTAATTCAACGGTGTAAAGAACGTTTGTATTAAATACACTTGAACGATCTGCAATACGGATACGTTTATAACGTTCTTTCAATTCCGCAATTTTATCCACGGTTTGTTGCATACTTTCTTGTGTACGATAGATACCGCAACCTTCTTCCATTGAGTCGCCCATTTCATCACGAATTTGTGACCAAGATTCAGTTCCTTCTTGGTTATACAAATCTTCTAAACGGCGAATAACGTCTTGAGCTTGAGCATCGACCGCACTTTGATTTGCTGGTTGAGCTTCAACTGCACGTTGTGCTGCATATTCACCAGCAACACGACCAAGAACAACTAATTCAGCTAATGAGTTAGAGCCTAAGCGGTTTGCTCCATGTAAACCAGAAGAAGCACATTCACCAACTGCGAATAAGCCTTTAATGCGAGTTTCGCTATTGAAGTCAACTTCGATACCACCCATTGTGTAGTGAACTACTGGGCGAACAGGAATTGGTGCTTTAGCTGGATCTACACCTTCGTATGCACTTGCTAATTCACAGATAAATGGTAAGCGCTCATGTAAATATTTTTCACCTAAATGACGTAAATCAAGATGAACAACATCAACACCTTTTTCAGTTTTTAGCGTGTTACCTTTGCGCCATTCTTGCCAGAATGCTTGTGATACTTTGTCACGAGGACCTAATTCCATATATTTGTTTTCAGGTTTACCGATTGGCGTTTCAGGTCCTAGACCATAATCTTGTAAATAACGATAACCGTCTTTATTCACTAAGATACCGCCTTCACCACGGCAACCTTCGGTCATTAAGATACCTGTATTTGGTAAGCCTGTTGGGTGATACTGAACAAATTCCATATCACGAAGTGGAACGCCATGACGATAAGCCATGGATAAGCCATCACCAGTTACAATACCACCATTGGTATTGAAACGGAATGCACGACAACCACCACCAGTTGCAATGACTACCGCATTAGCATTAATTTGAACAAGTGTACCTTCCATCATGTTCATGGCTACCATACCACGAGCATGGCCATCATCAACAAGAATATCTAATACAAAATGTTCATCAAAACGTTGAATTTGTGGATATTGAATAGATGTTTGGAATAAAGTGTGTAATAAATGGAAACCAGTTTTATCTGCAGCGAACCAAGTACGTTCAATTTTCATCCCACCAAAACGGCGAACGTTTACATCACCATCTGCTTTTCGGCTCCAAGGACAACCCCAACGCTCTAATTGAGTCATTTCCACTGGAGAATGTTGAACAAAGTATTCTACAACGTCTTGTTCACATAACCAGTCGCCACCAGCAACAGTATCATGGAAGTGTTTATCATAAGAATCTTCTTCTTTAATTACAGCCGCTGCACCACCTTCTGCCGCAACAGTATGGCTACGCATCGGATATACTTTTGATACCAAAGCAATTTTTAAATTTGGGTTTGCTTCCGCTGCTGCAATAGCTGCACGTAAACCGCCGCCTCCTGCACCAACAATTGCAATATCGACATTAACAGTTTGCACGATATTCCTCCAATAATAGATAATAGTAAAAATTAAATCCCTAGTGGGAAATCATAAAAGCTGTGTTATTCTGCCATTATTTTAAAAGAGATATAACTCTTTTTTATTAATTTTCACTAGAAAATCTTAATTTCGTGATCTAACTCAAAACTATATTTCAGATAAATAATAAATGTTCTCATTAAGCTATAAATAGATGATAAGCAATATCATTTATTGAGAAAAATTATATAGTTATCATTAGAAAATTTGATTTTTCGCATTATTATTTTTTCAGGTAGAATAGTTCATAAACTTTATTTATGAAGGATTTTATTATGTCTTTAAGTGAACAATGGCAACCTAGCGCCCCAATTCAAAACTTACTCACAAGAGCAAAAATTATTGCAGATATTCGTCGTTTTTTCACAGATAGAGGTTTATTAGAAGTTGAAACGCCCGTTTTAAGTGAATTTGGTGTAACAGATATTCATCTTGCGACATTTAGCACTGAATTTACTTCTCCTTTTGCGGAGCAGTCAAAAACTTTATGGTTAATGACAAGTCCGGAATATCATATGAAACGTTTATTAGCAGCTGGGAGCGGGGCTATTTTCCAATTATGTAAAGTATTTCGTAACGAAGAGAGTGGTAAGAAACATAATCCAGAATTTACCATGCTTGAATGGTATAGACCGCACTTTGATATGCATCGTTTAATTAATGAAGTTGATGATTTATTGCAACAAATTCTTGACTGTGAACCAGCGGAAACTGCAAGTTATCAATTTGTTTTTCAAGAATATGTAGGATTAGATCCTCTATCTGCATCCATTAGTGAGTTAATTGAAAAGGCGCAAGAACACAATTTAGAAGGTGCTGAAAATGAAGATCGTGATACTTTATTACAATTTTTGTTTAGTGAAGTTGTAGAACCTAATATCGGGCAAAATAGACCTATTGCAGTTTATCATTTTCCTGCAACGCAGGCTGCACTTGCTCAGATTAGTTCCGAAGATCATCGTGTCGCAGAACGCTTTGAGTTCTATTACAAAGGGATTGAATTAGCGAATGGCTTTAATGAATTGACTGATGCTCGAGAACAAGAACATCGTTTTAAGCAAGATAATCGTTTACGAGAGCAATTAGGTTTACCTCAACGTGAGATAGACCAACGTTTCTTAGGGGCGCTACAGGCTGGTTTACCAAATACTGCTGGTGTTGCATTAGGTGTTGATCGATTAATTATGATTGCCCTAGGTGCGGAAAAAATCAGTGAAGTGATTTCCTTTAATATTGATTGCGCTTAGATTTGCACAATAAAACTGTCAAAAAAGAACCGCTCTTTATAGCGGTTCTTGGTAGAAAATCAGGCTATCAACGCATACTTTTAATATTGTTTTAATTTTATTTCTTTCACCCAACGTTCGATTAAGCGTTTTCCTTCCTCTGCTTTACCAAAACGTTCAAAATCAATATCAATTAATTTTAGAGTTTTAGGATCCACTGATTGAGGTGCAGCTTGAGCATTAACATTGGTTGGAATTTGATAAACTCCCGTATCACGCCAAGGAATTTCTTGCGCTTCTTTACTTAAAGCCCAATCCACAAAAAGTTTAGCATTATCTAAATTTCTTGTACCTTTAATGATACTTAATCCACCAAGTGAATAACTATCGCCATCACAAGGTAAAATACTTTCAATTTTTGCCCCTTTTTCTTTTTCTGTCGCATAGCTGTGAACAAAGCCAACACTGACCGCACTTTCCCCACGAGCTAGATTGGTTGTTACTTGAGCACTTTTAACATATTGAGATACATTCGCATCTAATTTGCGTAAAAATTCAAAGGCTTTTTCTTCGCCCCATAGCTCAATTAAGGTTGCGATGACTGTGTAAGTCGTCCCTGAAAGTTGTGGATCTGGCAGTTGAACATGACCTTTTAAGCGAGGATCGAGTAAATCATTCCAGCATTTAGGATAATCTGTTTTAGGGATTCCAAGTTGCTCAAATTTTTCGGTATTAACACCGAAACCTAGAACAAGCATATAAAGTATGGAAGTTAAATCCCCTTTCTTATCCAATAATGATTGAAATTGTTTCATTGTTTCAGATTGTTTAGGTGAACGATAAGGCTCTAGCAATCCAAGATCTCCAGCTTGAAAGTGTGGTTCAATTGTTCCACCAAACCATACGTCAGCTTGAGGGTTATGTTGTTCTGATTTTATTTTTGAGAGTGTTGCACCTGTACTATTACGAACAAATTTTGTGTCAATATTATATTTGTTGCCAAATGTCTGTACTATTTTTTCACAGGTACTATGTTGAGCACTACAATATACGGTCAATTTTCCTTCTGCTTGTGCATTATTCGCTAACAAGAAGGGCGTTATAAGACAAAGAGCGGTAGGAATTAATTTAATTTTCATAATTTGACTCCAATAGACATTTTACGATTAGTATCAATAATGATTAAAAAAACCATTTTGATATAGATCTTCAATAACGCTTGTAATAGTTTTTTTGATTTCTTTGTTTGGTATATCTTCTAATGCCATTTTTACGCCATCTACCTCCCAAATAAGAATACCTTTTTTAATATCTTCCTTAACTAGTTTTATGAGATCTGTAATAGTTCTTGTTCCATCAAGATATTTGAGAATATATTGAGAAAAGAAATCTGTATTTAATCTTTGATATTTATGGTTAGACAAACCCGTAACATCAGGATTATTTTCAATAAAAATAGCTAATTTTCTATATTTTTCGTTTGCTTTCGGTTTGTTAGTATATTTGTTTAGAGGTGTGTCATAGAACGAAAAATACGTACTATCGGAATAAATAATATGAGCTAAAACACTATTGACCTCTTGCTCATCGTATTCTGAAAAATTATTTTCTAAATGTTTTTTGAGTTTTGAAATGGAGCACAGCTTATTTTTTTTATTTTGGATATATGTAAAGATACAATCTATTAATGGAGCAGATAGAAAAGTTGTGTCTTGACTATCAGTTATCCAATAAGCAGGCTTTGTTTGTTTGTTTGTTTGTTTGTTTGTTTGTTTGTTTGTTTGTTTGTTTGTTGCTCATTTGTTGACTCAGAATATTTGATTTTGGTTGTAAAATACAATTTGTTGAATTCATAAATTAAATTAAGCTGTCTAATATCTTTGCTAATATTATGACTAGACAGGTTGTTTTGATGAGTAATCATACTGCATCTAAACTGTTTGTTATGAATGAAATCAAAATATTGTTCAATTTCTTCCACGTTATAGTCAAAATAACTGCATATATCATTATATTCTTGTGGTTCTAAAAAGGAGCATCGATCTTTCCAAAGATCAATAGCACTACTATCGTTGATATAAGCTAAATCATATTTACTGATCCTTTTTAGGAATTCAGAAAAATAGAGCGGAGTATTATGTTCTTCAAAATATTCATGTGAAACATAATATTTAGGTTTGCCCAGTATACTGGTGAAGATACTATGAATTTTTTGATTTCTAGGGTTGTCTGTTCTTTTTAAGATATTACCAGTAAATTTCAGTAATTCAAAAGCTTGATCTGTTCGGCTAAAACGCTCAAGTCTAGGGTTAGTGCCAAATTGCATTAAATTTTTAGCCGCTTCAAAATTATGCCAACCAGGATAGGCATTATAGCTGATAAATGCGATGCCATTTGGTGATAAATTATCTGCAATAACTTTTAAAATAGCTTCTTGAACAAATTGTGGAACCCAGCTAAAAACACCATGGCAAATAATATAATCGAATTGAATATTTTCAAAATTTACGTTGCTAATATCGGCACAAATAAGATTAAGATTATTAACCCCAACTTCTTGTAGCATCTGTTTACCAATACTAATTTGTTGTTCAGATAAATCGATACCGATGGAATAACTATTGGGATATTGAATTGCGAAAGGTAATAAATTACCTCCAAAAGAGCAACCAATCTCTAATACTTTTGCAGTTTCAATTGGAGCGGGATTTAATCCTTTTAACGTTGCTATTGCATGTAATCTAGCAGGTTGACAATGGGAGAATACGTAAGACGTATAAGGGTGTTCATCATAGCTAGTTGCTAATATAGTATTTGAATGTGTAGTCATGATATACAGTTTTTTGTGTTTTCAAAAGGCACTATTTCTGTTACAGAAAGATAGTGCCGTAGTATAAATTTTTGTTTTATAGAATGTATTTTACTTCTTTTTGGAAATTATTTAAATCTTGACTTGAAAAATCACCTCATCAGCTTTTTTCATATAACTATTAATCTGATCAAAATTCATATAGCGATATGTATCTTCCTTATCTTGTTGAAGGCTTTGTACAAAATCTAAATACTCAGATGGCGTAGGTAATTTGCCCAATAAAGCTGCAACAGCAGATAGTTCGGCTGAGGCAAGATAGACATTTGCACCTTGTCCTAAGCGATTTGGGAAGTTTCTCGTGGAGGTTGAAACTACGGTCGCACCATCAGCAACACGAGCTTGGTTACCCATGCAAAGCGAACAGCCTGGTACTTCAATTCTTGCTCCACTTTTACCATAAATACTGTAATAGCCTTCATCGCTAAGCAATTTCGCATCCATTTTGGTTGGTGGCGCAAGCCATAATCTTGTTGGAATAGTACCTTTAAAGTTAGCCAGTAACTTACCAGCTGCACGGAAATGTCCAATATTTGTCATACAAGAACCAATAAAGACTTCATGAATTTTATCGCCTTGAACTTCAGATAATAAACGAGCATCATCAGGATCATTCGGGGCACATAAAATTGGCTCCTTGATTTCATTGAGATCAATTTCAATTACGGCTGCATATTCTGCATCTTTATCAGCTTCTAACAAGTGCGGTTCAGCTAACCAATTTTCCATGGCTTGAATACGGCGTTCAAGAGTGCGAATATCGCCATAGCCTTCGGCAATCATATATTTAAGTAACACAATATTGGATTGTAAATATTCAATAATGGGTTCTTTGGCTAGTTTAATGGTACAGGCTGCAGCAGAACGTTCTGCAGAGGCATCTGATAGCTCAAAGGCTTGCTCCACTTTTAATTGTTCCAAACCTTCAATTTCTAAAATACGACCTGAGAAAATATTCTTTTTGCCTTTTTTCTCAACGGTCAGTAAGCCCTGTTTAATTGCATAATAAGGAATAGCGTGCACTAAATCACGTAAAGTAATGCCTGCTTGCATTTCACCTTTAAAACGCACTAACACGCTTTCTGGCATATCCAAAGGCATGACACCTGTGGCAGCAGCAAAAGCAACTAGTCCTGAGCCTGCGGGAAAGGAAATACCGATTGGAAAACGAGTATGGGAATCGCCACCGGTGCCAACGGTATCAGGCAATAACATACGGTTTAACCATGAATGGATTACACCATCCCCAGGACGTAAAGATACGCCACCTCGATTCATAATAAAGTCTGGTAAAGTGTGATGAGTGACTACATCAACAGGTTTTGGATAAGCGGCTGTGTGACAGAAAGATTGCATCACTAAATCTGCAGAAAAACCTAAACAGGCCAAATCTTTCAGCTCATCTCTGGTCATTGGTCCTGTGGTATCTTGTGAACCCACAGAGGTCATGCGAGGCTCGCAATATTGTCCTGGGCGAATACCTTCCACGCCACAAGCTCTCCCCACCATTTTTTGTGCCAAAGTAAAACCTTTTTGATTTTGTACCGCACTTTGTGGCGTTGCAAATACATCGGTTTCAGGTAAGCCTAATTCCACTCTGGCTTTATGAGTTAAGCCTCGTCCAATAATTAATGGAATTCGTCCACCAGCATGAACTTCATCTAAGATCACATTGGTTTTTAGGCTAAATTCGGCTAATACTTCATCGCTATCATGACGACAAATCTTGCCAGCATAAGGATAAATATCAATCACATCGCCCATATTCAAACTGCTGACATCGACTTCTATCGGCAAAGAACCTGCATCTTCCAAAGTATTAAAGAAAATCGGTGCAATTTTACCGCCAAGCACTACGCCACCCGCACGTTTATTTGGAATATAAGGAATATCCTCGCCCATAAACCATAACACAGAGTTTGTAGCTGATTTACGTGAAGAGCCTGTACCTACGACATCGCCTACATAAACTAATGGAAAACCTTTTTGTTTCAATGCTTCTAATTGTTTGATAGGCCCAACATTGCCATTATCATCAGGCTCAATGCCTTCTCTGGCATTTTTCAACATGGCAAGTGCGTGCAACGGAATATCAGGGCGTGACCAAGCATCTTGTGCGGGAGAAAGATCGTCTGTATTAGTTTCGCCGCTGACTTTAAATACGGTGAGCGTTAATTTTTCGGCGAGTTTAGGACGAGATAAAAACCATTCGGCATTCGCCCAAGATTGTAAGATTTGTTGTGCAAACTCATTGCCATTTTTGGCTCGCTGTGCCACATCATGAAAATTATCAAACATCAGTAAAGTAGAAGATAAGGCTTTAACGGCTACAGGTGCTAACTCAGGATTATCAAGTGCGGTCAATAATGGCTCAATATTGTAACCACCTTGCATGGTGCCCAAAAGTTCCACTGCTTTGCTTGGTGAAATTAACGCACAATCCACCGCACTTTGTGCTACTGCAGCTAAAAAACTGGCTTTTACATAAGCTGCCTCATCAACACCCGCTGGAATACGATTTTCAAATAAATCGAGTAAGAAATCTTCTTTGCCTGCTGGTGGATTTTTTAATAGCTCAATTAATAGTGCAGTTTGCTCCGCATCTAAGGGTTTTGGTACAACACCTTGTTTAGCTCGTTCATCGACATGTTGTTGGTAGGTTTGTAGAAAATCGCACATTGTTCACTCCATGGGTTGTTGTGTTGAATAGAGAAAAGAGAAAGTGCGGTCATTTTGTTAAAAATTTGTAATGCAAATAGACCGAATTCATCATAATACGGAATTTATGGATGAACAACAGAAAAAAAGTACTTATTAAAAAATAAGCACCTTTTTGTCGAAGTAAAATTAGGATAAATATCTAGAAGACTTTTTTGAATGGTTTGATAAGAACTTCATCATACACACCCGCAGCAACATAAGGGTCTAAACTTGCCCACTGTTTTGCCTCTTCTAAACTGTTGAATTTGGCGATTACGGTTGAACCAGTAAAACCAGCCTCTCCTGGATTTTCATCATCAATGGCTGGATTTGGGCCAGCAGTTAATAAACGATCTTCGGCTTGTAGCTGTTTTAGGCGTTCCAAATGTTGTTCTCTGACGGATAAACGTAATGCTAATGTATTTGGTTTATCTTGAGCAAAAATCACGTAGTACATCATGCTTTATTCTCCTTATTATTTTTGGGGTTCTGCTGAAATTTGTGCTAATGCTTTTTCTAATTCTGGATTGTTTTCTCTTGGAATTGTGCGAGATTTGCCTTCTTTATCTACTGCTACAAAGGTAAAGATGGCTTCTGTTACGCAATAACGTTCACCAATTGGCTCACTTGCCACTTTTTTAACCCATACTTCCATTTTTATTTGTACAGAAGAGCGACCGATTTTTACGCACTGACCATAGCAACAAACCACATCTCCGACAGCAATAGGCTTGATAAATGTCATACTATCTACGGCAACCGTTACCACTCGCCCATGAGCAATTTCTTTCGCTAAAATAGCACCGCCCATATCCATTTGCGACATAATCCAACCGCCAAAAATATCACCGTTAGCATTAGTGTCTGATGGCATAGCTAAGGTACGAAGTAATAGATTTCCTTTGGATTGCCGACCTGTATTAGTTTCAATAAATACTGACATAGATTTTCCTTATTCTTTTTCTTCTGATTTAGGTAAATAACGATAAATATAAATTCCCGTCACTAAGGTTGCAATAATTGTCATACCAAGAATTCCGAAGGTTTTAAAATCAACCCAAATATCATCAGAGAGGTATTGGCTTATATAAAGATTAATTAGCATGCAGAGCAAGAAAAATATTGCCCAAGCTAAATTAAGTTTATGCCAAACCGTTTCGGGAAGTTCAATTTCTTTACCTAACAATTGCTGAATTAAAGGTTTTTTAAACGCATATTGGCTAACAAGTAAAATCAAGGCAAACAGAGCATAAACAACGGTGACTTTCCATTTGAGAAATTCTAACTCGTTAAAATAAGCGGTTAAAGATCCGAAAAATACCACCGCACTTCCCATGATAAGTTGTTGTTTTTCCACTTTTCCATATTTAAGTTTCAAAATCGCTAGTTGAATTAAAGTCGCGATAATAAGCGTAATCGCTGCTGCTTGAATACCCTGTAATTTATAAACGGCAAAAAATAAGATAAGAGGAATAAATTCTAGTAACTGTTTCATTATTGTTCCTTTTGTTGCATGAAAATAGTGTAAAAACGATAAGTGAAAATCAATAGAAATACATCTGCAAGAGAGATTATTGCGGTAATCAAGATTTCCATTAAAAGATTATTGCCAACCCATAAAGAGAACTGTCTTAATAAAAGAGGCAAGGCAATATAGCTAATTAAAGTATATAAAAATAAATGTTGTGTCCGCTTTATTCCGCTTTGCCACATGGTTCTCAGGCTTTGATTAAAGGATTGATTATGTATTAGGTAATGTACATTAAGTAAATTGAGGCGCACGAACACAAATATACCCAATGCAACCGCTATCAATGAAAAGACGGAAGGGGACTTATGCGTCATAGTTGAAACTAAAATTTCACTTGCACCAATACCTAAGGGAATTGATATGAGTATATTGATCAACACTAATCCTAACAAGCGTTTCGCCGCTATTGTAAAGCTGTGACTAAGCTGTGCTTGAAAATGTTGGCTAAGTTGATGAATAGTGGCGGTGCCCCAAGCTGAAATAAAAATTTTTAATAAAACTTGCAATAATCCTAGCATGATCAGGTATTTGCTGATTTGCAAATTATCCATGCTAGAGGCTGGCATAGTTTCTGATAACTCAAGCGCTTGTATTTGCGATGGCTGGGTAAAAAAAACTGTAAATATAGAAGTAACAAAGAAAAGAGCGGTAAATTGTAGCGTGATTTTTTGCTGGTTTCGCATAAAATTCCAGCAGTCTTGAAATATATGAGTAAAATTAATCATTTAAAAATCCGTCAATAAAAATAAATTTTGCGCATTATACTGTTTTTGTCGTGGAAAGTATAAAAATCCTCATAATTGATATACATCATATCAAAGAAATTTTTAAAAATTTAGTAAATTAATTGTAACTATTTTATAAGAATTTTTAACAAATTTTTATAATTTTGATCTAGCGCATAAAAATAATAACTCCTAAGTGGTAGTATTCGCTCGTTGCATAAATGAGCAACGCTCATATGAGCTAACCATAATATAAAGAATACAACAGCGAGGAATTTTTATATGAAAAAAACAGCATTAGCACTTGGCATGGCTGCAGCATTAGTGGCAGGAACAGCAACCGCTCATGAAGCTGGAAGTTTTGTTGTTCGTGGTGGTCCGATTTTAGTTGTACCAAAAACATCAACAAATCATGATACATTTAAGTTTGATGTAAATAGCAATGCACAATTAGGTTTAACAGGAACCTATATGCTAACTGATAATTTAGGGGTTGAGTTATTAGCTGCAACACCATTTAGCCACAAAATCACATTAGGTAAGACCTTAGTGGGTAAAACTAAACATTTACCACCAAGTCTATACTTACAATATTATTTCTTAGATAAAGACTCAAAAGCTCGCCCTTATATCGGTGCAGGTGTTAACTACACTAAATTCTTCGGTGAACAAGAAATCTTAGAGGGTGTAAAAGATCTGAAATTAAAAGATTCTTGGGGCGCAGCATTTAACGCAGGTGTGGATGTTAAATTATCTGATAACCTATATTTAAATACGGCAGTTTGGTATGCCAAAATTAAATCAAAAGCAAGTTTTAAAATGCCCAAAAATGGTATGCCTGCTCCTCAATACGATGAACATAAAGTTGATGTAAAACTTGACCCAATGGTATTCTTCGTTGGCTTAGGTTGGAAGTTCTAATTAGAGTAATCTTTTATTGAAGGCATGACCAAGCGGTGATGCCTTTATTTTTTTTGCAAAAATTACCGCACTTTTACAGAAATAAAAGGTAAAGCAAAAAATTAATGTTTTATCTTTACCTGATTTTCGTTAAAATCTGGCGCTTATCTATCTTCAGGTTATTATGTCTAATATGATCAAGCAAGCTCAGTTTTATATTCTTTCTCAACAACAAGGCAAAAATGGACTTTTTGCTGAAGAAAGTCTTGCTTGTGATCTTGCGGCGTCAGCTTGGCGATTAGGCAAAAAAGTATTAATTACTTGTGAAACGGAAGAGCAGGCGTTAAAGCTTGATGAGGCTTTGTGGCAGAGGGAGCCTGATGAATTTGTGCCACATAATTTATCTGGTGAAATGACTTCATACGCAACCCCCATTGAGATTTCTTGGCAAGGGAAACGCAATACACAACGGCGAGATATACTGATTAACTTACAATCTCAAGTTCCAGATTTTATTAGCAGTTTTAATCAAATCATTGATTTTGTTCCTACTGATGAACAATTAAAAACGCTTGCGAGAGAACGTTATAAATTGCTTCGTTCGCAAGGTTGGCAATTACAAACAGAGAATCTATAAATTTTTATAAGGAGTTTTTTATGAAATCTAAAATTTTAGCGACAACATTAGTTGGATTATTATTTGGGCTAGCTGCTTGTGATAAACCACAAGAAAATTCATTACCGAAGGATAGTGAACAAAAAGTAGAAGCAGTTGAACCAAAAACAGAATCTGTTGAGCAAAAGCAAACTGAAGTATCACCTCAAAATACGACTGAGATAGACATTACAGATAAAACAGAGGGTTCAGAGCCAAAAGCTCAAGATAATATTGCAAAAACTGATATGACTGAGGAAAATCAGTCAATAATAGCCGCTGGTCTAAAAGAAAATAAGGTTGAGCCTGTTGTGGAGAAAGTAGCAGAAAATAAAACAACAAAGGTTGATATAGTAAAAAGCGAGAGTTTAGAAAATCAATCTAAGAAAACTCAAGATAAAGTAAAAAAGGTAGCCGAAAGATCAGAAGCAGAAAAAGTACTCGCTATTTTAGAGAAACAATATCAAAATGTTCGTTGTGCTGAGGGGCAAGAAAGCGGGTATTGTTTAGAAGAATCGCAACGTTTGAAAAATGAAATTAAGCGTTTAAAAGCACAATTAGGTAAATAGAGAAGAACATTATGGCTCAAATCACATTGGCAGGAGCGCCCATTGAAGTATCAGGTAACTTTGCCAAAGCGGGCGACAAAATCGATAACTTCGTTTTAGTCAACAAAGAATTAGCTGAAATTGCTCTAGCTGATTTTGCTGGAAAGCGTAAAGTATTGAACATATTTCCAAGCATTGATACGGGTATTTGCGCTATGTCTGTGCGCAAATTTAACCAAGAAGCAGCAAATTTAGATAACACCGTAGTGTTATGTATTTCAGCAGACTTACCATTTGCACAAGGGCGTTTCTGTGGTGCAGAAGGCATTGAAAGTGCGGTGACTTTATCGACATTTCGTAACAAAGAATTGCACCGCACTTTAGGCGTAGATATTAGCACAAGCTCTTTAGCTGGTTTAACAGCAAGAGCGGTTGTCGTGTTAGATGAAGATAACAAAGTTTTACATAGCGAATTAGTATCTGAAATCAAACAAGAGCCAAACTATGAAGCTGCTTTAGCTGTGTTGAAATAGTTTTATTCTGTTCACTAGCAATATTGGATATTTGTGTACATCCAATAAAGCTAGTGAATTTTATATGACATATTTTGTCGCTATTATAGTTATTATTATCAGCGATTTATTAACTGATAGGAGATTTAATTATGTTTGGTGCAACAATTGGTGACATTATTGGCTCACGTTTTGAGTTTAATAATTACAAAGGTACAGATTTCGAGCTTTTTACCTCTGAATGCTGTTTTACAGATGATACTGTTTGTAGTGTCGCTATCGCAGAATGGGCGTTGAGTGGCTTTCAAATTGATTTGCCCGATACCCTAAGAAAATGGGGTAACAGATACCGTAATTCTGGCTATGGCGGGATGTTTGCTCGCTGGCTTAATCCACGTTGGGAGCCTCAGCCTTACAATAGTTGGGGCAATGGCTCAGCAATGCGAGTATCGGCAGTCGGTTGGTTATGTGATGATATGGAATCAGTGTTAGAGTATGCCAAACGTTCAGCGGATATTACCCATAATCACCCTGAAGGCATTAAAGGCGCACAAGCAACTGCTGCAGCAATTTTTTTAGCAAGAAAAGGCGAAAGTAAGGAAACAATAAAGCAATTTATTGAACAAAAATTTGACTATAATTTAGATCGCACTTGCGATCAAATTCGCCCTAATTATTCCTTTGATGAAAGCTGTCAAGGCACTGTTCCGCAAGCGATTGTGGCTTTTTTAGAGAGCAAAGATTTTGAAGATTCCATTCGATTGGCAATTTCACTCGGTGGCGACTCGGATACCTTAGCAGCTATTACTGGCTCAATTGCAGAAGCATTTTATAAACAAATTCCTGAGCAGATTAAAGCTCAAGCAATTCAGCGGTTGCCAGTAGAGTTTGTGGAAATTTTTGAGCAAGTTTCTGAGAAAAGTAAATAAGAAACTTATAACCAACAAGATAATGTTTTATTGGTAACTTAAACTATTCAAACAGCTCTCTCATCGAGGGCTGTTTGATATTTATAAAATCTATGTTATAGCTCAAAAATATCATAGGTAAGATTATTAATATTTAGTAGATTATCAGCATGTTAAGCCAAGACCAAAAAGCTGAAATGGTACAAAGCTTAAAAGACGACTATGTTGTTTTAACAGATATTGTTTGTGAAGTAGTCGCAGACACAAAAGCCGATATGCTTGTCCTAAAACGAGAAAATTTTGATGTATCTATCTTGGAACAAGATATGTACCGCTTACATCAACTGGATAATGAATATTTATCTTTATGTGAAAAAGATCATGTAAAAGCTGTTGATATTATTGAACAAATTTATGAATTGAGTGATAAATACGACAAGTTAAGAATGAGTATTTAGTAATGGCTAAAGATACAAAAGTGAATTTATCTGATGTAGAAGAAATTCTGAAAAATGAGATAAAATTAAATCACCTTTCTTCTTGTTATAATCCAAGGGTTATTTTTATTACCGGTGTAAGTGGAAGTGGTAAATCAACGATTATTGCTAAGCTAAAAGGTAATTTCATTAAAATTCAATCGGACAATTATCGAAAACTACACCCTAAAATTAAAGATTTTAAGGAAAAGTTAGGGCGAAATGAGGCTTATAAGAAGACCGGAAATTATTCTTTTGAATTTGCTAAAAAATTATGTCACCAAGCCATAGAAAGTCGTTTAAATATTGTTTTTGAAGCCACCTTTTCAAAATTAGAAACAGCTAAAACACTTATAGATCCATTTGTAAAAAATGGTTATGAAGTAGTTATCGTAAAATTGCCTATCAATGTAGATTTAAGCATTGAACGAAATCAAAAACGATATAAAGAAAAACAAGCTCAAGAATACATGATTCCGCGCATAACTACTCGCGAAGATATTGAAAAAATGGCAGATACATATAATGAAACTTTAGATGCATTAGAAAAAATTGGAATTAAAATAATCAATCTAGACACATTTAGCTCAGAAATAATAAAGATGGCATTATAAAATACGAATTTAGAGCAAATTAAATGAATACCTTAACTCAAATTGACCATTTAAAACAAAAAATTAGCCAACTTCGTCCGCTTTCGGCGAGCGAAGTACAGCGGTTGCGTGAAGAATTTATTATTGAAAGCAGTTATAATTCCAATGCGATTGAAGGCAATACCATCACTTTGCGTGAAACTGTGCTGATTTTAAAAGAAGGTATGACGATTGCCGAGAAGCCCATTCGAGAACATTTAGATATTATTGGCTTTAAAGACGCTTTTAATTATATTTATGAATTGGTCGCAAATAACGAACCTTTAACCGAACGAGCTATTAAAGATATTCATTCTCTCGTATTAATGAGTAATGCAGAAAATCGAGGCGTATATCGTAAAATTCCAGTGCGAATTTTAGGGGCAGAAAATGAACCAACACCGCCTTATTTAATTCCCGAAGAAATGGCGCGGTTAATTGCAAAATATCAACAAAAACTGACCGCTCTTCATCCTTTAGACGCCATAAGTTGGTTGCATTTAGCCTTTGAAAGTATTCATCCTTTTATTGATGGCAACGGCGGAACAGGGCGTTTATTACTCAATTTTGAATTATTAAAACAAGGTTATTTACCTGTGGATATTAAATTTACCGACCGAGCCAAATATTATCAATGCTTTGATGAATATCATAAAAATCAGCAAGGTGTGAGTGCATTATTAGCTTTAATTGCGGATTATGAGTTGAAAGAATTAGAGCGATATTTAGCGATTTTGGAGAATAGATAAAGAGCGGTGGGTTTTTTAGGAGTTTTTGCAAATTTTTCTGAAAAACTAACCGCTTGTATAAATAATATAATGCTTATCTTTGACTTGTGCTAGAGGAGTGCGTATATGCAACAACCAATTAACGCAGAATATATCAAAGAAATTATTGATAAAACGAATAATCTTGGATATTTAGATATTCAAGGTAAAACATTAAAAGAAAAACAAGATAATTTTAGAAACCTTATTCAGGAAAAATTGAAGTCATATAATAATGACGGTCGAAAAGATAGTGATAACTGAAGCCAAGGTTCATGAACTCTTTGTGGAAATTAGTAAAGAATTGGGTTTTAGTGATGAAGATATTTTAGAACATTCACAAAATATCGTTGAGCTAATTGAGTTATGGAATAACCAGCACTTTATTGAAATTTATCAGGAAAATATAGATCGTGTTTTTGGTAGAGCAAAAGACTCTAGTCTAGCAAAGGGAGCTGTTCCTTACTATTTAGGTATTTATCACGCTAGAGTTGATAAAACAGGTGAAAATGATCCTTTGATTGTTTTGACCTTTCGTTCAGAGAAAGAAGAAAAAATTGCTGAAATTCGCTTTATGGCAACGCACGATATTTTATTTGGCACTGTTTCAGATAAATTATTTATACAACGAATGAAAGCAATTCGCCAAAGAATTGATAAACTCATTCAAAAAGGGAATTAAACTTAGGTAGAAGTTGTTTTTGATAAGGCTGTAATTTTTAAATAGAAATAGCAAGAGGTGGGATTTTAAGCCATTTTTGCAAAAGAAAGCAGCATTTTCTTCGCAATCTTATTCTGCCAAATATCACCTATCCCCTCATGGCTCAAAGAGGGAAACTTTATCGAAGAAAATGTACGTTTATTTATTTTGTTTTTCGATCTAATTATTTTGAAAAATCTTTGATTGCTAAAGATATAATCCCCCTCTTTAGCAAAGAGGGGCTAGGGGAGATTTGGCAGACTTTGCTTGCGAAGTGAGAAAGCAAATAAGATAAAAAATCTCTTACTCGAGAGATAATCTTTATAATAAAAAACGGTAAGATTTTGGTAAATTATGCAAAAAAGAGCACTAAATAGATCTCTTGTATAAGAAAAAGATATGTATGATAGAACAATACAAAAAAAACTATAGTCGCCTGAAAGATGAATCGGGGCATTGGCATTCAAGAGCAGGAGATTTGATTACCTCTGCTAAGGTTTTATGGGATAGTTTGGATAAACATCCTTTCTGTTGGAATGTTTATAAAATGTTGATGGGAATGGCTTTTGAATTACTAATAAAAGCTGTTTTAACGCAAAGGAATATTGATTTCAAATATACTCATAATTTGAGAGAGTTAGCTCTAGAAGCCCAGATAAAATTATCTGAAGAAGAATTTAATTTGTTAGATATATTATCTGGATATATTTTATGGGCAGGTAAATATCCTGTGCCTAAAGATGATGAAATTTTGAAAAAACATTATGAAAATGAAGAAGAACAATTATATGACGAGTATATGAGAGTTTCTGATGTCCCATTAGTAATTTACAATGGAAAATTAGACTTCAACAATTTACATGAAATATGGATGAAAATATTAGAAAGCTACAAACTTTAACTGCAATATTATTAATATGTTTAATAAAATTTACAAAAAAGAGAAAAAAATGACCAAACAAATCCAAATGGCAGATCGCTTTGAGGCATCTGCGGTAGAACAAGCACTTTATAAACACTGGGAAGAGCAGGGCTATTTTAAGCCGTCTGAGAACCCGAATGTTCCAAGTTACTGTATCGCTATTCCGCCACCGAATGTGACGGGGTCGTTGCATATGGGGCACGCTTTCCAGCAAACCTTAATGGATACCTTAATCCGTTTTAACCGTATGGAAGGCAATAATACCCTATGGCAAACAGGGACAGACCATGCTGGGATTGCGACCCAAATGGTGGTGGAGCGTAAAATTGCGACGGAGGAAGGCAAAACTCGCCACGATTATGGTCGTGAGGCCTTTATCAACAAAATCTGGGATTGGAAAGCCTATTCAGGCGGTACGATCAGCCAGCAAATGCGTCGCCTTGGTAACTCAATCGACTGGGATCGTGAGCGTTTTACCATGGACGAAGGCTTGTCTAATGCGGTGAAAGAAGTCTTTGTTCGCTTGCACGAACAGGGCTTGATTTATCGTGGTAAACGCTTGGTGAACTGGGATCCGAAACTTCACACAGCAATTTCTGACCTAGAAGTGGAAAACAAAGAGAGCAAAGGCTCGCTGTGGCATTTCCGCTATCCGTTAGCGAATGGTGCAAAAACGGCGGACGGTAAAGATTATTTAGTAGTGGCGACCACTCGTCCTGAAACCATGCTCGGCGATACAGCAGTGGCGGTTCACCCTGAAGATGAACGCTATCAATCACTGATTGGTAAAACGGTTATTCTTCCTCTTGCTGATCGTGAAATTCCGATTATCGCTGATGATTATGTGGATCGTGAATTTGGTACCGGCGTGGTGAAAATTACTCCAGCCCACGATTTCAACGACTATGAAGTGGGTAAACGTCATCAGTTGCCAATGGTAAACGTGCTGACCTTAAATGCCGATATTCGTGATGAAGCGGAAATTATCGGTACAGATGGAAAACCTTGCACAAATTACACCGCACTTATTCCTGCGAAATATCAAGGAATGGAACGTTTTGCTGCTCGTAAACAGATCGTGGCAGACTTTGAAGCCCTTGGCTTGTTAGATGAAATCAAACCGCACGACTTAAAAGTACCTTATGGTGATCGTGGTGGTGTGCCAATCGAACCAATGCTAACCGACCAATGGTATGTGAGCGTGAAACCGTTAGCGGAAGTGGCGGTAAAAGCAGTGGAAGATGGCGAAATTCAGTTTGTGCCAAAACAGTATGAAAATCTCTATTTCTCTTGGATGCGTGATATTCAAGATTGGTGTATTTCTCGCCAATTATGGTGGGGACACCGTATTCCTGCGTGGTACGATGAAAACGGCAATATCTACGTAGCTCGTAGCGAAGAAGAAGCACGAGCGAAGCATAATTTGCCAGCGGATTTAGCCTTAAAACAAGATGAAGATGTGCTAGATACTTGGTTCTCATCGGGCTTATGGACGTTCTCAACTTTAGGTTGGCCAGAACAAACGCCTGATCTGAAAATGTTCCACCCAACGGATGTGTTAATCACTGGCTTTGACATCATTTTCTTTTGGGTCGCTCGTATGATTATGTTCACGATGCACTTCATTAAAGATGAAAATGGCAAGCCACAAGTGCCGTTCAAAACGGTTTATGTAACGGGCTTAATTCGTGATGAACAAGGGCAAAAAATGTCGAAATCGAAGGGTAACGTGCTTGACCCGATTGATATGATTGACGGTATTTCCCTTGAAGATCTCCTTGAGAAACGCACTGGCAATATGATGCAACCACAGCTTGCAGAAAAAATCGCTAAAGCCACTCGCAAAGAGTTTGAGAATGGTATTTCCGCACATGGAACGGATGCTTTACGCTTCACTCTTGCAGCATTAGCTAGCAACGGACGTGATATTAACTGGGATATGAAACGCTTAGAAGGCTACCGCAATTTCTGTAATAAATTATGGAATGCGAGCCGTTTCGTGCTTACCAACGACAAATTGGATTTAAGCGAAGGCGAAGTGGAATACAGCTTGGCAGATCGTTGGATCCAATCCAGCTTTAACCGTACTGTTGAAGAGTTCCGTTCTGCGTTATCGCAATACCGTTTCGACTTAGTGGCGAACAGCATTTACGAATTCACTTGGAACCAATTCTGTGACTGGTATTTAGAGCTTACCAAGCCTGTTTTTGCCAACGGCACAGACGCACAAAAACGTGGTGCAAGTCGTACACTTCTCAATGTTTTAGAGAAATTGTTACGTCTAGCTCACCCAATTATTCCGTTTATCACTGAAGAAATTTGGCAAAAACTAAAAGGCGTGATGGATTTATCTGGCGACACTATTATGTTACAGCCATTCCCGAAAGTAGAAGAAAGCGAACTTGATCCAGAGGCAGAAACTCAAATCGGTTGGTTGAAAGACGTAATTGTGGCAGTGCGTAACATTCGTGCAGAATGCAATATCGCCCCAAGCAAACCATTAGCGTTATTAGTGCGTAACGCCAGTGAAAGCGATTGCAAAATTTTGGCAGAAAACGACCGCTTGTTACAAGCTATCGCCAAACTTGAGCAAGTGAAAGTGTTAGCTCAAGGCGAAGATGCACCGCTTTCAGTCACTAAACTTATCGGCAATGTGGAATTATTCGTGCCAATGGCAGGCTTTATCAATAAAGAAGCCGAACTCGCTCGCTTAACCAAAGAGATCGAAAAACTCAATGGCGAAGTAAAACGCATTGAAGGCAAACTCAGTAACGAAGCCTTCGTAGCCAAAGCCCCAGAGCAAGTTATCGCCAAAGAACGTGAAAAAATGGCAGAATACGCTGAGGGTTTAGAAAAACTCAAACAGCAGTATAAGGCGATTGAAGCGTTGTAATTGGTGAAGTTGAATGAAAAGTGCGGTCAGTTTTGACCGCATTTTTTTGGATAGTTGATAGATGGTTTTTGATAGTTTAGAATAGTTTAAAATAGTTTATCTCTACTGGTTAATAAAATGTTCAAAAATAAAACAAAAACATATAGTAATTTTCTCAATGTAGCAAGTGATGAGCTTTTTACATCAAGGGAAAACTATGCAAAATCAATTGTAAGTGCATTAAATAATGTAACCCATGCTTTTTTACTCACAGATTTACGTCGCCGTGGTAAAACCGAATTTCTTACTCGTGATGTCCTGCCAGTAGCATTAAATCAAAATTACAATGTTTTCTACTTTTCTTTTATGAGAACTCAAACAAATGGAGAAAAAACAGAAACTTGCCAAGCATTTATTAATCAATTGATTGAGTTCCATGCTGAAAATGCTAATGATGAAACATTTCTAACAGACTTAGAATCAAAGATTTTGCAACGTTCTACGACACTATTAAATGTAAAAAATGATCGTAATAGTGCACTTGGGTTAAGTAAGTTAGAGCTATCTGATAAAAATACACAAGAAAAACAAACGGAAGTGAATTTTTCAAGTTCAAATGTTTTTGATGTATTAGATTTAATTGCTCGGCATAATTCAAAGAGAGGTGTGAAACTATTATTAATCTTAGATGAAATTCAAGAGTTAGCTCGAACAGATGAAAATTTAGTAGAGAGTTTTGTTGCAAATCTACGTACCGTATTAGATATTAACAAAAGCCATATCAAGACAATTTTTACAGGAGCTTCTGTGCTTGAGCTAAATTATATGTTTAAGTCCCAAACAGCTCCTCTTTTTGATTTTGCTAGTAAAATGGAATTGCCTTTATTAAATGAAGAATATTTACAAAGAGTGGCAAGTTATATTAAACAATATAAGCAAGTTGATATTAATATTTCAGACTTGGCTGGATATTTTAAGCATCTTGATTTTAAACCTTATTATTTAAATAAAGCAGCGATTGAATTTGTAATAAATGTTACTGATAAAACATTAGAACAAATTATTCAAGAACAAAATGAATCGCAAAATGAAATTGAATTTTTTAAAAGCGCTAATCATTTTGAGCAAGAAATCATCAAAGAAATCGCACATAGAGAGATAGGTTTAATGAGTAAGGAAACTATTTCTTTGCTATTAAAAAATAGCAAAGAAAACTTTAGTGAATCACAAGCTAAAAATAAAATAAAAGCATTAATAAATAAAATGAAAACTTTAAATATGGTAGCAGAGTTCAAAGAGGGACGAAATAAACGTTATTTATTAGTAAATCATGAATTTAAAAAATGGTTGATACGTTTGGAGTAGGTTTCCAGACCCCATCCCAAATTCTGTGTAAATACCTGTTTCT